>JAILAI010000011.1 GCA_024681705.1 Prevotella sp.
TGGATATGAAGAAGTCCTTGATGCAATCTCGTAACCAAACGACTTTTGGCGAATTGTTATTAGTTTTCGTGGACAGTAGTGTAATCGAATTATGCAATCTCCTTTGACTCCCTATTCTGCATGTTACAAGAAACAAAGTATTGGGGATATTTTTAAAGGGAGAATCAAAATGAATACTGTACTTTTGTACCCAAATATTATTAAATAACTATATTACCAATAATTGCATGAAAAAAAACGTGTTGAAAATTATGGGAGTGTTGATGCTTATGGCATCCCTTGAACTAAGAGCCGAAGTTGATCCAAATTTCTATGTCTACATCTGCTTTGGTCAGTCGAATATGGAGGGTAATGCACAATGGGAATCACAGGATGTGGGAAATGTGGATGAACGATTCCAGATGCTGGCCACCTGTAATTTCGATAACCCTAAGCGCACACTCGGTAACTGGTATAAGGCAGAATGTCCCATCGTTAGCCCAGTCGGTAAGTTAGGTCCGTCAGACTATTTCGGCCGCACGATGGTGAAAGAACTCCCTGACAAGAAGATTGGTGTTATTGCCGTTGCTATGGGTGGTAGCCCCATCGAGATGTTCGACAAGGATTTGTATCAGGAGAAACTGAATAGCAACTCCGGCGAATGGTGGGCACAGTTGGCTAACAGATACTACGGCGGCAACCCTTACGGTCGTATTATTGAGATGGCCAAGAAAGCCCAGGAAGTGGGTGTCATCAAAGGTATCCTTTTGCATCAGGGCTGTTCGAATAACGGCGATCCCAAATGGCCAAACATGGTAAAGAAGATTTATAAAGATATGCTCACTGACCTTGGTCTCAAAGCTTCAGATGTACACCTCTTTGTTGGTGAGACAGAGTATGCTGAGATGGGTGGTGGCTGTTCTTTACACAACACGGTGGTAGCCAAGATTCCCGAAGTCATCCCTACGGGTCATGTCGTGTCGGCTGAAGGCATTCCCGGCAATGGTGTCGACCCCTGGCACTTCTCGGCTGAGGGTTACCGAATTTTGGGGAAACGCTACGCGGAGAAGGTATTGGATGTGATGAATCATCCTGAGGCCTACATCAAATACCAGACGATTGATGAGCGCCTTACGGGTGGCCTGTCTGCCTTGTCACAAAAGCATTTTGCTATTGTCAACGAAGCTGAAGGCAAAGCCTTCTATTGCATATCCGGTCAGCAGTTAGGCTACGATAATTATAACGTGGCATTTACAAACATCTGCGAGGGCTGTCTCTTCAAAATCGGCAGAATCACTGGTGGACGCAGTCTTCGTCTCATTGCCCCAGATGGTGAGGAATACCAGATATCTGGCGACATCGGTTATCTGAACTCCCAGAATGTCAATGGTGACTGCTGCTTCATCCAAGGTCTGAACAAACAGAGAGGCTATGAGATACCTGACGGTGCAGTATGGGATATCCAATATGTGGAAGGCAAAGGCTGGTCGCTGAAGAATGTCGGCACTGGCAAGTATCTCAAGGATGCGACACATCCTGCCATGTTCGATGAACCCACTTATTTCACCATCTGCACGTTGAAGGATGCTCCTACAGGTATAAGTGCAGTTTATGATGAGAAACCAACTACCGCCACAGGGTGGTATATGTTGGATGGTCGCAAGCTCAGCGAGAAGCCTTCGCTACCTGGTCTGTACATCGTTAACGGGAAAAAGGTAGTCATTAAGTGAGAACGGAAAAAAGAATGCCATTCTTCTCCATTTCTTTTAACGTTTGATACCGCGATATGAAAAAATGAGCGATTTTCTTCCATTGAGGACAGGCGATTGCTCATTTTTTTGTAATTTTGCAACGTGGATAATACCGATAACAACAATCGGTTAACATTTTTAATGAAGGCATTCTTGCTTTTTTCTTTTCTACTGGCTTTCCTCATTCATGAAACAGAGGAGATTCTTGTGCAGCACAAATGGATGCTGGCGCACAAGGACGAATTGGTCATGAGGTTCCCCAGAATCAAGCAGGTGATACACCACCTGAGCACTCTTCATCCCAAAGCCTTTCTCATAGCGGTCGCTGAAGAATCGCTTATGCTATTGCTTATCACTGTGTTTGTCATTATAGATGTAGCATATGCCAAGGAAATGTGGACGGCGGTGTTCATGGCCTTCTCCATACATTTGGTGGTTCATCTTCTTCAAGGCATCATGGTCAGAGGTTATGTGCCAGGTCTCATCACATCTGTTATTCTGTTACCCTATTCGTTTATCTGCATCCATCACATCTGCAACGAAATCGGTTTTGGAGCTCTTACCTTATTATCTATTATCGGTTTTCTCGTCATGGTGGTAAACCTAAGGTTCGCCCATTGGTTGGGAATAAAATGCAAGTAACTTAAGGCTGGCGAAAGTCGAGATCCTTATTGTGTCGCCCTTTTTGATTGTGGTTACAATCTTCAGTTGTCGTTTAGTCGCCTTATAGAAATTGCAATCAAAATCGGTCTTGAAAATCTAAATGTGGTAGACACGCAATTATATAAAATTGTTTAAATTATGCTTTTGATGAGAAAGGCGATTTGGTACTGCGGACATTTTTTGTTACTTTTGCATCAAAATAAACAATTAAATGCTGAGATTCATATGCTTCGGCAGCGGTAGTAGTGGAAACTGCTATTTGCTACAAACGAAGACAGATACATTACTGATAGATACAGGAATAGGATTAAGAACACTAAAGAAGTATTTCCAGGATTACGGTTTGCTCCTGACCGACGTGCACCACATCCTGATTACTCACGATCATGCTGACCATGTGAAATCAGTAGGTTCATTTAGTTGTGATTATCATGTACCTGTCTATGCGACACGTGAAGTCTTTCGTGGAATCGACAAGAATTATTGTGTAAGAAAGAAACTCATGCCCATCAACTGTCACATCATAGATTGTGGAACTACGTTTCAGCTTAATGATTTCAAGGTGACAAGTTTTGCGGTTCCCCACGATAGCAACGACAATGTCGGCTATTGTATTGAGATTGAAGACACCGTGTTTTGCCTGATGACCGACGCCGGACATGTGACCGACGAGATGAAGGAGTTCATCAAGAAGTCGAACTATCTGGTTATCGAGGCCAACCATGATGAGGAGATGCTAAACGGAGGTCCATACCCCCAATACCTGAAGGATAGGGTTGGCGGACTGAACGGGCATTTGAGCAATAAGGCGTGTGCTGAAGCTTTGGCCGAGAATGCTACACCAAACCTGAAGCATGTATGGCTTTGCCACCTCAGCGAAGAAAACAACCATCCGGAATTAGCTCGCAAGACGGTTGAAATGACACTCCGCTCGGTGGGTATTGTCCCAGGTAAGGATTTCTTGCTCGATGTGCTCAAGCGTAAGACTCCCAGCGGCTTGTTTGAACTTGAATAAATATATGATGTAAAGCTGATATTCAATAGAATGATACCAATCAAAAAGTGCACTTAATCTTTTTTAATATGAAACATACGAAACTTATTGTCATCGCTATCTGTTCTCTGGGTGTTCTCTCGGCGAGCGCCAAGAAGGATACAGATTTTGTAAAGCAGTATGCCGATTCGCTTAATGCTTTCAAGGCGCAGCAGGAAACTCAGGACGCCCCTGAAACTCCGTTGAGCGCATATAGCAGCTACCAGCTGTTTGCTCCGGCCACGTTTTATCATTCGGTTGCCTCTAGTCAGCTTGCTTCCAATGGCAATGCCGACGGTGAGGTGAATGCCGCTCTGATGAGTGCTTATCTTAATCATCCCGACTTGATTGAGAATAGTGAGAACGAACTGAAGAAAGCCGGTGAGGTAGGCGAGGAAATCAACCAACCCCTTCGTCAGGAGGTCTCTTTTGTTGAGCGTACCGATGTGGCACCTCAGGAATCGACCGACGCCCCCGTCGATGTAGTCGTTGAGAAGCCTAAGTTCTGGACGTACAAGGGCGACTATTACCTCCAGTTCCTCCAGAACTACATTTCGGGCAACTGGTATAAAGGTGGTGAGAGCAACTACTCGATGGTGGGTAGTGCTACGCTCGAAGCCAATTACGATAACAAGGGGAAATGGAAATGGGACAACAAGTTGGAGATGAAACTCGGTTTCCAGACGTCGCGTGCCGACTCCATCCACAATCTCAAAGCTTCTGAAGACCTTTTGCGTCTGACGTCGAAAGTGGGTTTGCAGGCAACCAAGAACTGGTACTATACGTTGAACGTGTTGGCTTACACACAGTTCATGCGCGGCTATAAGAACAACGATGTGTTTACCTATAGTGACTTCATGTCGCCGTTCAACCTGAACATATCTCTTGGTATGGATTATACCGTATCTTGGTTCAACAAGAAGCTTACGGGAAACATTCAGCTGAGCCCCATCGCTTACAATTTCCGTTATGTCGACCGTCTGGCTCTTTCGAAGAAGAATAGCATTGAGGAAGGCAAGCACACGCTTCACGACATCGGTTCGATGTTCACCATCGACCTCCTATGGAAGTTCACCGATAACATTTCATGGAAGACGCGTATGTATGGTTTCACTACCTATAGCCGTTCGGAACTTGAATGGGAAAACGAGTTTACCTTCAAATTCAATAAGTACATATCGAGTAAGCTGTTCATCTATCCGAGATTCGACGACGCCACAACGCGCGATGGACATCACGGCTACTGGCAGTTCAAGGAATACTTCTCGCTTGGTTTCAACTATTCGTTCTGATTCCTTCGGGTGAAAAAGAAAGAGAGCTTTGCCCTTTTCTAGTGAAAAGTCAGCAAGGCTCTTTTCCTTTTATAATAATCCAAACCATTTATAAAACTCAAACCCAATTATAATGGTTCAATGCATTTTATAATAATCTAAACCTAATTATAATAATCCCAACCAAGGATAGCTGCCTGGTTTCAAGATGATTCTCGTTTCGTGGTTGTCGGCATCGGTGTGTTTTAGGCAGACGATACCTGGCGCTAGTTCCTTTTCTACGGTGAAATCGGCCCATTGAAGTGCCGAGAAGATGGCGAAAGCAGTAGCGCCGCCTTCAATGACAAGTGTCTTTGGCTGACAAACATTCACGATTTCTAAGGTCGCCTCAGCCATCGTTTGCTTAAGACGCTCAGCATATTTCCCACCTGCATTCGCATAGTTTCCCACACGCATGATGAGTGCTTCCCTTCTGCTATAGGCTTCTTTCAATGTGTGAATCCACGATTGTGGTGAACCTCCGTGAAAAACATCCTCGGGCATCTGAATATCCTCAACCGGAAGGTCTATGGCATTGCTCTGCGTGCTCCCACAAACCACCAATAACCCTTTCGTTTCGACGGGTTTGCACGAAAGGTCTGCTTGGGGAATCTGCCCTTGCTGATGAGTGTGCTTTGTTGTATTCAAGAAGTCGCCTTCGAGTTGAATACTTGTCTTCAAGAAAGCCTCAAAGCAATCGGCCCCGCCTCCAATCAGGCACTCGCCTGTGGTCTTTCTCAGTTGCACATCGATGTCGTTACTTGATGTCGCATCGGCCACAAAGATGGTCGTTTCCACATCATTATCTTCTTTGATGGAATCGTCAATTTCCAAACTTTTACTACCTATCAATACGTTCGTCACGCTTGAGGAGTGGGCGGGAAACTCAGGGTCGTGGGCAAAGGAGGTCAGGTGAAGTGGCACACCTCCGATAGAGTAGTGTCCTTGAAGGATGATGCGCCCTTTCGAGGGGTTCTGAGGAATCAGGATGGCTCTCTTCAGCGTCAGTCGTTGCAATGTGGCCTTCGTTTCGGCCATGATGTGTCCTCTGAGTGCCGAGTCGGTCTTCTTGAACAACCGGTAGCCACCATTGGGAAAACTTGATGCAATCGTTTCAAGAATCGTGGTCGTCTTCTTTACGGCTTCGGCTTCCGGCATCGAGCGCATGTCTGTAGCCACTACGATGACGTCGACATCATTCCATGCCGACCCAACCGATGGCGTCATCGTCAGCTTCACCCGAAGACCATAGCGCATGGCCACACCAGCCATCTCGGCAGCCCCCGTGAGGTCATCGGCAATTACAATCGTCGTCAGCTTTTTTCCCATTGCCTTGCCCTTTGATTTGTTGGTGTAATGGCGATTTTCCTATTTTCGGTTTTGAGCCATTCTCGTGGCATAATCAATGGAAAGGAGCATCGCCTCGGGGCTTGCAACACCCTTCCAGGCAACGTCGAAAGCCGTACCGTGATCAACGCTTACACGAATAATGGGCAGCCCTAGCGTGATGTTTACGCCTTTTGCAGCATCCATCTGCCCGGTTTCTTTGTTCCATTGGAAACCCACCACCTTGAATGGAATGTGCCCCTGATCGTGATACATGGCCACACAACCATCATATTTCCCGCAACGGGCTTTGGCAAAGAGCGTGTCGGGCGGTATGGGGCCATCCACGTCGAAGCCTCGCTCTCTCAGCTCCTTTACGGCTGGTGCTATTTCCTTTTCTTCTTCCCATCCGAAGAGTCCGCCATCACTGGCATGTGGATTCAATCCGGCAATACCGATGTGGGGTTTCACAATGCCAAATTGTTTGCAGGCATCGTCAATCAGTTCGGTCACTTCGATGATGCGGTCTTTTTTCACACGGTCGCAGGCCTCACGTAGTGAAACGTGTGTCGAAACATGAATAACGCGAAGGAAATCGTCGGCCAGCAGCATTGCATACTTCTTTGTGTCGGTGAAGTGTGCATATATCTCCGTATGTCCGTCGAAGTTGTGCCCGCCCTTGTGCAGAGCTTCTTTGTTCAGAGGTGCCGTTACCGTAGCGTCCACTTCTTTGCTCATTGCCAGCTCAATGGCCTTGATGATGCTCACGAAGGCGGCATGTCCGCATTGTGCCTGAACAACGCCCGGCTCGAATGTCTGCATGTCGACACAAGCAAGGTCGAGCACGTCGATGATGCCATATTCGAACTTGGCCTCGTCGACACTTTCAATGCGATTCACCCGTAGCCGACTCTGCATGTTTTCTACGGCAGCTGCCATCAGTTTCGCGTCGCCGGTAACCAGCGGACGGCATTTCTCGTACGTTTCTTTCAGGCTCAGCGCCTTGATGATGATCTCGGGACCTATCCCTGCGGGATCTCCCATTGTGATGGCTATCTTTGGTCTTATCATGATTTCTTTTCTTTATTCTTTTGGTTTCTTCTTTCTTCCAGGAATGCGTAGACGGTCAGCTCCTTGTCGGCCAGAGGCGTCTTGAAGAAGAAGCTGGCCACGTATCCGATAATCAATACAATCAGATGGCTGTATACGCCTAGCATGTATTTATGGTGAGTGAAGTTGAGGCTTCCAAGGTCGAGGAGCAATTGCTTTCCTCCGTCGGCGGTTTCAAACTTGCTCGATGTCAGCACGGCGTAGGCGGTGAACAGAACGGCTGCGGCAATGCCAATGTACAATCCTTGCCAGTTGGCCCTGCGCGAGAACAATCCCAGAAGGAAGATGCCCACGATGCCCGCCGACACAATGGCATAGAGCCCGAACAGCGTTCCCAGTACGCCTTCGCCTCCCCAGGCCACATAGAGCAATGCGATGAAGATGCTAAGCACACCGATGACGAGCACCGAGAGTCTGCCCACACGAAGCTTCTGCTTGTCGGAGGCATTCTTGTGGAAACGTCCGTAATAGTCTTCCACCACGATGGCCGAGATGCAGTTCACGTCGCTATCGATTGACGAGATGGCGCCTGCCGCAAGTGCCGCGATAATCAGTCCTGTGATACCTATGGGAAGCTCGGTGGCGATGAAATAGGGGAACACCTCGTCGCTCTTGATTCCTTCGGGCAACAATCCGGCATTCACCTTATAGTAAACGAACAGACACGTACCCACGAACATGAACAAAGCCCATGCGGGGACGCTCATCAGCACGCCCATGTAGGAGGCCTTCTTGGCGCTCTTCTCGTCCTTGGCGGCCAAATAGCGCTGCACGATGCTCTGGTCGGTGCCATACTTCTGCACCGCATAGAAAATGCCGTTCAGCACCATCACGATGAACGTCAGCTGTGTGAGGTCCCAAGTGTAGGGACCGAAGTCAATCTTGTCGTATTCGGCCGCTACGCTGAACACCGTAGAGGCACCGCCATCGGTCAACCAGAACAGCATGCCAACGGTGAGCAATCCGCCGAGAATCAGCAGGAATCCCTGAACAACGTCCATCCAGATGATGGCCTCCATGCCTCCCAGATAGGTCAGGAGGATGGTCACGAGGCCGATGATGACAATGATGGCTTTAATGTCTACACCCGTAAACGAGGCCATAGCAATACCCATCAGATAGAGGATGGTTCCCATCTTCGAGAAATGCTCCAGAACGAAGGCCACCGAACTATAGAAACGGGCGAAAGGTCCGAAACGACGCTCGAAGTACTCGTAGGTGCTTAGTTTGATGACGCGCCTGAACAGTGGAACTATAAACCAAATCATGCCCACCAGTACGATGGGTACCATCAGGCCCTGCACCAGCAGAATCCAGTTGCCCGAATAGGCAGCACCAGGGTAGGCGAGGAACGTCACGCTGCTGATGATGGTTGCAAACATCGACATGCCCACCGCCCATGCGGGAACGCTGCCGTTAGCTGCATAATAGCTCTCGGTGCTGTTCTGCTTTCGAGAGAACCAAATGCCGACGCCGACCGCTGCCAGAAGCGACAAAGCCACAATCAGCATGTCTATCCAGTGGATGCTGGTATGTGTCATGTTTCCTGATCGTTAAGGGTGAATGTAATCTCTTTTGTTTGTTCGCAGAAGTCATTGAAGCGGCTCCTTATCTCGCTCTTCTTTTCTTCGGACACTTCGGTCAGTGGTGGGAGCATGTATTCATCGCAAAGGCCGAGCATCTTCATAATCACTTTCAATCCCGAAAGCGACTGCCCAAGTGTTAGTCCTTGGGTGTTGATTTTACCTATCTCGATGGTGAGCTGTTGCCAATGCTCAGCGTCTTCTTTTCTTCCTTCGACGCCTGCCTCATACAATTGTTGATAGGCTTCTGGCCAGTAGTTGCCTACGCTGGGCACGATACCGTCTGCACCCCAGGCCATTGCGGCTGCCGAGTTTGCCGCACAACCGCAGAAATAGCTGAAGTCATCGCGGTCGGCAAACATCTCGAGTGCCTCCTGCATGCGCGGCAGATTGTTCTCAGAGTCCTTCAAACCCACAATGTTCGGATGGTGGCTCAGGCGCTCCACCACATCCAGTGGGATGCTCATGTGCGTGGTGATAGTGATGTTGTAGAGCATCAGCGGCACCGTGACGTTGTCGGCCAGCTGCTGATAATATGCCTCCATCTGCTCAGCGGTCAGGGCGTAGTAGCTAGGCAAGGTGGCGGCAATCACGTCGGCACCAGCGTCAACAAATCGCTTGGCGGCCTCCATCTGCTCTTCCCAGCAGCATCCGCACAAACCTGCGTAGATGACGACCTTGCCCTCTGCGGCACGTTTAGCGGCCTCAATCATACGTGTTGCCTGAGCCATCGACACTGAATTGCCCTCGCCAGTCGTTCCCATCAGCAATGGCGAAACATTGTTTTTGGCCAGATTACTAACAATACGCTCAACAGCCTTCTCGTCAACCTTTCCGCAGGCTGTCACAGGAGTCACCACGGGCACCACGACACCGCAGTATTTCTTACACTTTTTCATTTTATACCTTTTCCAATTATGATAGTTCCGTTATATATTTATGAAGTTCTGCTTTTATACATTTCTACGGCTCTGTTTTATATATTTTACAGTTCTGATTTTATATATTCTACAGTTCCGTTTTCATATATGATGACAGTTCTGATTTGTATATGATGGCAGTACTGATTTTAAATATGAAAATTGTTATGATTTATATATTTAATAACGCGCGAGGCATCATTTTGTAACCTTCACTTTCTTCATCATCGAGGTGGCTCTGTTCTTTCACCGATATTAGCTACAAGGACTGCATTTTCAAAACCGCCGCTTTTCGTTTGTAAAAACATCGCTTTTCATTTTCGAACACGCCAGTTTTGATAAGTGATTTCAGCGTTTTTCATCGCATTATTGCAAAATTCAATCTTCTACATCATGCAACTCGATACTCCGAGTGAGGTTGCAATTGAGGTGAGAATCGCCATCAGCGTCTGGATGATGAACTTCCAAATCTCTTTCTTTGACGTTGGGTTAGGGTTTTTGGTTAAACATTGGGGGTGTGGTAGGGTGCTATGGGATTGATGGGGGGCTATGGGGTGTTATAGGGGGCTATGGGATTTGATGGGGGCTATGGGATTTGATGGGAGATGATGGGTAATGGGTGATGGGGAATGGCGGTTGTCTCACGACATCCTTGGATGGGCTATAAAGCCCTATGGTTCCTATGTCCTATAGTGTCCTATAAAGTCCTATAAAACCCTATTCAACCCTATAGCCCCCTATCTAATCCTATAAAGCCCCAGGAGGCCGCTAGGAGCCCCGCCGCTCTGTGTCCTCCTCCTTTGGAGGGATTGGGGGTGGTTACGTTTTCACCTGTCAATTTGTAAAATACTGCCATTGTGTTTTCCTTTCAAAGATTTTAACGGTTAATAAATTCTGTTCTGAAGGAGTTTCCGCGTTGCGCTGATCAGGCCTGTTTTATCATCGCTGAGCATCGTGTCGTGCCGTCCCCGGGGCCTTGGTTCCTGCATTCTCACGAGCTTCCACGTTTCTTCTCCTTTCGTATGCAAAGGTACAACATAATTCCCTTAAATTCCAAATTTTCAGGGTGTCGAAAACGGCTAATAATTGTTAAGGATATTAAACGAATGTATTTGTTACAATGTTACATTGTTACATTGTTACAATAAGACACAAGTACACAAGTGAAGTGTGTTTAAATTGTAAATTATTAGGCTTAAAAATACACTAACTATAAGTAAAATATTTTTATTATAATATATA
>JAILAI010000031.1 GCA_024681705.1 Prevotella sp.
AATACAAAGTATCAACGCCGATCCTTTCAAGGCCATCGGGAATATGAACCTGCCTTTGTTCGGCATAGCATCTTTGGCATTGGCCGTCACCTCGTTTGCCACATTCATCTTCTGCCTGCTCGATAGCGACCCATTGGCCAATAAATATGGTGAGTCGCCAAAATACGAGATTGTAGAAGAGGGTGACTAAAGAGCAATAAACCGTTCGCCCATTTGAAATCCTTCCTCATAGAGACGTTCAAGCTTTTGGACGTCTTTTTCTATGCGGTCAACTTCCAATGGCCGTTCGGGACGTATACACACGATTTTTCCTTCGCGCTCCAACTGTTCAACAAGTTCCAACTGACGGTTATACGACTCCAGACGATGACTCAACATCACGCGCAGTCGAGGATAGTCGCGGTAGAAGAAGTGTGGGATTTTGCGGTCACGGCCCGTCTTGCGATATCCCTTGTTGCGTGTCAGGATGACTACATTTCGCTCATAGCCCTGACTGATGGCACGCTCCACAGGAATGGAGTCGACGATGCCGCCGTCGAGCATAGGCTTTCCGTCGACCATCACAATCTTGCTGACATAGGGCAGAGAGCTCGATGCCTGCACGATGTCTAGAGCGCGTTGCGGGTCGTGGCGTTCCGAAAGATATTCTGCCTGACCCGTGCGACAGTTGGTAACAACCATTTCATAGATGGTAGGGCTGTGGAAGAACGTGTCGAAGTCGAAGGGGAACAACTCGTTAGGCAATCGGTCGTAGAGCAAGTCGGGGTCGAAGATGCAGCCTTTCGTCAGCAGGTTACGCAGACTGATGTAATCGTACTTCTCCATCATATCGATGTTTGAATAGCGAGCACGACCGGGCTGGCGGCTGACGTAGCTCATGCCATTACAGGCGCCTGCCGATACGGCAACGATGTATGGAAACTCCACGCCATGTTTCATGAATGCATCGAGCACACCACTTGTGAAGACGCCGCGCATGCCGCCGCCTTCAAGTACCAAGCCCGTCTTGTCATCAATTTTCATCATCCTGCAAAAAAGGGACTTTATCCGTTGCAAAGTTAGTTCAAATTGCGAGAAACGCAAAATAAATCCATTCTTTTTTAACATGCGGCTCTGCCCATTTTCCTTTTTCGGGCAATGATGAGGAAAAAACGAGCAAACACCCCACTCCACCCGTTGCAACAAAGAAACCATTGGAATGACACCGCAACAATCTTGCAACAAAACCGAATATCTTTATATTCTTTAACGTCTGATTTTATTTTATGTTCAAGAAAATTACTACCTTTGTACCCTGATAGAATAAAAACACGACAATATGTTCAGCAAGGAAACCTATTTGCAGCGCCGTAACGAGCTGAAACGGCTTGTGGGCGAGGGTGTCATCGTATTGTTCGGCAATAACGAGTCGCCCAATAACTATCCAAATAATGCCTATTATCCGTTCCGTCAGGACTCGTCGTTCCTCTATTACTTCGGTCAGCAGCGCGACGGACTGGTAGGCATCATAGACATCGACAACAACCGCGAATGCCTCATCGGCGATGACATCGACATCGAAGACATCGTCTGGTATGGTTCTGTAGAGAGCGTGGCCGACATGGCAGCGCAAGTGGGTGTTGCCAACTCGGCACCCATGGCTCAGCTAAAGACCATCTGCGACGAGGCCCGCTCAAAAGGCCGCACCATTCATTTCCTGCCGCCCTATCGCCATGACATCAAGATTCAAATCATGGATCTGCTGGGCTTGCACCCTTCGGAACAGAAGAAGGCAGCATCGATGAAGCTCATCATGGCAGTAGTAAAGATGCGGTCGGCCAAGACACAGGAAGAGATTGAAGAACTGGAGCGTGCTGCCGAAATCGGCTACCAGATGCATACCACCGCTATGCGTCTTATCCGACCGGGCGTCACGGAGAAATTCATTGCCGGACAGGTGGATGGCATCGCTCATAGCTATGGTGCTCAGGTGAGCTTCGCCACGATCTTCTCGCAGCATGGCGAGATCATGCATGGTGCTCCCTCGCTGCGTCCGCTCGAGGCCGGACGACTCGCCTTGTGCGACTGCGGTGCCGAGACCATTAACAACTACTGCTCCGACAACACCCGAACGATGCCTGTTAGCGGTAAGTACACACAGCGACAGCTCGACATCTATTCGATTGTAGAGGACTGCCACGACTTGGTTTTGAACGTTGCAAAGCCCGGTGTGAAATATATGGACTGCCACTTCGCCGTTTGCCGTCTGATGACCGACCGTCTGAAAGAGCTCGGTCTGATGAAAGGCGATACCGAAGAGGCTGTTCGTGCCGGTGCACATGCCATGTTCCTGCCTCATGGACTTGGACACATGATGGGTATGGACGTACACGACATGGAGAACCTCGACCAGATCAATGTGGGCTTCGACGCTGAGACACGCCCCATCCTCGACCAGTTCGGTACGAAT
>JAILAI010000093.1 GCA_024681705.1 Prevotella sp.
TCGATGACATTGACGTTGACTTCCTGAAGAATGGCCTGCGCCTCGTCGAACATACCCGTGTTGCTACATTGCAAAGCGAGGAGCGAGCGGCACTCGGCAGCATCGGACGTGCGGTCCATCTTCTCGCAGAGACGGATGCACGTCTGCAGATAGACGATGGCAGAGTCGTTGATAAACGGCATGTACTCCTGGTAGAGACTACGCGCGGTGCGATAGCGCGACTCATCGTCGCGGGCCTGCTCCATCTGTTGTCTCAGGGCTGCGATGCGCTCTTCCTTGGCGGCGATGTATTGCGGTGTGGCCGCTATCGCCTCGTCCAACCGATTGTAGAGCGAGTCGAGGTTCTGGGCTCCGAGCGGCAAGAACACGCCCAGGGCCATTATCATCAGGGACAGATACCGGAATACTTCTTTCATAAGATGCTCTCGTTATGTGTGCAAAAATAAGAAAAAAACGAGAAAGTGGCAAGAAAAAGGGCGGAAAAATTCTGCACGGGGTTCGAAAGAACTGAATCTGCTTCGATGCTTGAAGCCCACCCTATAAGTTGCGCCTTAACGCATGGTGACCCCATAACCAACAAGTTGCATCAGAAAGAGGTGTGCCTGAACGCATGTTGACCCCACCCCTACCCCTCCCCTGCAAGCAGGGGCGGGGAGTGAAGATAGTGTATTTCCCTGACCAAAGATGCGCGAGAAAGAGGTGTGACTAAGTACAAGATAACCCCACCCCTACCCATCCTCTACGAGTAGGGGCGGGGAGTTGATATGGAATCCTACGCGTCTACTCACACTCAAGAGAAGTCGATGCAGACTATCGTCATGTACAAAAACAATTCGGCCTGAGAGATCTCGACTGAAAAGGCAACTCAGACGTAGATTCCTCAGGCCGTTGTTTCCATAGGTTAGTAAGTGGAATACAGAAATAGGTAAATTTTGGATAACGTTTTTAAGATAACAGTATAATTAAGATGTTCAAGTTTCGCATTTGTTTTACTTCTTTGTAGTTAGGAAGTTAAGTAGTTATCGCTACGCTCGTCCTTTCGGACAGAAGTTAAGCCATTACTTCTTTTTCATGTATTCAGCCACCAGACATTTGGCTTAACTTCTTTAACTACTGGCTTCTTCACTACTTCAGAAAGTTGAGTTAAGATGTTTTTTAGCAAATGTTGCCTTGATGGTCGAACTTCAGTTCGACATTGTTGGTGAGCAGTACACGAAAGCCGTCGTATGTCTTATTGATGCGTACAACCTCTTCGTTGGCGAAGCTCGTGCTCACGAAATCGGCGATGCGAGTGGGGAGCAATGAGGCGGGTACGGGAAAGAGTTTGCAATCTACTTTCTCCCATGTTCCGAAGATGTTGAAGCTCATCTCGGTGCCGTCGTTGAAGCTGACGGCGTATTCCTCGCCATAGTTCTCTACGTCTAATTCGGCGAAGGAGACAGACTTCTCGGGGAAGTTCTCGCAGAGAAATAACTTGGTTGCCTCGGGCAGGTTGTTGGCAAATACCAGATGTTCACAGGCCTTTGTTTCAACCGACTGGGCCATCAGAGCGATGAGTGTGCTCACTAATATTTTTGCTTTTTTCATTTCTTTATTCTTTTGTTTTTTATTTTCTGATGCAAAGATACGGCGATTTTCAGGCTGCTTCCAAGGATTTGAGGAGAAATGAATGGCGGTTGTTGCGACACGAGAACGGATATGCGACAAAAGCGAGGAGGACGAAAGGATTTTGTCGCGTTAAAGGGGAAAAAGAGGGAAAAGAGAGTTGAAAAGGGCGTTTGACGATTGCTAAAGCGCTACTTCCTAGGTTACACGTACATTATTATACTCAACTTTCTGAAGTAGTGAAGTAGCCAGTAGTTAAAGAAGTGAAGCCAAATGGCTGGTGCTGAATACATGAAATAGAAGTAATGGTTTAACTTCTGTCCGAAAGGACGAGCGAAGCGATAACTACTTAACTTCCTAACTACAAAGAAGTAAAGCAAATGTGAAACTTGAATTAATTGTTTTAGAAGTTTGTTATTTCACTATTTTCCGTCCGTTGACGATATAGATGCCGCGAGGCAAGGAGCTGAAGGGTAGGGACAGACGGCGACCGTCGATGGCGAAGACGGTGGGGGAGGGGGTTGTCGACGGCATCTCGCTGATGGCGGTGGGGCTGGAGTCGGCGATGTCGGCACTGACCACGCTCACCTCATCGATGAAGAAACGGTGATTGTTGGAGTAGATGGCGAGGCGAATCTTGCCCGACCCCTCCAGGTTGACGCGGTAGTTGTTCCATTGGTTGCACTTCATGCTGGTGCTGACGGGCTCGTCGATGGTGATGTCGCTCTCGCCTACAATCTCCCAAATCATGTAGGAACTCTCGTCGGCCCACGGTGCCGCCTTGAACGACAACACGTATTGCCCGTTGATTTTGAATTGTGGCGTCTCCAGTATGCCGTCTTTCGAACCCGTTCCCATCTTCAGGCACTTGTTGGCTGGATAGGCGTTGATGTTTTCCCATCCCTCCACATCGTAGACGATGGTGCCGCTACGTCCCGCTTTATTGCCGCTGAACAGGTTGTCGTTTCCTCCTACACCGTTGGTCTTGTCGAACGTCTCTTTCAACGCTACCGCATCCGTCGGGTTCGGGTCGATAGGGTCGATGTCGTCGGCATCCACCACCGAGAACGACACGTTGCCGTTGCTATCTACGTTGATTTGCGTGATGGCGAGTGGCAGGTAGAAGGTGCCGTCGAGGTTCTTGTGGTAGAGCTCTGCCGCTGGCGAACTACTGGCCGAGAGCGTGTTGTTGCCATTATAGGGATACGGGTCGGTGGATTCATCGTAGGCCAGGAAACCATTGTCGTCGACAAGACGTGAAGGGTTACCGGCATGGACGATGGTGCATCGGTTCTTCTGACTGGTATTCACATTGTTCAACACCCATGCCGCCTCGCTATAGTCCACGTGGAGCACGAGCAGACCGTTGCCGGGCAATTCCTTGTCCCACCTGATGGGTTGTCGGTTTTCGAGCAGATAGAACTCATTGTCGTAGTTGTCGTTCCTCAGGAGATAGGCCCCACCTCCATCCTCCAGCGCCTTCATGCCGCTCACGTCGGTAGGTTCGGCAATCTCTTCGGGCGTCAGCCATCCGCACACCATCCGCTCCATACTGGTCAGCGCGCAAGGGCAGAGTCCGCGTCCGTCGCCGTTGTACACCCCTTGGTCCATCAGCGACCACGAGCCCATGCCGTAGTCCGCCTGGTCCATGTTGTAGAGGTCGGGAAGTCCCAGTCCGTGGGCGAACTCATGGCAGAACGGTCCGATGCCAGCGAGGCGTTGCTCTACCAGTTCGCTGGTGCATGCGAAGGTGTTTACGATGGTGCTTTCGTGTTCGAAGACGGCTCCCGCGGCATCCTGAAGGTTCCATTCCTGTTGCCATATCGTGCTGGCGGTGCCTCCCAAGGCCTCGCCCTCACCGGCATAGATCACCACCACTTGTTCTACCTCACCGTCGCCGTCCCAGTCATATTGGGCGAAGTCGGTTTGGTCCTTCACGGCCTCCAGTGCCTCCAGAATCATCTCGCCCACGGCCACATCGCGGCTATCGTCGGAGTTGGCACCGTAGTAGGCGTAGCCATGCTCCAGTTGTATAGGCCCGAGCACGTCGAAATCGAGTGTCAACTGCCCATTGCTCATATCCCTGAAATAGTCGCGCACGCTTCCTTCGAAGCCCTCGTCGTTGGAGTAATTCTCGGCGTTGGCTATCTGGTTGTAGAGTGCCTGCGTGTGGGATTCCAGGAACTTCGTGTCGGTGAAATTCGCGAGGATGATGAGTGCGCGGTGTGTGGTCGTCGATGTGGTGGCCGTCTTTGGCATGCGCTTTGTCCTTGTCTTGCGCGAGTCGGTCCGTAGCATGCCTCTCAGGGTCTTCATCTCCGTCTTCACGAATTGCCCGTCCTGCTCGATGTAGCAGATGCTATCGGCCGTCATCCAATAGTGTAGCCGCTCGTCGCCCATGAGTTGTGCCTTCACTTGCCGTCCGTCGGGCATTGGCAAAAAGCGCCACAACCCCCGTCTGGCCGGTAGAGCCATAACGAGGGCTGTGGTGAGCATGAGCCATATGGTGAAGGCGTATCTCTTCATCGTGCTATTTCTTTCCGGAGCGCTTGAAGGCTCCTTTCTTCTTGTAGAAGTCCTGCATCACGTAGAATGCCTGCTTGGTTTGTCCGCGATCGGACACCAGCCCCTTGCGGTTGTAGTATTGCTGGGTCTCGTGATTTTGTCGGCGCGGCGAGCGGAAGTCCATCAATATCCAGGGAGAACAACCGGCGAATCCAGGCACCTTGTCGTACATGGCAAGCGTCTTGCGGTACACTTCGGCCTGGTATTCTTCGGTCCATTTCTCGTCCTTGCTACCGAAGCGTCCGGCAACGGCACCTGCTCCGAACTCGCTTACGAAGAACGGCTTCTCCTGAGCGAAGAACCAGCGGCGCTTCTCGCAATCCGATGGTTTGCCGCCATACCAACCCAGATAGCAGTTGAAACTCAATATGTCGACGAGGTCGCTCAGTGCATCCTCAACGGTGGTGATGTCGTCGTGTGTCTCGGTCTCCATCGCCATCGAGAGCAGTCGCTCGTCGTCGTGGTCCTTCACCACCTTGGCTAATCCGCGAAGGAAGTGGTTGCGTGCCTCCGAACGCGGCGTCTCGTTGGCCACGCTCCAGATGATGATGGCACAACGGTTGTGGTCGCGTAGGATGTTGTCGCGTAGTTGTCGGGCGGCGTTGTTGTAGGTTTCCTGATTGTTCCAGTCGATGGTCCAATAGACGGGCACCTCACTCCATAGCATGATGCCCTCGCGCTCGGCCATGCGCACCATCTGCTCGTTGTGAGGATAGTGGGCCAATCTCAGCATGTTGCACCCCATGAACTTCGCCCACGAGATGAGTGTAGAGTCGTCTTGTTCGGTGCAACACCGGCCCGAGCGGAATGGTGCCTCCTCGTGCACGGAGACGCCCCGTAGGAACACCTGCTTGCCGTTGAGCAGCACCTTGCGTCCGTCGGTCTCGATATGGCGGAAACCGATGTCGTCGTCCATTTCCTCGCCGTTGCAACGTAGCACCACGTCGTAGAGCTTCGGACGGTCGGGGCTCCATAGTTCGGGCTTGGCGGCCAGACGAGCCTCGGCCACACCCTGGTTGTTGGTGCGCAACTGGGCCATCACACCAAGTTCGGGTATGCGCACGTCCACCTTCACGTCGGCCACCGCCAGGTTGAGGCGTGCCTTCACGTAGATTTCTTCGTAGGAACCCTTCGATAGCTTGACCTCGTAGTCGTCGATATGTGCCATCGGTGTTTCCACCAGCATCACGTCGCGTGTCAGTCCGCCGTAGTTCCACCAGTCGCTATTGATCGTGGGCACTCCTTCGGGCCGACGTTGGTTGTTCACCCTCACCACCAGCGTGTTCTCGCCTTTGTGCAGATGGCTGGTGATGTCGAAGGCGAAGGGCGTGAAGCCGCCCACGTGTTGACCTACGTATTGGCCGTTGAGCCACACCTCGGTCTGATAGTTCGAT
>JAILAI010000175.1 GCA_024681705.1 Prevotella sp.
CCGCGACCAGATGATGGCTGCCGGATTCGACATCAAGCCCACGCAAAGCGCCATCTGTGCCGTGATGCTCTACGATGCCAAGCTGTCGCAGGTGTATGCGGCGAAGATGCAGGAAGAGGGCATCTACGTGACGGGCTTCTACTATCCGGTGGTGCCGAAGGGGCAGGCGCGCATCCGCGTCCAGATTTCGGCTGGTCACAACCGTCAGCAACTCGACAAGTGCATCGCTGCCTTCATCAAGGTCGGCCGCGAACTCGGGGTGCTCAAATAGGTAGTTCTTCCGTATGAATCACGGGAGTTCGGGAGTTGCAATAGTTCAGACGATACACTCGTTCGCCGAATATATAATAAGATGTAGGCGATGCGGTCGGCTGAACTATTGCGATAACTGAACTCCTTTTGTTTTGTCTTCTCCCTGATTCTTTCGTCTTCGCAAGCGGTTCGTTTCTATTTGGTTTTGCAAACGGGTTGCAAATTCGCCCACTTTTCTTTCATTTGCAACTGAGTTGCGAAACGTTTGCCCTATCTTTGCATCGCATTCAAGAAAAAAGATAAGGATTAAAACAAAGAAAGAATATGGCACATATGCATCATCATCACAATGAAGAATGCTCTCACGAGCACCATCATCACCATGATTGCTGTTGTTCGCACGAGCATCATCACGACGAAGGCTGCGCTCATGAACATCATCATGAGCACGAAAGCGCTTGTTGCGCTCACGGACATCACCACCATCACCATCATCATCACGAGGGAAGTCTGCGCCAGAAGCTGTGGCTCATTGGCGCTACCGTCGTGTTATTGCTCATAGCCGTGTGGATAGAGCACAACATGAATCTCACCACCTGGCAGTTGCTGCTCGTCTATCTGGTACCCTATTTGCTCATCGGACACGAGACGCTGAAAGAGGCCGCCGAGGGTATTGCCCATGGTGATGCCTTCAACGAGCATTTCCTTATGTCGGTAGCCACGATCGGTGCGCTCGCCATCGGCTTCCTTCCAGGCGCTGAGACCGAGTTCCCCGAGGCGGTGTTCGTGATGTTGTTCTTCCAGATTGGCGAACTCTTTGAGGGATACGCCGAAGGAAAGAGTCGCGATAGCATCGCCCACCTGATGGACATCCGCCCCGACGTGGCCCATGTGGAGCAGTCGTCGCCGGCCGAGGTTACTGATATGGCACCAGAGGCTGTAGCTGTCGGTAGCATCATCGTGGTGCGACCGGGCGAGAAGATTCCTCTCGACGGCGTGATCGTCGAGGGTTCTACATCGTTGAACACGGTGGCCCTGACGGGCGAGAGTGTACCGCGCGATGTGGCTTTAGGTGACGAAGTGGTGTCGGGATGTGTGAACCTGTCGGGCGTCGTCCGCGTTCGCACCATCAAGAGTTTCGGCGAGAGCACAGTCTCGAAGATTATCAGTCTGGTGGAGCATGCCAGCGAGAACAAGTCGAAGAGCGAGACTTTCATTGCCCGCTTCGCCCGTGTCTACACGCCTATTGTGGTATTTGCCGCCATTGCACTGGCATTGTTGCCGCCGTTGTTCTCGGGTCACTTCGTCGAATCGTTCCCGACGTGGCTCTATCGCGCGTTGCTGTTCCTTGTGGTTTCGTGCCCCTGCGCTCTGGTCATCAGTGTTCCGCTGACGTTCTTCGGCGGCATTGGCGGTGCGTCGCGTAAAGGCATCCTCATCAAGGGAGCCAACTACATGGACGTGTTGGCCAAGGTCGGAACCGTAGTGTTCGACAAGACGGGAACGCTGACCGTGGGACAGTTCGCCGTTACCGCCGTGCATCCCGGCGAGCATTGTCACTCTTCGTCATCAGACGAGACCGCTCAGCAGGCTCTTTCACCGCAACAAGTTCAGCAACAAGCCGAGGCTAACCGACGACTGCTTCACCTGGCTGCCCATGTGGAGCATTTCTCAACCCATCCCATAGGTGCTGCCCTGCGCGATGCTTTCCCCGAAGAGGCCACCGACGGCTGTCATGTGAGCAACGTCGAGGAGATTGCCGGACAGGGAATACGCGCTCAGGTGGGCGATGATGTGGTGTGCGTGGGCAACACGAAGATGATGGATGCGGTGGGTGCTCATTGGCACGACTGTTCGCACGTGGGTACCATCATTCACGTGGCCATCAATGGTGAGTATGCCGGACACATCGTCATCAACGACCAGCTGAAAGCAGACAGCGCCCAAGCCATCGAACAACTGAAGGCAGCGGGTGTGGAACGCACCGTGATGCTGACGGGCGACCGTCAGGAAGTTGCCGACAACGTCGCACATAAACTGGCGCTCGATGAGTGGCATGCTGCTCTGTTGCCCAACCAGAAAGTGGAACATGTGGAGCGCCTGCTCGCCGAAAAGCCAGAGGGAAAGAACCTTGCCTTCGTGGGCGATGGCATCAATGACGCACCCGTTCTGGCCCGCGCCGATGTGGGTATCGCGATGGGTGGTTTGGGCAGCGATGCCGCCATCGAGGCTGCCGACGTGGTGCTCATGGACGACAAACCGACGAAACTGGCACTGGCCATCAACTTGGCGCGCCGTACCATTGGCATAGCCCGGCAGAATGTGGCGTTTGCTATCGGCGTGAAAATAGCTGTGCTTGTGCTGGCAACGTTCGGATTGGCCACCATGTGGATGGCTGTTTTCGCCGACGTGGGCGTCACCGTGCTGGCCGTTCTCAACGCAATGAGGGCGCTGAAGGTATAGTTTTCTGGCCGTTTTCCGAAGAATGTGTGGAGCGAAGACGGCGCGAAAGGAATAAAAAATCTAGAAAAAATTCGTTGAAACCGCCAATTTCGACAAATTTTTTTCTAGATTTTTTTCACGGGGCTTTCAAAAGTCGAAAACCAAAACTACGGAAACCGTAGAAGACAATCGTCATTTTTTCAGGTACAGACCGTTGATGTCGCGTACGAAGAGCGTCTGCGGAAGATTGTAGAAACGGACGAAGTCCTCGGCGGAGATTTGTCCGGGGTAGGGGGCGAAATAGTGACCGGGCTGGTCGTGAGCGTTGCGCCAGACGAGCACGTATGCAATGGGCAGGCCCTTGATGGCCTCTGCCAGCGTCTGTGTCCACCATTTATCCTGCGGGATGCCTTGGAAACCTGTCTCGGAGAGAATGGCGACTTTCTGGTGCTCTTTTGCCACTTGGCAAATCATGGATAGCTGCCGGCGGGTGCGCTCGATGTAGCGGGCGGGCTCGTCGGGGTTGAAAGTGGTTTGCGAACCGTCCCATTGAGAAGAGCAGTAGATGTCGGTTCCGAGGAAGTCGATACAGTCGTCTCCTGGATATCGCTCCAGGTATTTAGCAGAGTCGCCGTCGCTCTCGCTTCCAGGACTATAGGCGTAGAGCACGTTGTTGACGCCCTTCTCGCGCAGGCGGCTTTCAGTAAGTTTCCACAAGGCTACGTATTGCTCTTTGGTGCAGAGATTCTGGCCCCACCAGAACCAGCTGCCCGTATGCTCGTGCCACGGGCGGAAGATGACGGGAACCTTGACGCCATAGGGCGTCTCGAGCGAGTTGAAGAAGTCGGCCACGCGGTCGAGCCACGAGAGGAACTTCTCGTGCTGGGCACCGCCTTCGAGCACTGAGGCTACGGTCTGCTTCTCCTGATCGGTGAGCGAGTCGGGTTTCACCCATGCCGATCCGCCTGTGAGCGGGTTGTCGAGGTGCCAGCTCAGCGTGACGACACCACCGCGGTCGAACTGCTTGATGATCTGTTCGCGCATCTTGTCGAATGGAACCTTGTCGAGATTGACGCTGTCGCCGAGTTCCAGATGGCCGAGGTCGAAGCCCATGACGGCGGGGAAGTCGTTGCAGACGGTCTTAACGTCGCTACGGTCGTCGTCGCCCACCCAGCCAATTCCATACATCGGTGAGTCCTGATGTCCGAAGAGATAGGCAGAGTCGGCCAGTTGTTTCAGGTTCTGAAGCAGGTTTTCGGTGCGTTGTGTGCGTCCGCTGTCAGCCAACGGGTCGTCGGCCTTTTTCTTTCCGCATGCCGCGAGCAGCAGTACGGCGAAGAGAATAAGAGGAAGTGTTTTCTTGTTCATGTAATGCTTTTTGTTGT
>JAILAI010000197.1 GCA_024681705.1 Prevotella sp.
TTTTTACAATCCCGATTGTTGGACGTTGATTTCTTCATCGTTCACCCCCTTCGCAAGGGATGAGCAAAACTGGCGCTTTTGATGAACAAAACTGTCGTTTTTGATGAGCGAAATTGGCGCTTTTGCTCATCGAAATTGTCGTTTTTGGTGAGTAGGTTTTCCGGATACTTCCGCTTGTTTTGTGTAAATAAAGGTTAATTGCGTTAATTTTACGCAAGGTTGTTTGGTTATATCAAATGATTTTACTATCTTTGGATGCGTTAAGTTTACATAAACAATATGGAAGAATTCATGTATAATTACAAGTACCCCCATCCGAGTGTTACCACCGATTGTGTGATATTCGGCGTCGACGGTACGAAACTCAATGTGCTCTTAATAGAAAGAGGTATTGAGCCCTTTAAAGGACGCTGGGCCCTTCCAGGAGGATTCCTCAGAATGGACGAGACGGCCCTCATGGGTGCAAAGCGAGAATTGATGGAAGAAACAGGACTGAAAGACGCCTACATACATCAGTTCCACACGTTTACCGAACCCAATCGCGACCCTCGTGAGCG
Organism: Prevotella sp.; assembly: GCA_024681705.1. Taxonomy (GTDB): domain Bacteria; phylum Bacteroidota; class Bacteroidia; order Bacteroidales; family Bacteroidaceae; genus Prevotella. The sequence goes on from JAILAI010000197.1 coordinate 558, forward strand.
GGTAATCACCATCGCCTACTATGCTTTGGTGCGCAAAAGCGAAGTGAAGGGCGGCGATGATGCCGCTAAGGCCGTATGGTTCCCGCTGGATTCTATACCTTCGCTGGCCTTCGATCACGACATGATTTTGCGCGAGGCGACGACCGAACTTCGGAAACAAATCCATTTCGAACCCATCGGTTTTGAACTGCTTCCCGAAAAGTTCACCATGACCCAGTTGCAACATCTCTACGAAGCCGTGCTTGGCGTGAAGTTCGATCGCCGAAACTTCAGCAATAAAATGTTGAAACTGGGTCTGCTCACCGAACTGGAGGAGCGCGTCACCTTGGTGAATAAGAAGGTGGCCTTCCTTTACAAGTTCAATCGTGCGAGCTATGACGAAATGAAAGAAAAGGGCTTCCGGCTGGAGTTCTGACAACAGATTGAAAACCCCAAAAAGTAACTCAAGCTATAACATTATTATACTAATATGCCACATTTCAGTTATAGTCAGATCAATTTTGAAGTAATGCGGGACACGCTCCGTTGTTATACGTCTATTGAAGAACTCGAAGATGCTGTTGAAAACTCGATAGCCAATCAGTTTATGGTTGCCGAAGAAGACATTATCGACCAGCCTGTTTGCGAAAAGGTGAATACACGCTATGTGGTTTCTGGAAAACGGAGTTTCGAAGCGGCCAAAGGTTATGCGGGCAAGAAGGTGGCGGTGTTGAACTACGCCAACAACCATTCGATAGGTGGGGCGCCATTCAGTGCAGGCGCTCAAGAAGAGTCGCTCTGTAGGTGTTCTACGCTTCTTCCTTGTCTTGAGGCGATGAAAGAACCTTTCTACATGAAGCATCGCTACCAATTCTCTGCCGGTGAGATCGATTCGATGGGCAACGACGACCTCATCTACACGCCCGATGTGGTGGTGTTCAAGACAGACGAGCGCACAGATCCCGTCTATCCGAAAATGATGGAGCGAGAGGAATGGTACAAGGTGAATGTCATCACTTGTGCGGCGCCTCAGTTGTCAAGTTCGATGACACTTCCCGAAAACTACGAAGAAATCATTCGGTCGCGCATCAAGAGGATACTTGACGTCGCGGCGAGTGAAGGAAACGAAGTGGTGATACTGGGCGCATGGGGGTGTGGCGCCTTCAAGAACCCTATCGAGATTGTGGCCAGAACGTTCGTGGAACTTGTCAGGAACTACGATTTCGAAGTCGTCGAGTTCGCCCTTGCCACTTTGAATGATGTCCGCACGTCTGCTTTCTCCCGTTGTCTGAGTCAATGTTGACGGGTAGATTACCTTTTGTGGTTATTGGGAATATATAATTGAAAGGTGTGAAAAAAACGAAGAGAATGAGAAAAGCTTTTAGGATATTAACGCTGTTCATGGCTATGCCGCTCTTGTTTTCGTGCTCTTGTTGCGTTAATAGCAAAGTGGCCAAAGCAGGTGTTGGCGATAGTGCCAAGGTAGAGAAGGGTGAAGTTAGGTCCGCCCAATGGAGCACGCTAGAGAAAGTCGGCTATCCGAAGATTCCCGATAGCATTGCCTCGCAGATACTGGAGCGATATTGCTATACGACCTCTCACAACAAGCGCATACGCCAGCCCAACTGGGTGATGTGGCGGCTCGACGGCAATCATGTGATGCAACGCAAGGAAGGCGTGTGGAGCGACTACCGCGAAGACCCTGAACTCGATGCCGAAAATCGTGCAACCCTCGCCGACTATGCCTCTTCTGGCTACGATAGAGGACACATGTGTCCGGGTGGCGATTGCAACTGGGACGACGTAGGACGCGACGAGACCTTCGTGCTCTCGAACATGTGCCCTCAGCATCCCCAGCTGAATCGAGGCGACTGGAAGGAGATAGAGATGGCCTGTCGACTTTGGGCAGAGGAATATGGTAGCATCTACATCGTCTGCGGTCCCATCTTCTTCAAGAGTCAGGCCCACGAGACGATTGGCCCCAACCAGATACCTGTGCCCGAAGCCTTCTTCAAGGTGGTGCTCTGTCCCGACCCCAAACGGCCACGAGGCATCGGATTCATCTGCAGGAACACCGAAGGCAACCGCAAGAAAGACTTCTACGTGAACACCATCCGCCAAGTGGAGCGCGTCACGGGATATAAATTCTTCCCCAAAGTGTCCGATTCCATCAAGAAGGCGGCCTTCGATATGGACGATATCAACGCTTGGTAATAATAATTAAATCAACAAAACAATCTATGAAACTGATACGATTCGACGCCCGCAAATTGCCTTTTAAACCCATTGAGAAGCAAGTGATATATTTCGACGCCTCGATCCTCAGCCAGAAACTGAGCTATGGAGTGGGCAGACTTGTCGACACGCAAAATGCTGGGGCTCACGATGTCTTTCTAAAAACGTGGCGCTTGGTTCAAAGGAGTTCTCTACACGAAGAGAACTACGGAAACCAAGTTCCTGGTATTCTTCGATCTACGTGGCGTATGTATTTCTGGAAACAAGTCGAGTACGCTTTAACGAAATCGTTAGCTATCTAAACGCAGATTGCGGGTTGGCAAACGGCCAACCCGCAATCATTCAGAGTAAAAAACTTCGTTATTTTAATTATACAACGAAGGTCTATTCTTCAATTCACCCCTTTTCTTAAGCGGCGAGAGACATATCTTTAAAATCCATCTCTTCCGCTTTCGTTATTTCCATTATTCTTTTCAAAACCTTATTCTTTCTACTCTTCACACTATTTCCATTCTTATAACCAATCCTCTTCGCAATATCCTCCATTTTACATCCGTCCAGATAATAACTCTCAAGAAT
>JAILAI010000217.1 GCA_024681705.1 Prevotella sp.
CGACCATCCTTCAACGTCACCCTTCCGGCTGTCTGCACGCCGTTGTTGTCTTCGCCTGCATGCATGGCAAGTTGTCCCGACACGTTCTTCACGTCGAGACCGCTTTTTTCCTTAAATGCAAGTTTCTTCAGATTGGCGGCAAGTTGTGGCTTGCCGGCTGCAGGTTTGTCGCTATAGCTGATGTTCTCGGCATGTAGCGACAAGTCTTTCATATCGAGATGGTCGGGATCGGGCTGACCGTTGTCTTTCTTAGCGTCCTTTCCTTTCGCGTCCTTTCCCTTTGGCGTGTTTTTCCCGTCAATCTTGTCATATGCCAGAGCACTCTTATCGATGTCCACCGAGCCCACTTGGTAGTTGCCGTTCTTCAAATCGAATGAACCGTCTCGAATGGTGGCATCGCCCAGATGGGCGGTGACAAGAGTGCCAGCCGACTTCTTACCTGTCTTAGCATCAACCTCGCCAGGCATGGTCAGCCACACATTCGAATTTTCTATCTTGGCCTTCTTCGCCAGAATGCGCCAAGGGGTTTCGCTCTGTGTGGTATCCTCAGGAACGCTGTCGGCCAACACTACGTCGAGGTCGGCATCCTTCAGCAGCACGTCGTCGAGGTTCACATCGCCAACATTCGGATCTTCCTTTCCTTTCAGCAAGATGTCGGAGTTCTTCACGCTCAGCTTTCCCACTCGTCCTTTCACACGGGCCGCCTTGATGAAATCGCCGGTGTTCAGCTTCGCATCCTCCAGTGTGAGCTCGTCGACCACCACTTGCTTCTTCAGCAGCGGCTTCAGTTTGACATCGGCGACGATGCTTCCCACATGTGCCAGCGTGTCGGTAGGTGCTCCGCTCACGCTATCGCGCTGCACCACACTCACCTCGTTCATCTCCAAATCGAGCGGAAAGCGCAGCCGCACATTGCCCACCTGCACATCCATTCCCGTTTTTTCCGACGCATACGCCGAAGCCTGCTTCACTGCCCAACGCTGGAAAGGAGGGAAGTAAAGCAGTCCTGCCACTGACGAAACAAGTACGACGGGAACCAAAACGGCAGCGCCCATCCACTTCAAGAGTTTCTTCATCGTAGGTCAAGATTCTTCATTCTGACTGCAAAGATAATGTATTTTTTCGATTCCGCGCGCGAAATCGGTGTTTTTTTCATCTCATTCGCCTGAGCAATGCGCAGCGAAGCGCAGTCGGCATCGTGCATTTGCACTATCGGAAAGCTTTCCAAAGTGGGTCGTCAGGAAGTGGAGCCTCAACGCAAATAGGCAGTTTTGACACGGGATGAACGAACTCCACACGCCTAGAAAGCAACGAGATGCTGCCATCAGGATTCGACCTTGGAGCTCCATATTTCAAGTCGCCCTTGATGGGACAGCCTATGGCTGCCAGCTGACAACGAATCTGATGATGGCGACCTGTTAAGAGATTGATTTCCAGTAGCTTATATCGGTCTGACTCACCAATCACTTTATACTTCAACACCGCCCGCTTTGAGCCTGGCTTCTCACGGTCGTAGGCATAGCTCTTGTTCTGTTTCTCGTTGCGCGTCAGCCAATGAACAAGGGTGTGTTCACCATCGTTTTCCACGTCCCCCATTTCATTTGCCTGCTTGTCCTTTCCCACAATGGCCCAGTAGGTCTTATGCACCTCGCCATTGGCAAACATGCGGTTCAGCCGCTCCAGCGCCTTCGACGTGCGAGCGAACACCACCAGGCCGCTCACGGGTCGGTCGAGCCGGTGGGTGACACCAAGGAACACAGCCCCGGGCTTCTGATATTTCTCCTTGATATATCGTTTCACCGTCTCCGACAACGGCTCGTCGCCAGTCTTGTCGCCCTGCACGATCTCACCGCTTCGCTTCGAAACGATGATCAGATGATTGTCTTCGTATACTACTTCCATAACTACTAAAGGTTCAAAGCTGCCACGCAGCTGTTCAATGCGCTACGCGCAGTTCAAAGGTTACCTCCCTCGCTTTATCGTGCACCACGCTTCGCGTGACAGCACGGCTCCGGTCGGTGACCTGCGGTTCAATGCCTTTCAAATGGCAAAGGTAATAAAAAATATTGAAATAGGTTTGTCATCATTGCACCTTTTTTTGCCAATCATAATCATTACACGCAAAAAAGGAATG
>JAILAI010000109.1 GCA_024681705.1 Prevotella sp.
CCTGAGCAAGTTTTCACCGTCAGCGAACTATTGTCCTGTCCTTTTGTGTTTAAAGCCACTAAAAACATGGCCACTACAATAATAAAGCTCTTTCTCATGATTTCGGTTTCTTTTCGGTTCTATTCGCCAAAACGATATGACAATTTTGCCTTCGTCCTAAATCCGTTTCGGCAATATACGAAGAAAAAATCTAGATTTTTTGGATCGAAATTGGCGATTCGGATGAAAAAAATCTAGATTTTTTCTTTAAATTCTGGCAATCTCTCTTGGAGAAAGCATCAATATTGAACGAGCAATCTGCCGTTTTCCTTCAATCAGATTGTCGTATCAGATGTATTTTCCCGACAAAGAGACGTTGCTAAAGCACCCAAACTACTTACGCTTGCCCCAGAGTTTGGTCATGTCTTCGAGCGTCTTTCCCTTGGTCTCGGGCACGAGCTTCCAAACGAAGATGGCTGCTATGACGCAGATGATGCCATAGAGGCCGTATGTGAACCAGTGGCCGAAGTCATCGCCCTCGGTAAGGTGCATGTTGAACATGGGCACGAAGGAGGATGAAACGATGAAGTTGAAAATCCACTGGAAAGCTACGGCAATGGCAACTGCGGCGCCACGAATGGTATTGGGGAATATCTCGGCTATGAGCACCCAGCAGATGGGTCCCCACGAGAACATGAACGAAGCACTATAAACCATGATACTAATGGCGGTGACCATCTCCAATCCCTGATGACCGAAGGTAATGGCAACGCCAAAGGCGCCAAGGGCCATGCCCAGCGATCCCCAGATGAGAAGAGGCTTGCGGCCCAATTTCTCGACGGTAAACACAGCAACCAGCGTGAACAGAATATTGATGACACCCATGAAGACGGTGAACACCATCTCGTTGTCCATTCCCATGTCCTTGAAGATGCGCGGTGCATAATAGAGCACGGCGTTGATACCCACGGCCTGCTGGAATACACTAAGCATGATGCCCACGAAGATGCAGAGGAAGCCGTAGGTAAAGAGGCGCTCGGTGCGCACGGTGATAGTCTCCTTGATATCGTGCAGAATCGCGGCTGCCTTGTCGCTACCATTGATGCGGCTGAGGATGCCAAGAGCCTTCTCATCCTGACCCACCATAACGAGATAGCGCGGGGTCTCGGGCACGAAGCAAATAAGTAGGGCGAAGAGTCCTGCAGGCACCATCTCGGAACCGAACATATAGCGCCAGCCCGTGTCGATGGTCCACTGGGCATCGGCCAAGTTAGCAATGGCACCAGCGGCATCGTAGATAGGATTGGCATGCGAACCGAGAATGACGAAGTTGACAAAATAGACCACCAGCTGACCGAAGATAATGGCAAACTGGTTCCACGAAACGAGCATACCTCGGATGTTAGAGGGCGCTACTTCGCCAATATACATGGGACAGATGGCCGAAGCCAGACCCACGCCAATACCACCGATAACACGGTAGATGTTGAAGACGACGAGCAATGAATAGGTCGGCTTGCCGTGTTCAAAGATAAGGAACTCGGGATTCATGCTACCAAAGGCAGACACGAAGAAAAGGACACCGGCGAGAATGAGTGAGCGCTTGCGGCCCAATCGAGTAGCCAGCAGACCAGAAAAGGCGGAACCGATAATACAACCAATGAGTGCACTTGACGATGTGAAGCCATGCATAACATCAGTATAAGAGAAGTCGGGTGCATTCTTAAAGAAGGCCTGAAGACCTTTCTCAGCACCTGAGATAACTGCTGTGTCGTATCCAAAAAGAAGACCTCCGAGCACGGCCACCATAACAATTGAGATGAGGTAGGCCTTGCTGCCGGTTTGTTGTTGGTTGTTCATGATTGTTGTTATAATTAGGGGTTATTCTTCTTCGGTTTTGGCTGGAGTCTCTTGCGTGGCAGGAGCAATGGTTCTGACAGAACGAGTGCGCATTACTTTTCCTGAAGCGCGTTCGGGAGGTGCCATCTGGCTGCTCAGTGTTCCACGTGGGCTGGGCGTCACCTGGAGTTTTACGGTGTCGGCCTTCATGGGTTCGGCTGCCGGTGCATCGCCCTCGCGCACGGTGCGGGTAGTGGAAGTGCGCTTCACCGAACGTGGCAGGTCCTCTTCGTAGAGGCCATAGGATGATTTGTGGGTGACGGGAGCAGCCTCTTGAGCCGACTGCTTCTGAGCATCAGTACGAGTAACTGTCGTTGAAGACTGTTCTGTCCTCTGAGTAACAGCCTGCGCCTGTGCTGTGGTAACCATAAAGACAATGGCTGCCAGCAAAGTGATCATTTTTTTCATTCTTACTATTTTTAAAATTGTTATTATCCGAAACTTTACGCCTGCAAAGTTAGTAAAAATATTAGAAAAACGAAAAAATCACATTATAATAAAGAAAAAACACCGACTTTTCCACTTTTTTTCGTAATTTTGCACCCTATATGCACCTATTGCAAGAAGATGAACGTAGCAGAAATATTGAAACAGGGAGAGCATGGCGAGAAGCATTTCTCGTTTGAGGTGTTGCCGCCACTGAAGGGCAACGGCACCGAAGGTCTGTTCCGCACTATTGAGAAACTGAGGGTTTTCAATCCGCAGTACATCAACATCACTACGCACCATTCGGAGTTCGTCTACCGCGAGCTGCCGAATGGAAACTTCGAACGGCAACGCATTCGACGTCGTCCGGGCACGGTTGCGATGGCTGCTGCCATTCAGCAACGGTTTGGCATTCCGGTGATTCCACATATTATTTGTAGTGGTGTGTCGGCCGAAGACATTGAATATGAACTCATAGACCTGCAGTTCCTGGGTATTGAGAACATCCTCCTGCTTAGGGGCGACAAGGCGAAGGACGACCGAACGTTCGTGCCTACACCGGGCGGATATGCTCACACTACCGAGCTGATAGAACAAGTGAAGCGCTTCAACGAGGGTTTCTTCATCGACGGATCGCCCATCAAGCATCCCGGAAAAGCCTTCTCGTTTGGCGTAGCGGCGTATCCTGAGAAGCATGAAGAGGCGCCCAATCTGGAGATGGACATGAAGTATTTGCTGGAGAAACAACAGCTGGGGGCCGAATATGCCGTCACACAACTGTTCTACGACAATCAGAAATACTTCGACTTCGTGAAAAAGGCTCGTAAGATGGGCATCACCATTCCCATCGTGCCTGGTCTGAAACCCTTTGCCAAACTATCGCAACTGACGGTAGTGCCGAAGACATTCCATTGCGACATTCCCGAGGAGCTGGCTGCCCTCATCACGCAATGCCGCACCGACGATGACGCACGACGACTGGGCATCGCATGGGGAATAAGACAATGTCGCGACCTATATGCCAACGGGGTGCGAAACATTCATTTCTATACCGTGTCGGCCGTCGACTCAGTATGTGAGATAGTTGAAGCAATCAAGAACGAATAGAACCGAAGGTTCGGGAAAAACGTAAAGAAGAAAAAAGAAAATGTCGTTTGACGAAGTGATAGGACAGGACGAAGCGTGGCAGCGACTCATGCAGATGGTGGACGAAGGACGTCTGCCACATGCCATGTTGCTCTGCGGCCCCACTGGGTGTGGGAAAATGGCGGTGGCTCTGGCTTTTGCGTCGTTTCTGCTGACACGTGATGAGAGTCGGCGCACCAATGCCGAAGCCATGCTTGCCAAATGGCAACATCCCGACCTGCACTTCTCATACCCCGTGATACGACCTACGGGAACCAGTTCAGACCACAAGATGGTGAGCGACGACTTTGCACGCGAGTGGAACACGTTGCTCATGCAAGGTCCATATTTCTCGATAGACCAATGGCTTCGCGAGATGCAGGCTGCCAATCAGCAGGCCATCATCTATGCAAGCGAGAGCGACGACCTGATTAGGAAGTTGTCGCTGAAATCAAGTCAGGGCGGCTATAAGGTGAGCATCATCTGGCTACCTGAAAGGATGAACGCCGAGTGTGCCAACAAGATGCTGAAAATCATCGAGGAACCACCGCAACAGACAGTATTCCTCATGGTATGCGAAGAGCCTGAACTACTGCTCGAGACCATACGGAGCCGCACGCAACGCATTGACCTGAAGAAGATTGGAACAGAAGAAATCGAACGTGCGCTGATTGAACGACGTGGCATCGACGACGAGTCGGCACATCGCATAGCACGAGTGGCCAACGGCAACTGGCTAAAGGCTCTCGAGGAACTGGATGCTGACAATGAGAACAGGCAGTTTCTCGATATGTTCATACAGCTGATGCGACTGGCCTATCAGAGAAAGATTAAGGAACTGAAAGCATGGAGCGAGAAAGCGGCTGGCTTTGGACGCGAGAAGCAGAAACGCATGCTGGCCTATTTCGTGAGGCTTATCAGAGAGAATTTCATGTACAATTTCCGCAATCCGGAACTGACCTACATGACTCAGGAAGAGGAGAACTTCGCGAAGAACTTCTCACGGTTCATCAATGAGGCAAACGTAGTGGAGCTATCAGAACTCTTCAGCAGAGGCATTCGCGACATTGGGCAGAACGCCAATGCGAAGATTGTATTCTTCGACATGGTGCTGCGCGTCATTGTTCTACTCATCCAGAAATAGCAATCATTTTAATAACACCATATATACAAATCATTTCAATGGACTATAAAAACCTGAAATACAAAATCACGAACTCATGCGACCGCGGACTTTGCCGAAACGCAGTAGGACGACAGGACCACCAGCTCAACACATACGACTGGTTAGCTGACGTTCCATCTGCCATCGACGACACCGATCTGGTGGAAGTACAGTTCAAGAACACACGCAAGGGGTACTACCACAACGTGAACAACCTGCCACTGAAAAAAGGTGACATCGTGGCTGTGGAAGCAAGTCCCGGACACGATATCGGCGTAGTGACATTGACCGGAAGATTGGTGAAACTTCAAGTGAAGAAAGCCAATCTGAAATCGGAAGACGACATCAAACGTGTATACAGACTTGCCAGACAGGTGGACATGGACAAATATCACGAGGCAAAGAGTCGTGAACATGGAACCATGATACAGAGTCGTCAGATTGCGAAGGACCTAGGATTGCAGATGAAGATTGGCGACGTGGAGTATCAGGGCGACGGAAACAAGGCCATCTTCTACTACATTGCCGACGAACGTGTGGACTTCCGTCAGCTCATCAAAGATCTGGCAGCAACCTTCCACGTGCGAATCGAGATGAAACAGATTGGTGCTCGGCAGGAAGCTGGTCGCATTGGCGGAACTGGTCCCTGCGGACGTGAGCTTTGCTGTGCTACATGGATGAAAAACTTCGTCAGCGTATCGACAGGCTCTGCACGATTCCAGGACATCTCGCTCAATCCGCAGAAACTGGCAGGAATGTGCGCAAAGCTGAAATGCTGCCTAAACTACGAAGTGGACAGCTACATCGAAGCTAGTCGCAAACTGCCTAGTAAAGAGGTGATTCTACAGACGCAAGACAGTGATTATTATCTGTTCAAAAGCGACATTCTGGCAGGAATCGTGACTTACAGCACCGACAAACGCATTGCCGCTAATCTGGAAACCATCACCGCTGAGCGTGCTTTGCAAATCATCGAAATGAACAAGAAAGGTGAAAAGCCTGAGTCATTGAGTGATGAGAATACGCAGAAAGGTCCT
>JAILAI010000248.1 GCA_024681705.1 Prevotella sp.
CATCATCCTCTCTTGGATAAAAGACAAAACGACATTCCGGAAATGGAGTGCCGACAGATTTCCCACCTATCCTCCTAAGCCAGAGGATATGGACGCCCAATACGCTGATGAAAACATTTTTCCATTCACGGCTGTTGATGACGACGGAAAGGTTGTAGGACATTTCATGCTTCGATATACTGATGCTTCTAAAACGATTATTCGCTTTGGTTTTGCTATCGTCAGCGATGAACTTCGAGGTAAAGGTTACGGTAAGAGATTGTTGCAACTTGCTATAAAGAAAGCGGTAAGTGAGTTCGGAGCAAAAAGGGTAACATTGGGAGTCTTCGATAACAACCCCTCGGCCTTGCATTGCTACGAGTCGGTAGGCTTCAAGACTATTGGAATAGATACCTATATCATTGACGGAGAAGAATGGACTGGAAAGGAAATGACCATTCATCACAGAAACCTGCAGAATATCCCAGATAGACCATAGAATTGCAACTAATCCATACCTTTGCATCATCCAATTGGGTGTAAATCCAAATGTATAAAAGTATGAAGAAAAAAGTTGTGAAATGGGCAGCTATTATTGCTGCTATATTGATGAATCTCTCTGCCCAGGCAAAGACGCAAGATGTAAGTGGACGTGTGGTTGGCATGAAAGGCGAACCGCTCGCCTTTGCGAGTGTATCGCTACTCTCGAAGGATTCTGTTTACATACAAGGAGCTACAAGTGATGAAGATGGTTGTTTCTTCATTCAGACATCTGCCACCGAAGGCATTCTGCGATTGTCCTATCTGGGATACAAGACTAAATTCGTCGATGTCAAGGGAACGAATATCGGTACCATTCAGATGGAAGAAGATCTGCCGATGTTGAGTGAGATTATCGTAAAGGGACAGATGCCGAAGACGAAGCTGACGGGAAACTCGATGGTGACAACAATCCAAGGAACCGTTCTCGGACACTCGGGAACAGCCAAGGAGATGCTGGCGAAGGTTCCGGGTATGACAGCCAAGGGCGATGAACTTGAAGTGTTGGGTAAGGGCACACCCATCTATTATATTAATGGTCGGATGATGCAAGATAAGGATGAATTGAAGCGACTCCGCTCTGAAGAGATTCTGAGTGTGGAGGTCATCACCAATCCTGGCGCCCAGTATGATGCTACCATTTCTGCCGTGGTCAGAATCAAAACTATCCGACATGAAGGTGAGGGATTAGGCTTTGACCTTGCCACAAACACCAACCAAGACCTGACCTTCGGCTATTCCGACCCCAACGCCACCTTGAATCTGCGTTACCGTCATAACAATCTGGACTTCTTTGGAATGGTGAACTGGTGGAAATGGGACCAGACGAACCTTTTCAAGGATTCGATGTTCACATGTCTGCTGACTGACGGCAAAATAAAGAATATCCTTCAGAATTCAGATGTACGACAGCACTGGCAAGGAAATGGCGTTAACTACAACCTCGGTTTTAATTGGCAAATCAGTGATAAACATTCGCTGGGTGCAAGGGTAGAACGTCACGACGCATACGGTTCCGGCAATCATCTGGCCAGTAAAACGGTATTGGAACATCGGTTTCAAGAAGGCCCATCTTTTATGAATGAAGAAGTTGAAACCAAGAACGACGAGCAGCGCCATACTCCCTATAATTGGCAAGCTAATGCTTATTATAACGGACAGATAGGTAAATTGAATGTTGATCTGAATATGGATTTTTTGACTAATAAGTTGAACGAGGCCAATAACATCACCGAATATAGGACCATCATCAACCACACTGTAGAGCAGGGAATCACCACCGAAAGCACTTCTAATATGGAACAAGATGAACATTCTTCATCACGCCTGTGGGCTGCAAAGTTGGTGCTTACCTATCCTGTGTGGAAGGGACAACTACAAACAGGCACAGAGATGAGTTTCGCACGTCGCAGTAGCAGTTATTTGATGACAGGCTTTTTGTTGCCGGCATCTGACACCGAGGTGAAAGAAAACAATATGGCAGCGTTTGTTTCTTACAATGCTAATTTGCAGAAATGGGGAACCATCAGTGCCGGTCTGCGTTATGAGCATGTTGGCTTCGACTATACTGACCATCTCGATGCCAGTCGCTCCATGACGCGCTATCAAGATGAGTTCTTTCCAAGTCTGTCGTGGGCTCGGCAGTTTGGCCCCTTTCAGACTTCGTTGGCCTATAGCATGAAAACCATCCGCCCCAATTATGACCAGCTTTCAGACCATATCGTATATGTCAATTCCTATACGCTTATACAGGGCGACCCCAAGCAGAAGAATGCTGTTATGCAAGAAGTGAGTTTGAATGCTCGCTGGAAATGGCTCAACTTATTTGCTGCTTACGAACGACGTGACAATACGCTCTCACAATTGCCCCAGCCTTACAAGGACCAAGGCGTCATGCTGATGAAGCGTGTCAATCTGGAAGATCCCGTCCGCAATCTGGCCGTCTTTCTGTCCGCTAATCCTACCTGGGGCGTGTATAGTCCAAATTGGACCGTCGGCGGACAAAAATTTTGGAATACCATGGAGTTCAATGACCCCACTTCAGCCACAGGCAAAACAAGCGTGACCTACACTAAACCCATCTTCTTCTTTGACATCAACAATACATTCCGACTTAAGCACAGCTGGCAGCTGGAGGCGAACATGAGTGTTCAGACTAAAGGCGATGTCATTAACTTCCACATGACATCAGTATCAAACATGTTAGGATTCGTGGTCCAGAAATGTTGGTTGAAGAACGATGCCCTTTGCTTGAGAGCCAGTGTTAGTGATGTATTTCAGCGAAGCGTTCAGGATATGGCTATGGATTGTGGTTTTTATCAAGCTGAAGAGGCCACCCATCGCAGCAATCACCGCTTCAACATATCCCTTCGTTACTCCTTCAATGCCTCAAAAAGCAAATACAAAGGTACTGGCGCAGGTAAGGCCGAACAGGAACGCATGAGTAGTGCACAATGAAGATTTTACAGATATCACAAAGTATGAATACAAAGCATATTCCACAATAAGATAATATATGTGATTCCATTCCAACGGTTTATCATGGTTGGAAACCAAATATCAATGTTTAATTTAAAATTTAGTAAGATGAAAAAGTTTTTTATGACGCTCGCAGCTGCATGTATGGCTGCAACAATGAACGCACAAGTGTATGTGGGTGGTGGCATTGGCTTGCAGTCCACTTCTTACGATGGCAACAGCGACACCTACATCAAATTCATGCCTGAAATCGGATACAACCTCAATGAGAACTGGGCGCTTGGCATCGCTTTGGGCTATTCCGAGAACAACACAACGTTTACCCTCGGAGGTGTTGACGAAAAGAAAAAGAGCAAAAAGTTCCAGGTGAGCCCATACGTTCGTTATACCTTTGTGAAGTTTGAGAAGGTGAACTTGTTTGTTGACGGTGGTCTCGACTACACACATACCGACTCAGCCGGAGACAAAATAAATGAATTCGCTCTCGGTCTAAGACCTGGTGTCACCGTCAGTCTCAACGACAAACTGAGCTTTGTCGCTCATGCCGGATTTCTGGGATGGCGCACATCAAAGGCCGACCAAGAAGGGGCAAAGGCTTACAACACCTTCTGCTTTGACTTCGATGGCAGCGACCTCTCGTTCGGTCTCTACTACAACTTCTAATTCAGACATACATAGTCTGCCCCTATCAGTAGTGGGCAGACTTTTTTCCACATCAAGAAATAGTTTTTGATATCCAACTGCCCCAATACTTTTCGTAATTGCTGTCCGCTAAACATTTTTTTAGCTCCATATTTACGACTTTTGCCACTTGACAAGCCCCCTCTGACCTTGAAATGGCGTAGCATTCGTATTGTGTGGCATCTTCGGCGCTTGTCTTTTAGTTGTATCACCATCAGGGGTTCCGCTTCGTTCTACCCCTGCCTGTGGTCTTGTCACCCCTTCTTTAACTTTGCAGCCTTAAATAAGAGTCTTTAGCGAACTCTTAAAATTATTAACGTCTAAAAAACTCAATAACATGGAAAGATAGACCAGTTATTCCTTACCTTTGTTGTAGAAAGGAAGGATTGACTGCCGG
>JAILAI010000266.1 GCA_024681705.1 Prevotella sp.
ATGTTTAACCAAAAATCTAAAACCCAATGTCAAAGAAAGAAATCTGGAAATTCGTCATCCAAACCTTGATGGCAATCCTCACCGCCATCGCTACCTCGCTCGGCGTTACCAGTTGCATGGTGTAGAAAGCTTTAGCGCCTGACCCCACCCCTACCCTGCAAGCAGAGGCGGGGAGTAAGGATAGTATGATTTTCCCAATGGATTGGGCAGGCAAGAAAGAAGCTGAAATGTAGCATCAATGCGGGAAATCTCGTTGATAATACCTTAAATGCGGAAATCTTCTTGATAACAAAAGCGGAAATTCCGTTGAAAACTCTAACCAAAACTGGTGCTTTTGATGATGAAAAGCGCCAGTTTTCACCCCTCAAAACCGTCGGTTTTCATCACCAAAATCACGGTTTTCATCCGAAACCGAAAAATTTGGGTTGTGATTGCCGAAAAAATTATTTTGCTGAGTTGTCGGGAAAAAGAGGGTAGGGCGGCTCAATTTTGGCAGGGAAAATATGCTCTGATAGGTCAAAATTGGCGAAAAAATAAAAAAAAACACCGTTTTGATGAAATTTTACAATATTTTGTTGTTTGATTGATTTGTTTTTTGTTACTTTGCATCCGTACATCGTAAGGTGTTAATATTTGGTTTTCTGTCCGGCCGCCTGTGAAGATAGCCGGGCTTTTTTTATCTACCTTATTGAAGTGGCCAAAACCCCTCGGGTGCCATTCGTCGAAATCAATTACCCCTCGGCGTGACATTTTTTGCAGAAACTTTATCAAATTTTATTTGGTCGTTCACTCAAACGGCCTTAACTTTGCAAAATCATTCAGGCTGCTCCTCTACCGAGTGCCGACAGAGGGGTGGAGATGCTAGAAACCTAACGGAAGATACTAAAGCAAAAGAATAGAAATGAAGAAAATGATTCTGGTAGCCGTATGTGCCTTGATGGCCTTTACTACGGCCCTTGCACAGCGTGCAACCGACAAGCTCAATCGCGGCCTGATTGCCGTGAAGACCGATGCCGGCGTGTTCTGCTCCTGGCGTATTCTCGGCGAGGAGTACTACGACGTGAAGTACAATGTCTATCGCGACGGCACGAAGCTCAATGCTGAACCGCTGAACGTGTCGAACTATGTGGATGCCGGTGGCTCCGCTCAGAGCCAGTATACCGTAGCGGCCGTCGTGCGCGGACAGGAGCAGGCGCAGTCGTCAGCCGTGCAGGTGTGGGACCAGGCCTACCTCGAGATCACGCCCGATCACGGTTCGCTCACCAGCACCTATGTGCCGAACGATGCCTGCTGTGCCGACGTTGATGGCGACGGCGAGCTGGAAATCCTCATCAAGTTCGACAACCAGAGTGAGATACAGGCCAGCTATCCCAGAGGCGGATATAATGGCGAGTACTCCACCGTTGAGGTATACAAGCTCGACGGCACGAAGCTCTGGTGGCTGGATTTCGGTCCGAACATGGGAGACTTCCAGAATAACGAGCAGAACATCGTGGCCTACGACTGGGACCAGGACGGCAAGGCGGAGGCCGTGATGCGTGCCGCCGACGGTACGACGATACACATGGCCGACGGAACGACCTACGTCGTGGGTGATGCTACGAAGAACTACCGTGCGGCAACGGGTGGTGGTTCCAACTGGTTCATGCACGAAGGCGATGAGTTCCTCGTCTATATGAACGGTGCTACGGGTGAGCCCTATCAGGTGATGCCCTATCCGCTGAAGCGTCTGGAAGCCGGAGAGACGAGTCTCGACGCCGCATGGGGCGACGGCTACGGTCACCGCTCGACGAAGCACTTCTTCGGTGCTCCCTATCTGGATGGCCGCAAGCCGAGCATCTTCCTGGCAAGAGGTATCTACACGCGCCACAAGATGATTGCCTACGACGTGAATCCCGCTACCCACGAGCTCGTGGAGCGCTGGCGCTGGAACTGTAGCAACTCCGCCAGTCCTTGGTTCGGACAGGGCTACCACAACTATGCGGTGGCCGACGTCGACTGGGACGGACGCGATGAGATTTGCTTCGGCTCTATGGTCATCGACGACAACGGCAAGGGACTCTCCACTACGGGTCTGGGTCACGGCGACGCCCAGCATCATAGCGACTTCAACCCCTACGTGCACGGTCACGAGATATATGCCTGCAACGAGGACAACCCCTCGAACAACTTCCGCGACGCTACGACGAGCAAGATTTACTATCGACTGGCAGGAGGTTCGGACGACGGACGATGCATGGCCGGTAACTTCACCAACGATATTCCCGGCGCCATCGGTTTCTCGTCGCACGACGAAGCCATCAGCTGTGTCACCAATGGTCATGTGGCTGGCGTCTCGAAAGCCGGTCTGACGGACAATATGCGCATCTACTGGGACGGCGACCTGCTCGAGGAGTGCTACAACTACACCAACGGCAAGAACACCGCCGGCGGCATCTACAAATATGGCAGGGGGCTCATCAAGACGCTGACGGGCTCGCTCACGAACAACGACACCAAGGGAACGCCCAGCTATCAGGGCGACCTCTTCGGCGACTGGCGCGAGGAACTGATGATGCGCACTCGCGACAACAAGATTCGCATCTACACCACCACCGACGCTACCCCCTGGCGCAACTACACCCTCTGGCACGACATGCAATATCGCAATGCGATGGTCTGGCAGATGTGCGGCTACAACCAACCGCCTCACACCAGCTACTTCCTCGGTGAGCTCGAGGGCATCACCGCCGCTCCGCCAGCACTCACCATGACCGACCGCACGGAAGTGGCCAACGGCGGCTCTATCGGCACATCGCTCAACGACCAGCAGGTGTTGCTGGCCGAGACCAACGACATGAGCGTCAGCGTGGCCGACGGTGCCTCGCCCTACATCTTCTTCGACAACGCCCCATCGTGGACACAAGGTAACGACGACAACGAGAACATCACCACCGAATATTTCACCCACACGCTCACGGGCGGCGCCTTCGCTGGCGACATGCGACTGGTGAAGCAGGGCGACGGTGTGCTCGTGTTGCCGAACGTGACGCAGAAGTATGCGGGCAATACCGACGTGTGGGCCGGAACGCTTGTCTTCGACGGCATCATGGAGCAGAGCCGCGTATGGCTGAACCGCTTCGCCGTGCTCAGCAGCGATGGCGGACAGTTCCCCAAGAGCATCCAGATGGACTATGCCTCGATACTTCGTCCAGGCGGTCAGGACAAGGCCGGAACCATTCAGACCGACTCGCTCATCCTGAACTTCGGTGCGCGCGTGGAGCTCGATGTATACGCCGACCAGACGGCCGACGGCATCAAGGCCAACGTGCTGAAGGTGGAGAAGAAAGACTGGAAGAACGGACCTCAGTATAGCACGCCCGTCATCCAGATTGTGGCCCATTGCGCCGATGGCGAGAAGACGCTCGCCGACGGTCGCTACCTGCTGGCCGAAGTGGCGAAGATAGACGGAAATGTCGACGACATCGTGGTGGAAGGTCTCTCCGGACAGAAGACCGAACTCGCCTACGAGGACGGCAAGCTCTATCTCGACATCATCCCCCTGCGCGACGCTACCGATATCGTCTGGGACGGCGGCGCCGATGGCGTCTGGGATTTTGCCAACACCGAGAACTTCAAGTCGCAGAACGGCGAGAGTAATTTCTTCGTGTCGGGCGACAATGTGACCTTCAACGACGAAGCCTCGAACACCTCTATCGTGGTGACCGGAGAACTCACTCCGGGAAGCGTGACCTTCGACAACAACACCAAGGAGTTCACCGTGAGCGGCTCGGGCAATATCGTCGGTGCAGGTTCGCTCACCAAGAAGGGTCAGGGTTCGGTGACGATAGGCAATGTAAATATGTATACCGGTGGTACCAACATCGAAGAGGGTACGTTGAGCGTCACTTCGCTCGGCAATGCCGACGGTGCCGAAAACGGCTCGCTGGGTAACATCAACAGCCGCATCAAGCTGGATGGCGGAACCCTCTCGGTGGCTCCCGACATCACCTCGAGCCACACCATCATCATCGGTCAGAACGGCGGTACGGTGAATGTGGCATCGGGTGCCTTCAACCAGAACGGAGCCGTAGAGCGCATCGGCGTGAATGCCAAGGGCGCCTTGCACAAGACGGGTGCTGGTACGCTGAATCTCGGCACGGGCAACAAGTTCGCCGCTCTCTACGTGGACGGCGGAACCGTGAACATCAAGGAGAAGAGCAACCTGATGTCAACGCCCGACACCATCGTGTTCAACGGTAGCAACGTGACGGTGGCCGACGAGAACAACTCGTACACCTACTCGAAGAACAACACCAACTACAAGGTGACCGAGGGGTCGACAGGCCGCCTCTACCTCGACGGACGTTGCGACTATTCGGGCTCGCTCACCGGAAAGGGAACGCTGACCGTCTACGCCACCTATGTGCGCAACTACCTCAACGGCAACTGGAGCGCCTTCGAGGGAACCGTCGTGGCCAACCATAGCGGCAGCTCGTATGAGTTCAGCTGGAACAACAGCTACGGACTGCCCAAGGGAACGCTGAACATCGCTAGCGGAACGACCTTCACCTGTAGCAAATCGAACCTCACGCTGGGTGCGCTGACGGGTACCGGAACGCTCAATATGACGGGTAACCTCGCCCTGGGCGGACTCAACGAGAACGTATCGTTCAACGGCGAGTTCGGCAACAAGGTGAACGTGTTCAAGGACGGAACCGGAAGCTGGACGTTCACCAGAGTGGTTCCAGCCAACGAATACACCTTCAGAAACGGCAACATCCAGCTGAACAACACCAAGAGCACCACCTCGCTCTTCGGTTCGGCAACGGCCACCGTTCAGGATCAGGCCATCCTCATGGGTATCGGCACCATTGGCAATCTGCGCCTCTATAATGGTGGCGTTCTGCAACCCGGAAACTATAGTGCCAGCCGTCGCTACGGAGCCATCACCTCGACGGGCTTCGTCAGAGTGAACGATGGCACCAAGCTGAACCTCATCATCTACTCGAATGCCAACAACCAGTATGCTCGTTCGTACCTCGTGGTGGCTGGCGAACTCCAGCTCAGTGGCGAGCTGAACGTCGAGTTGAGCAACGAATACACACCAGCCGTAGGCGACGAAATCATCCTCTGGACGGCCAACACCTTCACGGGTACGCCGACGGCCATCAATCTGCCTCAGTTGCCCGAAGGTCTCTGTTGGGACACTTCCGACCTGCTGACCAAGGAAGGCAAGCTTCGTGTGGCCTCGAGTGTGGGCATCAGTAGCATGAGTGCCGACAACGCTTCGGGCAAGCACATCTACAACGCCCGTGGCGTCCGCGTAGGTCATCCTCAGCAGAGTGGTGTCTACATTGTGAATGGCAAGAAGGTCTACATCCGCATCAAGTAAGGCGGAAGAACCGAACGTTGAATCAAATAAATCCAGAAGTCCTTAGAATATGAAGAAACTGATATTGGTGGGTTGTCTCGCAACGGTCTCGCTCTGTGCCAACGCGCAGGGTGTGGGAGGCGTGCGCGACGATAACCATGTGGTCGACAACACGTTCGACAGCTTGAAGATAGCTCAGACCGCGCGTCCCGTTCCGGGCAGTAGCCGAAAGGGCAACAACCCCGTGCTCTTCCTCATCGGCAATAGCACCATGCGCAACGGTACCCTCGGCAACGGCAACAACGGACAATGGGGATGGGGATACTTCGCCCATGAGTTCTTCGACGAGAACAAGATAACGGTCGAGAATCAGGCCCTCGGAGGCATGAGCAGCCGCACGTTCTATAATCGTCTGTGGGCTCCCATCCGCGATGCCATCCGTCCTGGCGACTGGGTCATCATCTCCATCGGCCACAACGACAACGGCCCCTACGATAGCGGTAGGGCGCGTGCCAGCATTCCCGGAGTGGGCACCGACACGCTTAACGTCGTCATCAAGGAGACGGGCGTAGCCGAAACGGTCTACACCTATGGCGGATATATGCGGATGTATATCAACGATGTTCGCGCACGTGGCGGTCATCCTATCCTGATGTCGCTCACACCGCGCGACGCCTACGACGATAATGGCAAGATTGTGCGCAAACCCCACACGCAATGGCTCATGCAGGTGGCCGCCGAGGAGGGCGTTCCCTTCATCGACCAGAACGAGATTTCGGGTCAGAAACTCGATGGCTTCAGTCATTGGAAGGAGAAATACCACTTCCACGGGGACCATATTCACACCAGCCGTTTCGGTGCGATGATGAATGCGCGTAGTGCCGCCGAAGGCATCGCCGCCAGTCATAATCCGGCATTGAAGCCACTTCAGGCGATGATGACGAATCTAGAACTTCCGCAATACGACATCGACCGCACCGATGGTCGTCCCGTCGTCTTCATCACTGGCGATAGCACCGTGAAGAACGAGGACAAGGACAAGGACGGCATGTGGGGTTGGGGAGCCGTTGCCAACACCGTCTTCGACGAGACGAAGATTCAGATTGTCAACGCCGCACAAGCCGGTAGGAGTTGTCGTAGCTACTTGCGTGAGGGCCGTTGGGACCGCGTCTACAATAGTCTGAAGCCCGGCGACTTCGTGCTCATCGAGTTCGGTCACAACGATATTGGTGCCATCGAGCAACCCAAATATCGCGCTTGCATCGCTTCGTCGGCCGACACCTGCCACGTGTACAAGATGCAGGCCGCCAAGGGTCAGGCCGATAATGGCAACATCATCGACCAGCGCATGAAGGTCACCGACGTCCAGCCTGGCGACTACGAGATGGTATATAGCTTCGGGTGGTATCTGCGCAAGTTCATCGACGATGTGCGCGAGAAAGGTGCTACGCCAATCATCGTGTCGCTCACGCCGCGCAACGAGTGGCCCGGTGGCAAGATTGAGCGCCGCAACGACACCTATGGCCGTTGGTATCGTGAGGTCTGCGAGGAAACGCATTGCGAGTTCGTCGACCTTCATAACATCACCGCCGACTTCCTCGACCGCAAATGTGGAAGCAAGGAGAAGGCTTCGAAGTATTTCAAGCGCGATCACACGCACACCTCATTGCTCGGTGCCAAGACCAATGCCAAGAGCGTCGCTCAGGGACTCCGCCAGATAAATAGCCCGCTCGCTTCCTATCTGAAGAAATAGATCCCTATAAACCCCTATAGCCCCCTATAAAATCCAATAGCCCCCTAACCCTATAACCTCCTATAAAATCCTTTAGCCTCCAATAAAGTCCCATAAACCCCTATAGCCCCCTATAAACCCCTATAAAGTCCCAGGAGGCTAATAATCGAGGGGGAGAACCACTTACTTCACTCCCCGCCCCTGCTTGCAGGGGAGGGGTAGGGGTGGGGTCACCAAAGCCCCTATGTTAGGACTGTCGTCAACAAAACCCCTATGTTAGGGTTGTGGTCAACAAAGCCCCTATGTTAGGGTTGTGGTTAACAAGCCCCCTATGTTAGGGCTGTCGTCACCAAAGCCCCTATGTTAGGGTTGTCGTCACCAAAGCCCCTATGTTAGGGTTGTGGTCAACACAAGAGAGAGACCTTCCGCTATTCTCGTTGAATAGGTTGGAAGGCCTCTCGCTTTTTATATATCTGATTTTCCGAATTGGTTGTTTTCTTCTTCGGTAAGTCAGAGTTTCGTGGTGACGGTCTTAAATGCGGAACTACTG
>JAILAI010000275.1 GCA_024681705.1 Prevotella sp.
CGGATGGTCACTTGTGCATCGGCCACTCCCGAAATGAAAAGGAGTAGCCATAAAAGTAGAAGTTTATGCCGCATAGCTATATTACTCTTTTCCCTTTTTCCCTGCAAAAATACGAATAAGTGAGCGAAATGCAAAAGAAAACTCGATTTTCTTTTGCATTTCTGAATGAAAGAAGGCGTGTTCAAAATGAAATGACGTCTGAATAGACGCTGCCAGTAGTCCCCTCCTCTTGGGAGGAGGGGCTAGGGGTGGTGGAGAAAAATAATGATATAACTTATTAAACATCAAATAATTAAATGGTCGAACCTTGTTTGTCACTACCACCCCTAACCCCTCCTTCCCGAAGGAGGGGACAACAAATCAGAAACTTGTCGCATCATTCTTGTAGGCATAGTATTCATTCACCAAACTCTTGTACCCCAGTTGCTTCAGTTTGGCATAGTCGGTCCTGAAGTTGGCCTTGCTGTGTTTCCCTGTTGCGAGGAAACGGATGTTCTGCTGGAGGTAATGGTCGATTTCTTTCAGGCCGTCGGTTTGGTTGATGACGGGGAAGAACCACCTTGACCAAGTGAGGGCATCGGCGTCGTCGGTTTCAAAGAACTTCCGATTGAAATGGTTGATGAGCCCCTTCATAGCCTTCTCGGGCTCTACATGCTTCGTGTTGCGCCAGCGCAGGAGTGCTCTTGCCGCCCGTCGGATTTTCCCCTTCATCTTCTTTTTGGCTGCCTCCGAGATGTCTATGCTGTGACCGTGGCACTTGAAGCCGAGGAACTCATAGGCTTCGTCAGGCGAATAGATTCGTTCCTTGTCAGGGTTTACTTCCAACCGATATTGCTTCAGATAATCCTTTATCTGCTGTTTATATTCCAAAAGAGTCTCAAGGTTGGGAGCGAATAAGATGATGTCATCGGAATAGCGGGCATAGACGACGCCTGCATCATGGAAGTGTTTGTCTACTTCTTTTAAATATACATTGGCCAGGAAAGGGGAGGTGGGCGTTCCAGCCATCACGCCATGACTTTCATAAATCGTCTCACCGTTATAAACCGCGCAGTCGTTGAGGAGCATCTCCTTGAAGAAACGATAGAGAAGAGGGTCGTCGGCCATCATCTCTTCGAGCATCGGGAGCAGAATGTCGATGGAGATGGAATTGAAATAATCGTGGATATCGACTTTGTATGCCCACATCTTCTGTTTTGCTATGGCATTGTTGATGTTCAGGACAGCATCTCGTGCATTCATGCCTCGACGGAAGGCATAGCAGTTGGGAGCAAAAAGGCTGTCGTAGTCATAGAGTTTAAAGGCAATAACCTTCAGCACCATCATCTCGTCAGGCGCAAAACTATACACCACACGCTTCTTGCCCGTACCCATCTTGTTGACAATTTTCTTCGTTGGCATGCCCAGACCTTCGCCTTGTATCAGCTTTTGTACAACGCGAAGATACTGTTCCCTCTCTACGAAACGATCGGCTTCATAGAACTCATGCCAGGTGAAGCGGCCTTTCAACAGCCGATAAGCTATGCACTTCTCCCAGACTTCTTGTCGGGACAGTTGTGTGATGATGCTCTCCATGATGAAAAAAGAAAAAGGGGATATGTTTTGAATTAGCAAAATTGCTATTCACAAGAGGATACCTTGCCCTGCCAGCCTGCAAAACATGAAATGTGGACAAGGCTGCCTCCTTTGCAGGCACAGTCTTGCTGCATCCCCTTTTTCTATCTTTTAGTTAGTTAAGGAACTTGCGGATGCGCTCAATCACGTAGTTCCGTTCGTTGGGCATCTGCGTATAGAAGTTGATGTAGGGAAGATCCAGCTTCTCTGCATACATCCTTGCAATCAGATACTTCACGTTTGAATCATGACTGTGACCGCTGCCAAGCATGACCACAGCCTTTGCTTTGCCGTCAGCTTCGAGCACAAAAGAGTAGGGCTGACCCCACTCGGCCTTGTAGGCCTGGGTAGGGCGTGTCGTATAAAGCTGAGCTTCGTCGTTGGCGAATCCAACCAGATCGGTTACGGGCACATTTTCGCGAATGGTGTACGATGAGAAATTCCTCAGTAGGATGTCCCTGAAATACGATTCCCACTCAGCAGGTGTTCTCTCCACAGTCCGTGGGAAATGGTACTGAGAAGGGGGCGCTTGCCGCGCTTCCCGCCTTTCGTTGTAATAGTCTAAGTCGTCCTTGCCAGCACCAAATAGCTTCAATAAGAATTTTAATAGACTCATAGTTTTCTTTTTATTGTTTAATTTATTTTATCAAGAAGATTTGAAAGTATATAAAAGTCATTACTTGTAGAAGTTCTTCTCAAATGCGGTGAATTCGTCTTGGCGCAAGACGATGCGCTTCCACCAGGCTTTCAGGAAACCGAGGCCATAGCCCATGAGTTGGACGAAGGCGGCAGGAATGGAGAGCAGACCTACGCGGAGACTATGGTTCTTGCGGGTGGAGTCGATGCAGATGATG
>JAILAI010000291.1 GCA_024681705.1 Prevotella sp.
AACGTCGCCGTGAAACTCAATCGTATCAAAGAGAAACTTAAAAAGATGTCAAACAGTTAAACAAAGTAACATGGAACTTGAAGAACTAAAAAACAGCTGGAACAAGCTCGACAAACGTCTGGCAGAAAGCGAAATAGTAAACATCCGCTTGGTGAAGGAAATGATTATGCAGAAGACCAAGTCCGCACACGACCGCATATTCGGAATCAACCTCTACAATCTGGTGGTGGCCGTTTTGTTGGCCTGCTTGGTGTTCCCCTGGATTTACATAAACACGCCCATCTCAGACATTTCGTTTGTGATTGTCGAGATTGGCATTGTGATTGGACTGATTCCCGAAATCATCAAGCTCAACTTGCTGTCTGAATTCGACATTGAAGGAATGAAATGTAATCAACTCAGCAGACTTGTGCTCAGCTACAAACAGGCGTGTATCCACGAGAAATATTGGGTGATAGCAGTAGTTCCGCTGACAATGATCGCGTTTTACGTTTCAGAGATTGTTTATAACGAAAAAGTGAACTATGAATTTGGCATCAAGCTCTTGATAACTTTGGGGGCCGCCTTACTCACCTTGACACTGGCCTATTTCATAGCCCAATGGCAGCGAAGTCGCCATGCCCAGCAATTAAAGGAGATTCAACAAGGTCTGGAAGAACTAAAAGAATTTGAACAATAACAAAAAGAACAGATAGAAATGAAAAAGTTAGCAATTAGATTAGCGGCACTAACCATTGCCATTATAATGTCAGTGACAGCCCAGGCAAAAGCACAAGACTTGGGTGGAAAAGTCATCAACCAAAAAGGAGAACCCATAGCCTTCGTGAACGTTGTGTTATTGTCGCGACCCGACTCTGCCTTCGTGCAGGGCGCAGTAACCGATGAGAAGGGACGTTTCAATATTGTGACCAATAAGAACGAAGGTATCCTGAAACTGACGTGCGTAGGTTATGAGACTATGTTTCTGGATGTAAAGACGGCTAACGGACTGACCATCCAGATGAATGAGGACGCTCAGATGCTTGGAGAGGTGGTCGTGAAGAGCCAGTTGCCCAGGACCCATGCCAAAGGCGATGCCATGCGCACCACCGTCGAAGGCACCATATTGGAAAAAGCGGGAACCGTCTCTGATGCTCTGAAGAAGATTCCATCATTGGAAGCCGAACGTGATGGAGGAGTAAAAGTGCTGGGACGTGGAGATGCCGAGGTATATATTAATGGCCGGCGGGTGCAGGATGTGAAGGAACTCTCTCGCCTTCGCTCCGACCAGATTCTGCATGTTGACGTCGTACAGAATCCTGGTGCCCGCTATGCCGCCTCGACAAAGGCAGTGGTGCGCATCACGCTGAAAAAGGCAAAAGGCGAAGGCATCAGTTTCCGCGATAATGCTGGCGGCATCTATCAGTACGGACATACGCTGACAAACAACCTCGACGTGAACTATCGCACAGGTGGACTGGACATCACGGCCTCGTTCTGGGCAGGGCGATATGGTCACAGCAAGTCATTGCAGGAAAACGATATGTACTACTTGTGTGGCGGTGAGGTTTATCAGGGGTTCACCAAGCAGGAAACAAAGCATCTTTGGAAAGGCTGGTCGCCACAACTGCAAATCAACTATATGTTTGATGAGAACCACAGTCTGGGTGCGTTCTATAAATACGACCGTCATCCAAGTGGTGACCTGAGCAGCGACTTCAATACCGACAACTATCAGAACGGTCGTTATATCGAGCGCTCGGAGAGTCGCATCAAGCAGACAGATAATTTCCGTAAGCACATCTTCAATGCCTATTATAATGGTAAGATAGGACAACTGGGCATCGACTTCAACCTCGACGGACTCTTCGACAACACCAAGGATGAAGGTAGCACCTACGAGACAATGACGCCAATGGGCAACTATACGGATGGGTCGATGCACGATAGTCCCACCCAACGCTCCATCGAGAGTAATACCAAGAGTTCAAACAACTTCTGGGCCACGAAACTCATCTTCACCTACCCCGTGATGAAAGGCAACCTCTCCCTTGGCGGCGAGTACAGCTATAATCATCGCACGGATGCTTACTCGTACTTGGCCTCAGATTATGTTCCCGTCAAGGCAACCGACACCGAAATCAACGAGAAGTCGTCATCTGTCTTCCTGGAGTACGGACATCAGTTCGGTAAGGTGTTTGCCCAGGCAGGTCTGCGCTACGAGCACCTGAAGAACGACTATTTCGACTTCGGAAAACGTCAGGACGAGGTGTGCCGTGATTATGGCGACTGGTTCCCCACGGCCGTTCTCTCCGCACCCATCGGCAAGGTGCAGCTCTCACTCTCCTACCGTCGTGACATCGAGCGGCCTAATTACAGCAATCTGTCGAGTTCTACCATCTATCTGAACCGGTATAGTTTCCAGAGTGGCAATCCCTACCTGAAGCCGACATACACCCACAGTCTTGTGCTCAATGCTGGTTATAAGTGGGCGAACCTGACGCTGAACTACGGTCGCATCAAGGATATCGTCACAATGTCTACCGAACCTTTCCCGGGCTCAGAAGATCCGCTGGTCAGCCTCGTACACCCCATCAATAGCGACGAAGATTTCGACCAGCTCAGTGTGAGCCTCTCCGCAAGTCCCAATATCGGTTGCTGGCATCCGATGTGGTATGCCTTCTGCGTGTTCCAAAACTACAAGACGCCTACAGCCAACGGTTCAATGTTAACGCTCAACAAACCGTTTCTCACGCTGGCCTGGCAGAACACCATTGAACTGCCGAAGGACTTCCGCCTGAATGCCTCTGCCCAGTGGGCTAATCATGGCGACTATAATAATTTCCGCATTATTGCCAACCGCTTCGATACCAGTCTCGGCATCCAGCGTGATATCGACATGCGTCGCATGGGTGAGCTCACCATCGACCTGCGTTGTAGCGATATTTTCAATACGAACAAAACCGATGCCGTGCTCTACGGTCCGCGTGAACTCACTGTCCGCAATCCAGCGCGTCGCACCTTCTCGCTCGACCTCAC
>JAILAI010000292.1 GCA_024681705.1 Prevotella sp.
GGAGGGGTAGGGGTGGGGTCTCTAACTTTTTCCACGGAGAAAACACAGACGATAAACACAGACGATAACAGACTCGCTGAAGATATTAGAGACCCCACCCCTACCCCTCCCCTTGAAGGGAGGGGAGCGGCTACCGCCGGAGAAGCCGCAGGGCAGGGTTCAAGAGGGGAGCGGCTACCGCCGGAGAACAAGCCGAATGGCACTCCCCTCCCCTAAAGGGGAGGGGAAGGAGTGGGGTCTCTAACTTTATTCAAGTTCGCTAGTTTGTTTCTGAACGCAGAGGCGCAGAGTTTCAGAGGATGATACGGCAATAGCTGGAGGGCGCAGAGGGTGGCAGAAGCCACCTGCAAAGCACGCAAAGGTCGGCGTAGCCACGCTGCGAACGCTGCAAATGCATCAGCATTTCTCTCTAAACTCTCAAACACGGAAATACTCTGATTCTCTGCGGCTCTGCGTTCAATTATTGATTTGCGAAAGTTGAATAACTTTATATATATAAGGAAAGAGAGAAAAATCGAGCTACTCGCGCTACATTGGGGGCGAACAAACTGATTAGCAGGCGGTTGATTGTAGCTATAGGATGAAATTTGGAGCTACTATTGTAGCTACACTGGAGTTACTTTACAAACGGCGGCAGTATTTTTCCAAACGGCGGCAGTATTTTGAAAAACGGCGGCAGTATTTTGAAAAACGGCGGCAGTATTTTTCCAAACGGCGGCAGTATTTTGAAAAACGGCGGCAGTATTTTTTCAAACGGCGGCAGTATTCTGAAAAACGGCGGCAGTATATGCCGATAGGCCCTCTGTAGCTACAAAAGTAGCTCCAAAACGGAGGCTGTAGCTACCGATAACTATTTGACAGACTGGTTGTTTGGTGCCAAAGTAGCGCGAGTAGCGCCTTTTTTTCGCGCGTATATTACGCGCGTGCGCGCGAGAAGTAAAGTGGAAGCACAACGGATTCATCAACAACAACTCGGTCGCCATCAAAGATTCACTGTGGCCTGAAACGTCTCCATAAAAAATGGCAATGATATAGCATCTGACCCAGGGATTCTTCTCCGGCGGTAGCCGGAAAAGGGAGGGGAGCGGCTACCGCCGGAAAAGTTAATTCAGGTCAACTGCCATATTGTTGCCTAAAAAATGCTGTGCAGAGACTGCGTTGAGGATGTGACAAGCCAGCTGCCGCGACATTGATGTTAGCGTCTGTAGGATTATTGGTTGGTGAATAATAGTGGTTTTATCTCTCGTTCAAAAATGCCCCTCTCGATAATCCTGTAGTGTGGCCGATATGCCTCACGATATTCTGGGGAATGACTGATAGCATATTTTCCGACGGTGAGGATGCTGTCGATATACTCACGATCTTGCTGATAGTGGGGAAGGATTAGCTGCATTTGGTCAATCGTTCCAATAATCATGTGCCATCTGTCTCGCCAGGATTCCACTGAAGGTCTTTTATCAGAATTGGCACTGCGGATAAAAGCATCAAGCAGCAAATCCTCTGAAATCTTGTTCTCCTTGACGGCCCTGATACTAACACGAACATACTGGCCATCTATACCACATGGCTCATAATACCAGGGTAACAGGTCATCAATGTTGTTTGCCTGGAGTTCTTCATCCAAATACACCTTTACCCGCTGTCTGTCCGAAACAAGATGCTCTGCTCCCATGTAGTCCTGAAAGCACGATTTATAGATGTCAAGCAGCCTCGATTTTGGATAGTCTTGCATCTGACGGCTGACGAATCTCTCTATGTCCTGTGCCGTTGCTGCTATCGTCATCAACAAAGCGATGAAAGTAACAAACGTTTTTTTCATAATGTCAAGTGTTTCATCGGGTGTCCTCCCCACATGCTGTCATTCAAATATTTGTCCATAAATCTCCGTTAACTGCTTGGCAGCAACCATGTCGTTATAGCGTTCTTGTGCCAAAGCTAATGCGTGTTCTCGGCATCTTTCATAAAGAGATTTGTCAGTCAACATCCTTTCCAAAGCCTCCGCCAATTGATGAGCATTATTGGGCTCGTAAATAAGTCCGGCATCCCCAACAATCTCTCTAAACGAACCTGTGTTTGGCTCAATGGCAGGCCGACCTGCAGCAAAGGCTTCGCAAAGATACAATCCTATGCTCTCTTGAAAACGTAGCGGTACTGAAAGCACAGTTATCTTCCGGTAGAAGTCGGCATGATTATCCATGTCGTAGCTTTCTTCTATCACCACGTCGCTGGCGTATGGTTTCAACGTATGTTTTACCTTCTTAATCAGTTTCTTGTCAGGGCTCATGTATCCCCCACCAATGCGGAGCTGAAGGTGAGGAATGGTGCCACGCTGCTTCAACAAGACGAAGGCGTCAGCCAATATGTCCAACCCATCAAGTTCGTTCATACGGTAGAAGAAGCCAATGGTAGGGGATGAGGGATATTCGCTCGATTGATACTTTGCCACATCGATGCCTGGATATATCACATCCACTGGTGCCAACTGTGGCAATCTTTCCTGAACTATCTGCTGATAATAATAGCTGGTGGTGATGAAACGATCCACATACTTGGCATTGGCCATCATTCCCTGCCAAGCTTTCTGTACAAACTCCGTTTTCAGACTGTCTATCCACACCTCCTCGTCCTGCAGGGAGCAGACGATGGGAATGGCGGTTTCCTTCTTCAGCTCCTTGGCGATGCCCAGCAGCAATGAGGATGACAATTGAATGACATCGGGTTTCTCGGTATGCTTCACCCAATCCACCAGTTGCTTCACGTTCTCTTCAAAAGCCATTCCTTCGCCTTCTATCATGCTGAGCGTCATGTCCTCCATACCTTCGGCCGAGGTCGTACCAGATAGAGAGGAGGCCATGTTGAGCAGTGCATCAGCCCCCAGCATACGTTTCATCCACGATGGCATCTTATGTTTGCTGAACATTTTCTGCTCCACATAATAGGTAGTGGCGGGAAAGAACAACGGCACGTCGCCTTGAAACGAGGCTTGCTTCAAGGGCAGATAAAGCGGCGTGATGATGACCTCGTGCCCTGCCTTGCGCAGTGCCAACGCCTGAAGGTTGTCACGGAAGCAGTTTCCGCAATAAAAAGAATCACCCGAACCTGGTAGTATAAACAGTATTCTCATTCTTACCTTTAAGTTGTATGTTTAAACTTTTACATTTCTGTGCAAAGATACTAAATCGAATTGAGAAAAAACAGATTTCTTCCTTAAAACATATTAAATGTTTTGGCAACGACATAACAGTTACCCCTGGACTTCTCCGGCGGTAGCCGCTCCACTCCCTTCAGGGGAGGGGAGCGCCATGCGGAATAATTGATTAAGTGTCAACTGCTATATCGTTGCCTAATTATTTCAATTCGTGAGTGAAATTATTCACATTATTCTAATTCGTTTCCAGTGATTCTTTGTCGTCTGCGACGCTACGCGAATACGCGTAAATGTCAAGCAAATGTTTCGTGAATATTTTCGTCCCATTTACGGTTTATTTACGTAGCGCCGCAGGCAATACCAGAAAACTCCTTCTAATCGGGGTCGCGGGGACGTGGCATCATTGGAAACAAATTGGCACTAATTGTGGAAAATTAAGCCTACTGGTGCAGGTGGAAATTTTCCCTAATTAGTGTCCATTCGTTTCCTTTTACTCCTTTTAATCGGGGTCGCGGGGGTTGGCGGGCGAGGACGACCGCGCTCCCGCTGCGTTGAAGTATTTGTAGAGGGCCTCGATGGCATCGGCGGGCGAGATGGTGGTGTCGCCGTTCAGGTCGGCGGCGCGCCAGATGAAGCCGTTCTGCTTGACGCCGAAGTAGTGGTAGAGAATCATGATGGCGTCGGCGGGAGTGACCTTGCCGTCGCCGTTCACGTCGCCCCTCTGCACATACTGGGGGTAGAGCTTCACAACTTTGAGTGTTTCGGGAACAAGTTTACCTCCAACAAATTTATATACATGGAGCGTTTCGACGGGAAGCTCAGCGATGTCGTTGATGTAATCGTTGCCATCCGGAGTAGAAGTAAAGCCCCTGAAAGCCAATCCCATATCATCCATCTTTTCTTTGAGGCGGTTAATCTTGAAGTACGCGTGGCATGCGCCAAGGGTGGAGCCTTCGTCCATGAAGGGGACGTTGTAGTCGGCGGTGGTGAAGGTCACAGGGGCGTATGTGCCTACGAAGGACACGCTACCAAACTCTGCCTCTCCTGGCTCTTCGCCATAACTTGGGTCACTGCCTACAGTGACGGTGGCTGGTTGTGAAGAAGAGATGTTGACGCCTCTGAACAAGGGATTGACAATCGCCATATCCTCCGGATTCTCTGAAGCCTTTGTGTTTAACCAACGTACAAGATAGGGCTTACCTGCCTGCATTACTCTGTCATTTATGTTTATGATTCTGAGGGCGAGTTCTGAATCTTTAAATACTGGGTTATCGCTATACTCCAGTTCCCAAATCTCAGCCCCATCCAGCGGATTATTAAGGTTGAGGCGGAGGTCGAACGGCAGGCACAGCGTGTTCATCCGTCCGTCCTTATAGAGCGTGCGACCCAGCAGGAGGACATCGTTCGACTTGCCGGCAGCTGCTGCTATGGCTTCTGTATTGTCCTCGTTGTCTTTCAGCACAAGCAATGGATTGTTGATGTCTTCATAAGGGATGAACGTCACCTGCTGCCCCTCTGCCGTGGCCTTCACCAGCACACCCTCCATGGGGGCTATGATGCGCGACGTGACTTCTTCGAAATCATCTCCGTTTGCGTTCAGCTTGTACACTTCCCCCTCCCAGTCCACGTAGGCTGCACAAGGGAAGGGGTTCCCCACAAGGTTCCATCCGGCGTATGGTTTTCCTGCCGTATAATCCAGGGGGACGCTCACTGGGTCAGTGGTGGGTCGCACGTGGCCGGTGAATGTCAACTGAACACCATGTGAATTAGCATAACGGTAGCCCTTCCCGTTTTCAAGAGTTTCCGGTGTCTGCCAAAAGTCTGTTTCCTCATCTTCTTTAAAGTAATACAGATGATACTGAAGATCCGTCAATCCTTGCACTTCCTCGGGTTCGAGGGGCTCCGTCATGGGGCTGGCTAGCAAAATATTATTATCGCCTTCTCTGAGACTGCCTTTGATGTGTTTCTCCATGTTCACCTTCACGCCGCTGTTGGTCAGTCTGAGCTGTCCGCCATCCTGGACGGTGATGCTGCCACAAAACGCCACTGTGACGTTGCCGGCATCGGCCACATAGTGCGAGGGCACGGTGGCATTGGCGCAGATGACGACATCGCTGCCGGCGTCAGGCACTTCGCCGCCCCGCCAATTGTAGGGATCGTTCCATTTACCTGACTGCCAGAAGAGGTTGGGAGTGTCCGGCAGGAGAGGACTGACACCGACCTCAATGTTATCAGAGCGTACGGTAAAGCTATTAGCTTCAATGACAGCATCGTTTAACATATAGAGATAGATAAATCCTGCGGGGGCTTCGGGAAGGCCTCCATTCAGGGTGATGTGCGTATCCGACATGTAATAAAAATTGTTGCCGTCGCTCTTGAGCGGCGAGGGGATAGCGGTGATGCCAGAGGCTAGAGTAACACAGGGGAGATTGGTCGGGCTATCGGCGAATTTCACTGGGACATCACTGGCGGGCATGGTAAAGCTGTTGCCGCGGATGTCTTGGCCGTCCACGCAATATTTATAGTATTGATTGACAGGGACACCATCGGGCTGCCCACTCAGGGTGATGTCGGTTCCCGGCCTGTAGTATCCGAGATTGTCTACAGTGAAGACGGGGTTGGGCTGGATGGTGATTTCTGATCTATCCCTTTTGATTAAGAAGACAGGCACGGCGCCGTCGTTGTCGGTGATGTCGGCACTGTTGCAGCCGATGCCCGTGCCGGCAGGGATGGCGGTGCCAAGGTCACCTACCGTACAAGAACAGTCGTAGTAGTAGTTGGCGGTGAGGGTGGCATTGCTGGTGTAGCCTGCGATGCAGCCCACATAGCTGCTGCCGGTGATGCGTGCGTCGCAAACGATGACATTGCTCACGGTGCTCCCCTCGCCGACGTATCCAAAGAGCCCCAGATAGCTGTTGCCGGGCTTGTGGATGCGTATGCCGCTCACGGTATGGCCGCCGCCGTCGAAAATTCCTTTGAAGGGGCAGCTCAGCATGCCTATGGGAGTGTAGTTGTTGTCGGTATCGGAGGTGCTATAGTCGATGTCTTTCATCAGGCGGTAGTACTTGCCGTAGTAGGCGTCCCAAGTTTTGTAGTCGTTGACGCGGCGGGCCAGCAGGTCGAGCTGCTCCGCGTTGTAGATGAGGTAGGCATGGTCGGCATCGTCGCCGGTGCTTTCATCAGCCCAGTCTATCACGAAGCGGCTGGTGGTGCCGATGGTGGCGTCGCCGCCGTGCAGGGTGAGGGTGAAGCCGCTGGTGGTGCTGCCCACGACGGTGCCCGCCGTGGTGGTGTAGCCTTTCATATAGCCGTCGTCAGGGTCGTCAAGGTCGTCGAGGCCGCCACTGAGGGTGAACACGGTGCCCGAGGGGTAGAAATCGTCGTCCTCATCGGCGATTCGAATGGGCTGGGTGACGGTGGTGGCCGTAACGCCGGTGGGGGTGGTGAGGGAGAGGAGGGGAAGGGCACCGTCGTTGTCGGTGATGTCGGCGCCGTTGCAGCCGATGCCGGTGGTGGCAGTGGCAGCGTCACCTACGGTACAAGAACAGAAGTGGTAGTAGTTGGCGGTGAGGGTGGCATTGCCGGCGTAGCCTGCGATGCAGCCCACATAGCTGCTGCCGGTGATGCTTGCGTCCTTAACGATGACATTGCTGACGGTGCTCCCATCGTTGATGGTTCCAAAGAGACCCAGATAGCTGTCGTTGGGCCTGTTGATGCGTATGCCGCTCACGAAATGGCCGCCGCCGTCGAAATGGCCTTGGAAGGGATAGTACTGCCTGCCGATGGGTGTGTAGTTGTTGTCGGTATTGGCGGTGCTGTAGTTGATGTCTTTCATCAGGCGGTAGTACTTGCCTTTGTAGGTGCTCCTAGTGTTGACGTCGTTGACGCGACGGGCCACCAGGTCGAGCTGGTCCGCGTTGTAGATGAGGTAGGCATGGTCGGCATCGTCGCCGGTGCTTTCATCAGCCCAGTCTATCGTGAAGCGGCTGGTGGTGCCTATGGTGGCATCGCCGCCGTGGAGGGTGAGGGTGAAGCCGCTGGTGGTGCTGCCCACGAGGGTGCCTGCCGTGGTGGTGTAGCCTTTCATGTAGCCGTCGTCGTCAGGGTTGTCGAGGTCGTCGAGGCCGCCACTGAGGGTGAAGACGGTGCCCGAGGGGTAGAAATCGTCGTCCTCATCGGCGATTCGAATGGGCTGGGTGACGGTGGTGGCCGTAACGCCGGTGGGGACGGTGAGGGAGAAGAGGGGAAGGGCACCGTCGGAGTCGTTGTTGTTAAGGCCCTTACCGATGGCGTTCTCCACCCCGGCCACCGTGCAGTGGCGATAGTAGTTTCGTGCTATTTCGCCGGTGTTGCTTTTACTGATGAAGCCGGCGATGGCTCCGTGGTGGTCGCTTGAAGATCCGGGCACAGTGGCCTCGATGGCGATGTTATCGGTCAGGGAGCAAAAGACATTGTACCCCACGATACCGCCCGTATACCTGCATCTGGTGATACCTGGGATGAAACCTATTTGCACGGAGCTGGTGCAGTGGCTGATGATACCAAGGTTGCCATTGGTATCTTTGGTGTTATAGCCTACAATGCCGCCTATACCTTCGCTGGGTATATCATCGTTTTCTTTGGTAATGACGATGGCGACAGACTTCCTAACGGTACAGTGGGTGACGGTGCCGCCCTTATTATCGCCTGCGATGCCGCCCAAGCGGCTTTTCCCGCCGATGACGGCATCAGCCAGGGTGACGCCCTCCACTCGTGCGCCGCTGCCCAGGCTACCGAATAGTCCTATTTGGCTACTGAGGATGTCGCTATTGATGCGTATGCCGCTGATGATGTGGCTGCTGTTGTCGGTGGGGTCGTAGCCGTCGAAATTTCCGCAGAAAGGTTTGACTACCGAATAATGCAAGCCGATGGGGGTGAAGTTGTCCTCCGTGTCGGCCCCCTCCGCGCCTGCGGCCTTGTGGGGGAAGGTGATGTCGGCAGTCATCTTGAACGTCATGCCCGCGCAGTCGTGGGCGCCGTCGGCCAGCGTACCGTCGCTGTAGGTGTACTTGTTGTCGCCGTTCTTGTACTGCCCTATTCCGCTGACATAGACGGCGAGGTCGTTGAGGTTCTCCACGCTGTTGATTTTGTAGGCGCCGAGCTCCGCGTTGTAACTGATGCTGCCGATGGTGGCGGGGTCCTGTGCCCATGCCATGGTGGTCATCACTGCAGCGAGCAGCGTCATGGCCGCACGCCGTGCAAACGTTCTCTTGTTGTGGTCTTTAGTCTTCATATCGCAGTATTTTGCTGCAAAATTACAACTTTATTTTTAATTATGCTACAGATTTACTAAGAAAAAGGACTATTTCTAAGAATTCATTTGTTTTCTTTCGGTTTTTATTTTGTAGTTTCAGTATTATTGCGTATTTTTGCAGGCAGAACATAAACTTAAGCTATATGAATACAACTGTAAGCATAAATTCTTCATCTGCCGCCTCAAGATATTGGCCTGAGCTAAAAGATTTAAGCGACAAGGCAAAATTGGAACTCATAATGATGCTTAGTAGTTCTATGGTGCATAGGGAATCTGATGCGGAGGCTAATAAAAGATGGACTGACAACTTTGCAGGCAAATGGCAAGATGACAGAACAACAGAAGAGATTGTGAAAGACATACGCGAGGCAAGGAATGCCAACATGAAAGAGGTCGTATTATGAACGGATACCTGCTCGACACCAACATTTGCATTTTTGCCTTAAGAGAAGAACATGGCATAACAGAACGTTTGCTGCAGTGCGGGGAAAGCTGTTGCTACGTTTCTGACATCACTGTCATGGAACTTCGTTTTGGAGCTATAAGAGCAACAAAACAGAAGAAAACCTTACTATTGTCAACGACTTCCTGAAGAAGATGAAGATTGTACCCTTTGCAGAAACCATTGACATCTTCTGCCAGGAAAAGCTCCGGCTTCAGGTGATGGGGAGGAAGCTGGACGATTACGACCTGCTCATAGGTTGCGCTGCAAAAGCAAAGGGTTTGGTGATGGTCACAGACAACGTGAAACACTTCGACCGTATAGAAGGTATCGAAGTGCAGGATTGGGTGGAAAGATTTCCCTAATTAGTGCCAATTCGTTTCTTTTTACTCCTTTTAATCGGGGTCGCTGGGACATGGCATCATTGGAAACAAATTGGCACTAATTGTGGAAAATTAGCCTACTGGTGCAGGTGGAAATTTTCCCTAATTAGTGCCAATTCGTTTCCTTTTACTCCTTTTAATCGGGGTCGTTGAGGAGCGCGGGCGGCTCGCCTGCGACAATCGCAAGCGAGCCGCTAATGCTCCTGTATGGTCTACTCGCCGACGACGATGACGCAGCGGTTCTCGTCGTTCTGTGAGAAGGGCTGGACGGTGTCGCCATAGCTGGTGACCTCCATCTGCGTGGCGGGCACGCCCTTGTCGCGCAGTGCCTTGGCCACCTTCTCTGCACGTGCCTTGGCATAGCCGATGTTGACGCGGGGGTTACCCGTGCCCTTGTCGGCATATCCCTTGACGGTGATTTTCTTGGCAGGATACTTCTTGCACCACGCTGCAATCTTGTTGAGCTTGGCATCGGGCTCCGGATCGCTGAGGCGGATGTTGTAGAAGAAGGTCTCCTTCAGCGGCTCGTCCTGGACGACGGGCTTCGGTGGCTCTGGCTTGGGCTGTGGCTTCACCTCGGGCTTCGGCTCGGGCTTTGGCTCGGGCCGCTGCTCTACGATGGGCGTGGCGGGCACCGACTTGGGTGCTTTCTTCTGTCCGAACTTGAAGGTGAGTCCGAGCAGTGCCTGCACCTGGAAGTCGGGGTCGTAGTTGCGCTTGAGGTTGAACTCGTCGTTCTTCATGTTGCCGTCGATCTCCAGCCCCAGTGCGAGGTTGTCGCTGAGGTTGTAGTTGAACTGCATGCCCAGGCGGCTGTTGAAGGTGCTGTGCTTGGTTCCGCAGAGATAGGGGTTGGGGTTGGTGGCCAGCGCGTTGTTCTGGATGTTGAACTCGTCGAAGTCCCAGCCGTAGTTCACGCCGAATCCTGCCAGGAGCACCCAGTCGAACTTTCCGCACTGGCGGTTGGGGCTGAGGATGTTGCTCATGTTCATCAGCAGGTCGATGTCGCCGGTGATGGCGTTGAACTTATAGGTGTCGCTGATGGCACTCTTGATCTGCCAGCCCTGAAGGTGGAGGCGGGCACCGACCTTCGAGTTGAAGTAGCGTCCGAAGGAGAGTGCTGCCTGGGGGGTGATGAGGTCGGTGAACTTCTGGTTGGTGAACGTGGCCTGAGCACCGCCCTGCAAGCCGATGAAGTTGTAGGGATAGTTGTCCTCTACGGTCTGTGCCCCAGCAGTGGTGGCCACTCCGAAGAGGAGTGCCACTGCTGCGAGGATATTCTTGTAATGTTTCATAATCGGGGTATTTTTGAGAAGGAGTTAAAGGTAGCTCCTTTTTACTACTCTATGATTTTACTGCTTGGTAATCACAACCTTGTTGTTGCCTGCATAGCTGATGTAGAGCTGGAACTTGTAGGTTCCCGGCTCGAGGTTGAGGTTGGGTCCGTCCTGCGTGAGGTCGTTTTCGGTGCCGCCCCAGTTGATGGCCCAGTCGTGGTTGGCGCGGAACTTGAACTCGCCCGACACGGCGTCGGTGGTCACTTCCCAGCATCCATCGTTGACGATGTAGGTCATCTCCAGGTCTTCGCTCCATCCGTTGAATCCTCCGATTAAGCTGATGCTCTCAATCTTCTGTAGGCTGTAGAACATGTTGGCAAAGTCGAGGTTGATCTGGTAGAAGCCAGCACCCGGGTCGGGGCAGTTGGGGCCGCCGCCGTCGGTGAGCGATCCGCTGGTGGCATCGCCGCTGACATACTCGAGGTCGTTATCCCAGTTGTCGGCGCTGGGCTTGAACTTGAACTCGCCGTCCAGATAGTAGTAGCCCTGGTACTGTCCGTTGCCGTTGCCTGTCAGCAGATGGCTGATGCCCCATCCGCCTTCGTTGCCTATCTCATAGAAGAAGTCGGGGTAGCCGGTGTCATCCTTGACGGTGCAGTGGGCCGGGCCATCGCCATTGATGAAGAGGCGGATGACGTAGGCTCCGTCGGCCGGCAGCTGCAGGTTGGCACCGTCATGGACGAGGTCGTCGAGGGTGCCGCCCCAGTTGATGCTCCAGTCGTGGTTGAGGCGGAACTTGAACTCGCCGGCGCTGAGCGTCTCGCGGGCCTCCCAGCACTTCATAATCTCATTGTAGGTCATGTCGACGTCGGTGTCCCATGCGCCACGTACGGAGCCGATGATGCTGATTGACGTGACGGGCGTGACCTTATAGGTCATCTCCTTCAGGTCGACCTGCACATAGTAGAAGCCAGGCTCCACGCCGTCAACGTTAGGACCGCCGTCGGCCGTGAGTGTGCCGCCGGTAGCGTCGCCGCTGGCCTTCTCCCAGTCGCCGTCCCAGTTGTCGGCATTGGGCTTGAACTTGAACTCGCCGTTGAGGTAGATGATGGCGCCATACTGTCCGAGGCCGTTGCCGTGGAGAGGATGAGGCTCGCTCCATCCGCTCTCGTTGCCAATCTCATAGATGAACTCGTTGAAGCCGACGGGCGTGGCCTTCCAGGTCTGGTCGAGCATGTCGAAGGTGATGTCGTAGAAGAGGGCATCGGGGTCGGCAGTGATGAGGAAGTTGCCGCCATTGTTGTCGTAGTTGAACCGGCCTTCCTCGGCAGCAGCAGCCAGACAGCCGCTCCAGTCGCCTCCGAGTCCACTCTCGGGAGTCATCTTGAACTCGATGTTGCTGCCGTCCTCAGTGGCGGGAATGCGCAGCTTGAATATCGGGTTCTCGTAGGGGTCACCGCCATCATTGGTGAGCTTGTAGGTGGTGTCGGCATTGTCCCAGCCATTGATGGAGCCTGTGAGGTAGTAGGCAGCCTCGATAACGGGAGCCTGCGGCACAGCCTTGATGATGAAGGGGGCAGAGGTGGCCGTCTTCACCGTGGTGACGTCGTTGCCAATCCACATGCTGACGGTAGCTTCTATATCGCGGGCCACGGGACGGCGTCCCCACTTGCTGTCAATATAGTTCTGCAGGTCGGCACGGTTCATGGTGCCGTCGGTGTTCAAACTGAAGGTCTGGTCGCCCAACTGTATAGAGTAGTATGGGTAGAAGCCTTCTGCACTAGCCGTGGGAGCGTTGACGGTGCATACCTGCACCAGCTCGTCAGTGATGCTGTTGAGGTCGATGGTGCTCACCGTTGTTATGCTGCCATCGGCAAAGCTGACCTTCGCGGGCTGTGGCACGGTCTGCGGCTGGGCCCAGTCCTTGTAGTCGTCGGTGCAAGCTGCTACCGACGCTACAAGTGCTATCATGAATAATATTTTCTTTGTCATAGTTGTTTCACTTAATTAGTTATTGTTTGATGAAACGGATGTAGCCCGTGATGTCGTTGAAGAAGATGGTGTAGCTGCCGGCCTCGCTGATGACGAGGTTTGCGCCATTGCCCTCACCATAGACATACATGCCCTGACTGTAGTTGACGAAGGAGCCACCCTTGTTGAAGTCCCAGCTGCCGGCCTGCTTCACTTTCACCTCGTCGCCAGCGGCAAAGGTGTGGGTGACGTACCAGTCGTGGTTCTCCCAGCCTGTGGAGCAGGGGGTCATCGGGGTGTCGCCCCAGTCGTTGAACGAGCCGGCGATGGCCATGCCGTCGAAGACAGGTGCAGAGCCGTCGTATTTCTCAATGGTCAGTTCGTCCTTAGCGGTGTTCAGCGTGACGGTATAGAGGCCTGCCTCAGGAACCTTGATGTCGCCCGAACCGCCATCGTTCTTCTTATAGCTGCCGAAGGCGTCGCCCAGTCCCCACTGCTCGTCCCACGAGCCAAGGACCTTCTTGAGCTTGAAGCCGTTGCCGCCAAGGTAGCCAATCCACTGAATCTCGCCCTGGCCGGTCTTCTTGTCGTACTCGGCACCGTTGAGGGTCTGCAACGGGATGACGCACTTGCCCATGTCGTCGCCCCAGGAGCCGTCGGCAATGTCGCTACCGATGAGCCACCAGATTTCGGGATCGGCGGGCTTCAGCTCTACGTAGAAGGGGATGGTGTTCAGCGTGACCACGTTGGAGTAGATGACGCCATACTCGTTGAACGAGGCATCGCGCAGGGCTGACTTCACGCGCACCGACACTTGCTGGATGGCGGGTACGGTGGCCTCGGTCCATCCGAGCAGCTGCAGCAGGTTGCGGTTCAGGGTAGCACCGTTGATGGCAACATCACGTCCGCTGCTGTAGGTCTCGTCAAGGGTGAAGAAGTCGGCGCCTGTGTTATCCTCGGCGTTGGCATCGAATGCCTTGTTGAAACTGCCCGTCGGCGAGATCTCCACCCAGTAGGTGGGCACCACGGGTGCATTGAAATTGGTGTATGGCGTAGGCTGTGACCATGTGAGGGGAATGGCGGCCGTGGACTCCAGGAAGATGTTGTCGGAGATGGCCGGCTCGTTGAGCACGAAGGCAGTGGGCTGTGCCAATGTGGGGTTCGAATCGTTGTCGTCCTCACAGGCAGTGAAGGCCAGAAGTCCTAGTGCCAGCATCATGGTTGATTTGAATATTGTCTTCATATTGATTATTGTCTTTAGTCTTAGCATTAACTATTAAACTCTTAACTCCTAGTAGCCTTCGTTCTGCTTGAGGTTGGGATTGGCCGTCATGTCAGAAGAGGGGATAGCGAAGAGGTTGCGATAGGCTGGCAGGCTGGCACCATTCTCTGAGCCGCCTTTCCACTCCCACAGGTAGTTGCCGCTGTTCTGACCGCCGTAGTAGCCGAAGCGGATGAGGTCGGTGCGGCGGAAGCCCTCGAAGTAGAGCTCACGGCTGCGCTCGTCGAGAATCTGCTGCAGGCTGTAGCTGCCCACGGTGGTGGTGTGGGCGCGCTGGCGCAGGGCGTTGATATAGGTGGCGCCAACCTGAGTGGTGGTACCGCCGTTGAGGCGTGCATCAGCCTCGGCAGCGATGAGGTAGGCCTCGGCCGAGCGCATCAGGAAGAAGTCGGCATCGGGGAAGTTGGTGCTGTGGGGTGAGGCACCGGTGGAATAGGTGTTGCGGAACTTACCCACTGAGAAGCCCGATGCGAAGTCGCTGGGCGTAGAAGCGCTGACGGTGCGGTCGACGCCGTGGAAGAGGGCGCGGTCGTCGCCGGCGGCGGTGGGCATGTCGCTGACACCCACTTCAGGTGCGTCGTCGTTGGGGAAGAACTTCAGGATGAGCTGGTGGCGTGCGCGGTTGCCGGCCCAGAACTTACCGACCATGCCGAAGTCGCCGTTGAGGTCCATGTCGTCCTTCCATGCCGACGACATGAGGAACATCGACGTGCCATAGCTGGTGGTGGTGATGCCGTCGCCCAGCAGGGGCAGGATGGCCTCGACGCTGGAGCCGTTCTCGCCATTGTCGCCCATGAAGAGCATCTGGTAGGACGACCAGCCGTTCTTGCCGCCAGTCCACAGCTTGTGGGGACCGTTGATGACCTTCTCGGCATAGTCCTTGGCCTCCTGCCAATGGGCAGTGCCAGTGTAGACCTCGGCGTTGAGGTACATGCGGGCCAGCAGCAGGTTGGCTGCATCCTGGTCGGCGCGGCCATAGCCGGAGACGCTGCTGGTACGGGCCACGGGAGCTTCCATACTGCCGACGCAGGCTTTCAGCTCGCTCTCAATCCAGGCGAACAGGTCGGCACGCTGAATCTGCTGGGGCGAGGTGGACATCAGCTCGGTGGCGAAAGGCACGTTTCCGAAGCAGTCCATCAGATAATAGTAGTATAAGGCGCGAAGGAAGCGCACTTCAGCCTCGCGGGTGGCATCCTGCCCTGCACACACGTCAAGATAGTGGTTGCAGTAGGCGATGCTGGCATAGAGACGGTTGTAGAAGCCTTCCAGCATGGGATGGCTCGATCCCCACGCGTTGTAGTTGAACTCGGGAATGCCGGGGTCGCCCCAGGCGCAGATGGCCTCGTCGGTGGTCAGCTCGTTGGCATTCCATATCTGGCGCACAAAGCCTGTGGTACCACCGTCCAAGCGGTCGATGTCGCAATCGCCATCGCCGCCGTAGTTGCCGGCGAGTGCCATCGTGGCATAGCACTTGGTGTAGAGTTCGGGTTCGCTGGGTGTCATCGTCGAGCTGGGGTCGATGGGAGTCACGTCCAGGTCGCCGGTGCACGAACTCAGTCCTGCAGTCAGCGCAATGGCTGCCACAGGAATTATGTTTTTGATATATCGAATCATAATCATTTTCGTTATTACGTTATTTCGTTATTACGTTATTGCGACAATTCGTTATCACGATTGCTTAGAAGTTCAGGGTCAGACCGCACTGGATGGTGAACGGACGGGGATAGATTTCGTTGTCGATACCGCCGAACACTTCAGGATCGAGTCCGTCGTACTTCGTGATGGTGAAGACGTTGGTGGCTGCCAGATAGATGCGACCCGTGAGGCCGTTGTAGTTGCCAGCCTTGAAGAGATCCTCGAACGAGTAGCCCAGGGTGATGTTGTCGCACTTCAGGAACGAGGCGTTACGCACGAAGTAGTCGGTCTTGACATAGTCGTAGGTCGTCCAGCCGTTCTTCACTGCCTGCGGGATGACATTCTGCAGATAGTTGAAGGAGGCATCGTAGCGCATGGCGATGTTGGAGAAGCCAGCACCACGGTCCCAATAGTTGTAGTTGTCGAAGCTGGCACGCAGTCCGAAGCCCAGGTCCCAGTTCTTCACCTGCAGGCGAGTGCTCAGGCCGGCGGTGTAGGGAGCTGCGGGACTCTTGTAGAAATAGCGGTCGGCATCGTTGATGACACCGTCGGCATTGCGGTCTACATAGATACCTTCCAGGGGCTTGCCGTTCTTGTCGTACACCTGCTGGAACACATAGTAGGAGAAAGCGGGATGGCCCACGGCGTGTGCCTGTACCTGGTTGCCTGTACCGGCAGAGATGCCGCCCGTCATGATGATGTCGCCCTCGCCGGTGAGCTCGGTAATCTCGTTCTTGTTCCAGGTGAAGTTGGCGGTCAGCTCCCACTGCACGGTCTCCGTCTGGATGGGACGCACGGTGAGCGAAGCCTCAATACCCTTGTTCTCCAGCGAACCGATGTTCGAGCGAACCTGGTTGCGGAAGTTGGAACCGGCAGAGACGGTGGCGTCGTTGATCAGGTCGGTGGTCTTACGGTAATAGTAGTCCACGCTACCGCTGACGCGATTGCGGAACAGGGCGAAGTCCAGACCGATGTTCGACGTGGTGGTGGTCTCCCACTTCAGGTTCTTGTTGTAGGCATCAGGGCGATAGAGCAGACCGCTGTCGTTGACACCCGAAATGGGGTAGCGTCCGTCGACGCTGGTGGTGTTCACATTATAGGATGCGAAATAGTTGTAGTTGCCGATGCCGTCCTGCTGGCCAGTCTTACCCCAGCCAAGACGGAGCTTCAGCTCTTCGAGCCAGTTGGCATTCTTCAGGAAGGGCTCTTCGCTAATCTTCCAACCCAGGGCCACCGAGGGGAATGTTGCCCAGTGGTCGAAGAAACGGCTGGAACCGTCGCGACGCACAGTGGCGGTAATCATATAGCGGTCGAAGGCGATATAGTTGGCACGGCCGAAGAAGCTCACGAGGTAGCTCTCCTGCTTCCACTCGCTGCTGCTCTCCTTGAAAGGCGTGCCGCGCAGC
The DNA here is from genome assembly GCA_024681705.1 of Prevotella sp. Classification (GTDB taxonomy): domain Bacteria; phylum Bacteroidota; class Bacteroidia; order Bacteroidales; family Bacteroidaceae; genus Prevotella. Next base: position 16,838 of record JAILAI010000292.1, read on the forward strand.
TTGGTCAGCTCGGGGTCATTGGTGCTGGAGCCATAGGTCATGGGGTAGAGGCTCTTGTAGGCCGAGTTGCCCCAGTACTTGTTGTGGCTCCACTCGTAGCCGCCCATGATGTCGAAATGCTGGGTCTTCAGGAAGTCCTTGTAGTACTGTGCATAGGCCGAGAAAGTAAGGTTGTATTTGTTCTCCTTCGAGAAGCCGCTGTTGCCATAGTAGAAGTTCGACGAACCCCAGGGAGCATAGTCGGTGTCCTGCTTACCGTTAGCCCAGTCGCCGCTGGCATTGGCATGGAGGCGCAAGTCCTCGAAGCCGTGAATCTGGTAGTCCACCTCCACATTGCCCATGTAGTCGTAGGAGTTGGCACGGTCGTTACGCTCGTTGAGCATGGCCACGGGGTTCTTGCCGGGACCTGTGGCGATGATGGCACGGCTGACGGTGTTGTCGTTATAGCCGGAGCCGTCGCCACCCCACTGCCAGTAGCCTCGGAAGTCCTTGAAGAGAGGATCGGTGCTGGTGACGGGCTGCGTGGGATCGAAGCGCACGGCCTCGCCGATGGCACCCGTGTTGGCATAGCGGTTGTGGGAGTACATGAACTTGCCGTTGATGTTGAACTTCAAATGGTCGTCGAGCAGCGACGGGTTCAAGGTCAAGCTGGCGGTGGTACGCTGGAAGTTCGAGGTCTTCAGGATACCGTTCTGGTCGGTGTAGCCTGACGAGAAACGGTAGGGCATGTTCTTCAGGCCACCCTGCACGGTGATGTTGTGGTCGCTGCTGACGGCGGAGTGGAAGATTTCCTCCTGCCAGTCGGTGTTGGCATTGCCCAGCAGACCGGCGGCAGCCGACTCGGCACCGTAGTAGGACTTGATGAACGAGCGATACTCGTTGGCATCGAGCACGTCGAGCTTGTTGCGCTTCACGGAATAGCTGACGTTACCGTTGTAGCTCACCTTCGGAGCCTGGCCCACACGGCCCTTCTTCGTGGTGATGATGATGACACCGTTAGAACCGCGGCTACCATAAATGGCTGTAGCCGAAGCATCCTTCAGCACGGTGAACGACTCGATGTCGTTAGGATTAACCATAGACAGGGCGTTGGGTGCACCTTTCACACCCTGACGGTCCATGGCCAAGCCGTCGATTACAATGAGAGGATCGTTGGAGGCATGCAGCGACGAGCCGCCACGAATACGAATCGTGGAGCTGCCACCAGGGGTACCGCCGTCGCTGGTCACGTTCACACCGGCAATTTTACCGGAGATCATTTCCTGGGCGCTGGTGATGAGACCGTGGTTCTTCTCGTCGGGCTTGATAGCCGTCACACTTCCGGTGAGGTCGTTCTTCTTGGCCACACCATAACCGATGACCACCACCTCGCCAATGACTGCCTGATCGTCCTGCAGCGTCACCACCACATTGGGAGCGGCAGCCACGGTGGCCGTCTGGTAGCCCACGTAGGTCACACTAAGCGTCTGGCCCTGGCTGGCCTGAATCTGGAAGTTACCGTCGAAGTCGCTCACCACGCCTGTCTGCGTGCCGGTAACGCGGATGGTAGCTCCGATGATGGGTTCGCCAGTGGCATCTTTCACATGGCCCTTCACAGTCATCTGCTGTGCAAAGGCCCCTACCGAAAGGAAGAGCCCTAACAAGAGGGTCAACATCCTCAGCGGTAATTGCATGTTTACCTGCTTCATCATTACATTTTTAGTTAGTTAATATTGTTAATTCAGTTGTTGTTTCTGCTTTATTAGGAAAATCCGATGCAAAGTTAGAATATTTTTGCATAGTCCGACAATTATTTTTTATATTTTCACGTTAGTATAATACGCAAACGTTTGCACGTTTATTTGGCTATAATAATATAAGGTATTCGCGCGCGCAAAAAAAGTTTGCACTATCTTTGCATGGTGAAAGAACAAAAACTGTTGTATTGATAAATAAAAACCGGAAATCACTATGATGACAATGAAGGACATAGCCCGTGAGCTGGGCACATCGGTGGCTACGGTGTCGAGGGCACTGGCCGACTCGCCGCGCATCTCGGAAGAGCGGCGGCGGCAGATACAGCAGTATGCACGTGAGCACAACTTCACACCGAATGTACTGGCAGAATCACTGCGCCACTCGAAGGTGAAGCCGATGAAGGTCATTGGTGTCATCGTGCCCGAGCTGGTGCACTACTACTTCTCTACCATCCTGAAGGGCATAGAGGAGGAGGCCGAACAGCACGGCTACCGCATCATGGTGGCACAGAGCGGCGAGAAGTATGAGCAGGAGGTAAGACTCTGCCAGTCGTTCTTCGAGAACAAGGTGTGCGGCATCATCGTCTCGCAGGCTAAGGACACTCAGCGCTACGAGCACTTCGAAAGACTCATCGACGCCGGCGTGCCCCTGGTGTTCTACGACCGCATCTGTACAGGCGTGAACGCCAGCCGCGTGGTGGTCGACGACTATATGGGAGCCTACAACGCCGTGAGCTATCTCATCCAGACGGGCTGCCGCCACATCGCCTACTACGGTTCGCAGATGAACCTGGAAATATCGAAGAACCGCTTCAACGGCTACAAGGACGCATTGCTGAAGCACGGACTGCCTTTCGACATTCGGATGACACGCTACTGCGACAACCGCCGCGACGCTGAGCTGATCACACCCGACATGTTCGACGGCGACCAGTATCCCGACGCCTTCTTCGCCGTGAACGACGACACGGCCATCGGCATCCTCTACACCGTGAAGCACATGGGACTGCGCGTGCCCGAGGACATCAGCATCTGCGGATTCACCAACGGCGAGCGAGCCATGGCCTGCGACCCCATGCTCACCACCGTCGAGCAGCGCGGCGTGCGCGTGGGCGAGGAGGCCGCCAACGTGCTCATCGGCCACGTCGAGGGCCGCATCCCACTAGACCACGTGGAGAAACGCATCGTCCGCACACGGCTCATCATCCGAGGGACATCACGGTGAGCCTCGGACATCGAAAGCCACGGTTTAACACGGTTGGACACGGTGAGACTTGGACTTGGGGGCCACGGTTTTACACGGTTGGACACGGTTTGAGGATGTGAGGACACCACAGTTGGACACGGTGAGACTTGGATTTGGGGGCCACGGTTTTACACGGTTGGACACGGTTTGAGGATGTGAGGACACCACGGTTGGACATGGTGAGACTTGGATTTGGGGGCCACGGTTTTACACGGTTGGACACGGTTTGAGGATGTGAAGGCACCACGGTTTAACACGGTTGGACATAGTTTTAATATCGTTTTCTATAATAAAAAATATAAGAAATGCTGATATACCAGGAATTGAGTGATAAGATTCTGAAAGCTTATAACAATGTGCTGAACACGCTGGGTAAAGGACTGGCGGAAAAGGTCTACGAGAATGCACTTTGTATAGAGTTCGACGAAATGGGTATCCCTTATGAGCGCCAGAAACCGCTTGTAGTGGAATACAAAGGACAAATCGTGGGTAATTATGTTGCTGACATCTTTGTAGATGGAAAAATCATCGTGGAGCTGAAAGCTGTACCTGCTATTACACGCGAACATATAGCCCAAACGTTGAACTATGTCAACCTTACCCACAGCAAGCTAGGCTATATCCTAAATTTCAGCCAGCAAGAAGGTCGCGGTTTCCAGCGTCTTCTAGGTCAGGCTGCCAAAGGAATTGAGCAATAACTAGAATAACCGTACAAAACCATGACAAAAAAACTAGAATTACCGTACAAAACCGTGTATAACCGTGGCAAAAAAAACTAGAATAACCGTGCCCAACCGGGTAAAACCGTGGCAAAAAAACTAGAATAACCGTATAAAACCGTGCATAACCGTGGCAAAAAAAACTAAAATAACCGTACAAAACCGTGGCACTACCGTGGCAAAAAAGAGAATAACCGTACAAAACCGTGCATAACCGTGGCAAAAAAAAGAGAATAACCGTACAAAACCGTGAAAACCGTGGCAAAAAAATAGAACAACCGGGTAAAACCGTGGCAACAAAAACAAACCGTATATGAAACAGAAACCTGATTTATCGTTTTGGAAGCTCTGGAACCTGAGCTTCGGATTCTTCGGAGTGCAGATAGCCTACGCACTCCAGAGTGCTAACATCTCGCGCATCTTCCGCACCCTCGGTGCCGACCCGCACGACCTGAGCTTCTTCTGGATCCTGCCCCCGCTGATGGGCATCCTCGTGCAGCCCATCATCGGCACCCTCAGCGACCGCACATGGACACGCTTCGGCCGCCGCATCCCCTACCTCTTCATCGGCGCTACGATGGCCGTGGCCGTGATGTGCCTGCTGCCCAACAGCGGCTCGCTGGGTCTGAGCATCTCGGCAGTGATGATTTTCGGACTGCTGATGCTCATGCTCCTCGACACGAGCATCAACATGGCCATGCAGCCATTTAAGATGATGGTGGGCGACATGGTGAACGAGCGGCAGAAGGGCAAGGCATACAGCATCCAGTCGTTCCTGTGCAACGCTGGCAGCGTCGTGGGCTTCATCTTCCCCTTCGTCTTCACCTGGATAGGCGTGAGCAACACTGCCCCTGAGGGTGTCGTGCCCGACTCCGTCATCTGGTCATTCTACGTCGGCGCCGCCATCCTCATTCTCTGCGTCATCTACACCACGATGAAGGTGAAGGAGTGGCCACCCCAGGAGTATCTGGAGTATAATCCTGTGTCGGAAGAGAATGACACCAAGGCCAACTGGTTTGTGCTGCTGAAGAATGCCCCTGCTGCCTTCTGGCGTATCGGACTGGTGCAGTTCTTCTGCTGGGCCGGCATGCTCTACATGTGGACCTACGTCGTCGACGCCGTGTCGCTCACCGTCTGGGGCACTGCCGACTCTAAGACGGCAGCCTATCAGGACGCCGGCAACTGGACGGGTGTGCTCTATGCCATCCAGGCCATGGGCAGCGTCGTCTGGGCCACGCTCATTCCCCGTTTCGGCAACATCAAGCGCGCCTACTTCGTCAGTCTGCTGCTAGGTGGACTGGGCTTTGCCCTCATCCCCTTCTGCCCCGACCAGTATATGCAGATTCTGCCCTTCCTGCTCATCGGCTGCGGCTGGGCTGCCATGCTCGCCTGCCCGTTCACGCTGGTCACCAATGCCCTGCAGGGCTACGGCCACATGGGTGCCTATCTGGGCCTCTTCAACGGCACTATCTGCCTGCCGCAGATTGTGGCAGCTATCCTCGGCGGCACCATCTTGAAGCTCATCGGCAGCTCGCAGTCATCGATGATGTTCGTTGCTGCCGCCCTCTTCATCATCGGCTCCCTCTGCGTCTTCGGCATCAAGACCAAGAAGTAGAATGCATCATACGATGCGCCCACTTCTCCCGTGAGAAGTGGGCGCATCGTTATTGTTCACCCCAACTAGGAAGTAGCTCTAGAACAGCTTGTCGAGCAGCTCATAGAACTCAGGGCTCTCACCGACGACCGTCTTCACCACCTTGCCCTCGGGATCGATGATGATTTTCGTGGGGAAGCCACTGATGAAGTAGTCGGTAGGTACCGTCGACTCTTTGGGTACAAAGACGTGCTTCCAAGGCAGCTCGTTTTCGGCGACGGCCTTCTTCCACTTCTCCTCAGTGTCGTTGCAGTCCATGCCGAGTATCTCCAGCTTGTCCTTGTACTTCTCGTAGTACACCTTCATGTCGGGGAAGCCCTTGATGCACCATCCGCACCATGAACCCCAGAAATCGAGCACGAGGTACTTGCCGCGCAGCGACGACAGTGCGAGAGGCTTGCCGTTGATGTCGTTCAGCGTGAAGTCGGGGGCTTCGGCGCCTGGCTCGAGCACCTTATTCTCTATCTCCTTCTGCTTCAAATATTCCTTCACCTCCTCCAACTGATGGTCGATATAGGCTTTCATCCTGCCGTTACGAACCTCCGGCGACAGCAGGGCGAGCGTCTCGTCGACATGGTCGGGATCATGGCTGGCCACCGAGGCGATGAGCGTGGCAGAAATCTCTTCTCCAGCATGAGCCTTGATGAAGTCGATGGCAGGCTGGGCATCATCTGTCTCCTCCGTCTTGCTGACGATGGTGCTGACCTCTGTGTAATGCTTGTAGAACTCCGAGCCGCTGAAAGTGAGGCCGTCGGCAGGCTTCTCATCATCGCAGAATCCCTCAGCTGTCAGCACTTCGCCAGGCACTGCTTCAACCAAGAAACTGTAGCCACCTTCTCCCCGCAGCAGCGACGGTGTGAGGAAAAGGAAAGCCTTCACCTCCGTCAAGTCTGTCGTAAACTTGAAAACGCCATTCTCTTTCACCAACGTGTTACTGTTGTGAAGATCGTCAGTAGAAAACACATAGAGCGAATCCCCGGGATTCGACAGTTTGGCCTCAATAGTCCATTTACCCGGTTCACCTTTTCTCCCCTGGGTGCAACTGCTCATCATACTGCTGACGGCAAGGATGGTGGCCAGCATCATCACCGGCGCCACCATAGCAAACATTCTCATTTTTCTCATAGTTATAATGTTTAGTTTTATGGAATCATGTGCAAAGGTAGTTATTTTTTCTGATTCCACCGCCAGACACACACAAAAATAATTCCCCCATTCACTTTTTTTCAGTCTTCAGCCTCGGCCGATAACAGCTCAGTACCTATAATTTAGGCAACGATATAGCCATTGGCCTATATTTTTGCCTTAATTTATGTTAAGTTTGCGAGTGCTATTCGGTGTGTTTTGTATTTTATTTGTAATTTTGCGGTCAAACGCATAGGGACACGGCACCGCCGCATGCGAAGAGCCTGTTCTCTGCACGCGACTTGCACAAGTGCCGTGTTCCTAATCAAGTTTCAAAATATGTGGACTAAACCATACGGATTGCGCGAAGGCTTCCTCATCGGAGCGGGACTAATAGGGGCAGGAATTCTGCTCGAACTCAGCGTTGGCCCTGTTCGCTGGGATGCCTTCCACTGGCCAGTCAACGGGATGGTGCTGGCAGGGTTTCTGGTGCTCATTGCTGCCATCTTCCTGCTGCGGAAGAAGGTTCATGCCTTCCAGTTCATCGGCACCTACAAGGCCGCCATACCAGCCCTGGTCTATACCGTCGTGCTGACCATCATCATGGGACTGACACGACAGACAAACCTCACCCCTACCCTCTCTCCGACCGGCGACGAAAGCTATACGGACGGTGGAGGTATGTGGTTCAACCACATGCTGTCGTTCTGGCCCTTTGTGCTCATCTATGCCTATATCGCCGTCATTCTGGGGCAAGTCATCATTCGTCGCACGCTGCATTTTCGATGGAAGCGCGATATTCCCTTCTTGTTGAACCACCTCGGCCTCTTCCTCGCCATGACTACCGCCACGCTGGGCAATGCCGACCTGCAGCGGTTGAGGATGATGGCGACGGAAGGGAAGCAGGAATGGCGGGCTATGGACGAACGGGGCATGATCCACGAGATGCCCATCGCCATCGAGCTGAAGAAGTTTACCATGGAGACCTACGACGACGGCTCGCCCAAGCGCTTTGCCTCCGACATCCATATCCTGACAAAGGAGGGCAAGAAGTACAAGGGCACGGTCGAAGTGAACAAGCCAGTGAAGGTCGACGGCTGGAAAATCTATCAATACGGCTACGACACGGAGATGGGATCCATGAGCCAGGCGTCCATACTCGAGCTGGTCAGCGACCCCTGGCTGCCGCTGGTCTATACCGGCATCTATATGATGCTGGCCGGTGCACTCTGCATGTTCGCGGGCTTCGCCCTGGTGAAGAGTGATGAGCGAAGAGTAAAGAGTGGAAAATGAGAGGGAAATAGTGAATCGTAAACCATAAAATTCTAAATGACATTGGGCTGGGAGCATTTCATATATTTTGCAATAACGGCGGTAGTGCTGTGGGCAATAGGAGCCGGGGCAGCTTGGAAAGAGAAAAGGGCAGTGGCCTATACGGCCACCATACTGGGACTGCTTGTCTTTTTTTCATTCATTCTTTCAATGTGGGTGTCGCTGGAGCACCCGCCCCTCCGCACGATGGGCGAGACACGCCTGTGGTATTCGTTCTTCCTGCCGATGACCGGTATTATCGTCTATTCCCGCTGGAAATACAAGTGGATTCTTTCGTTCTCCACCGTCTTGTCCCTGGTGTTCATCTGTGTCAACCTCTTCAAGCCGGAAATCCATTCCAAGACGCTGATGCCTGCTTTGCAAAGCCCCTGGTTCGCCCCCCACGTCATCGTCTATATGTTTGCCTACGCGGTATTGGGCGCAGCCACGCTCATGGCGGTGTATCATCTTCTGCCCCCAAAGTTCTTGCTAAAGAAGGAAAGCAGGAATTCGAGCATGCCTGACAACAGCTCATCCCCCCAGACCCCTGACCTAGGTAGCTTAGACAACCTCGTCTCCGTCGGCCTTGCCTTTATGACCGTCGGCATGCTCTTCGGAGCCCTCTGGGCCAAGGAGGCATGGGGACATTATTGGGCCTGGGACCCGAAGGAGACGTGGGCCGCCATCACGTGGTTCGCCTATCTCGTCTACATTCACGTACGCATTGCCCGACCGCGTTCGGTGAAGGCATCCCTCTGGATTTTGCTAGCCGCCTTCGTTCTATTGCAGATGTGCTGGTGGGGAATCAACTATCTGCCCGCGGCACAAGGCGCCAGCGTGCACACATATAATATGTAGTGCGGTTGGAGAGTCGTAATATAGAAAGCCGAAGCTATGATGACATTACAGCAGTTTCTCGAAGAATGGAACAACCAGAACGAGCGAATCCTCGTTCATACCAGCGGTTCGACGGGCACGCCGAAGCCGTTGTGGGTGGAGAAACGGCGCATGGAGGCTTCGGCGCGCATCACTTGCGACTTTCTGGGTTTGCGCGAGGGCGACATAGCATTGCTATGCATGCCGCTCGACTACATCGCCGGCAAGATGATGGTGGTGCGCTCTTTGGTTCGTGGCCTGAAACTAGTGTCGGTGGAACCTTCCGGACATCCGCTCATTGAGAATCGCGGTCACATCGACTTCGCCGCAATGGTACCCCTGCAGGTGTGGAATTCGCTTCAGACAGAGCCTGAACGCGAACGGCTGAAATCGATTGGAAACCTCATCATCGGCGGCGGTGCCATCGACGATCAGCTGGCGGAAGCGCTTCGCTCATTTCCCAATGCCGTCTGGAGCACCTATGGGATGACCGAGACCCTTTCGCATATTGCCTTGCGCCGACTTAGCGGACCCGATGCCAGCGAGTGGTACACGCCCTTCGATGGTGTCGGCGTATCGCTCTCCGACGACCAGTGTCTGGTTATCGACGCGCCACAGGTTTGCGAACAGACGCTGGTGACCAACGATATTGCCGAACTTCGTTCGCATCCTCAATCGCAACGAACGGAGTTCCGCATTCTGGGCCGTCGCGACAATGTGGTTTGCTCGGGTGGGCTGAAGATACAGATAGAAGAGGCCGAGCGGATGCTACGTCCCCATTTGCACGATACCTTTCTCGTTACGAAATGTCCCGATGTGAGTTTGGGCGAAGCCGTCGTGTTGCTTACCGAAGGCATCGTCGACGACGCCCTTCGCCAGTTGTGTCATCGCGTTTTACCGCCCCATTGGGCCCCGCGCCACTACGTGCACGTAGAGCGCATCCCGCAAACCGAGACGGGAAAACCGGCTCGTGTGAAGGCCGCCGCTATGGCTGCCGAAGCGATAGTTTAGGAATATAGGAAAACTGGAATTGCCCGTTTTCCAGGAAATATAGGAACGCCCAATCAGGTTTCCTGAAAGACAACGGAAACCTTATCCCTCGCGATAGAAATCGAGTGCCTCGCGGATATCCTCGTCACTGACATTCTGGTTGATGCGGATATCTCCGATGCCGCCCAGAAGGGTGAAGTTGATTCTGCCGTCGCGGTTCTTCTTGTCGTGCTTCATCAGTTCGATCAGTGCGGGATAGTCGTCGCACGTGATGCCCATCTGTCCGTAGTTCTCGCGGATGAAGGCCACCGTCTGTCGCAATTGTTGCGTGGGGAATCCACATTTCACGGCGCTCAGGTAGAGTTCGCACACCAATCCATAGGCCACAGCATAGCCGTGAAGTATGGGTTTATTGCGGTTCATGGCCATGCTCTCGAACGCATGACCCACCGTGTGCCCCAGGTTCAGGGCCTTGCGCAAACCGCGTTCGTGCGGGTCTTCCGTCACGATGCGTTCCTTCAGTTCCACACTCTGCCTGACCATTGCGCTGAGGCTGGCGTGTTGCGATGCGCTATCGTTGGCCGATGCATCGACGATCGATTCCAGCAATGGTGCCGCCGTCACATGTGCGGCCCACATCTTCTCGTCGGCCAGTAGCGAGTGTTTCAGCATCTCGGCAAAGCCCGAAAGCAGGTTCTCGCGGTCGAGTGTGCGTAAAAAAGTGGTGTCGAGGATGACAAATCGTGAGTCGGAGAATACGCCGATTTCGTTTTTCAGGCCGCCAAAGTTAATGCCCGTCTTACCGCCGACGCTGGCGTCGACCATCGAGAGGAGCGTGGTGGGAATGTTGATGAAGTTGATGCCGCGCTTGAAGGTTGATGCCGCGAACCCACCGAGGTCGGTCACCATGCCACCGCCGAGGTTGATAAGCAGAGAATGGCGCGATGCTCCGCCCTGTTGCAACGCTTGCCACACGTGGCTGACGGCCTCGAGATGCTTGTGCGAGTCGCCTGCCTGAATGGTGATGAGCTGGGCATTGCGCAACGTCCAGAAGTCGCTCACCACGGGCCAGCACGCCTGAGCTGTGGTCTCGTCGACCAGCACAAAGATACGGTCGCGTTCGCACTCGGTGAGGGCTTTTGCCAATTCTTCCTGTAAGTTCTCCGAAAAAACAATTCTCTGCTCCATGATTCGATTCTCCAAATTTTTCGGGTGCAAAAATACAAAGTTTTTTTTATATTCCGTCAACTTACGGCCCTTTTTGCGCATTTTTAATGTCCGAGCCTACCCTTTGTGACATATATGGGATGGATGAAAAATAATTCAGAGCAACGAGCCCTACACGTACGTAATAACATTTGTTCACATTTGACATATTCCTTTTTAACATGGAGATTTAAAAATTCTCAAACAAAAGTTCCGAAGGAGCAAAATACGCGATTCTCAGCGATTAGCCGTAATGTGCTAACTGTCAGTTACTTACAATTGTCGCGCCAATTTTGAAAGCGAAAAATGGCACTTTTTTGGCAAAAAAATCTAGATTTTTTTCATCGAAAGCGGCAGTTTCGATGAGCAAAAGCGACAGTTTAAGTCATCAAAAGCGCCAATTTCGATGACCAAAAGCGCCAGTTTTGCTCATCCGACTTTTCGATTGTAATCTCGGAGATAGCAAAAAGGGGATAGACATGTGGGTAGTTTTATGTTAAAAAGTTGAGCGATTTGCGGTCTGATTCTTAACACTTCGGAGTGATAATCTGTTAAAATATGCTTAATCCGATAATGTTTCTACAAGTTTTTAGGTCGCGAAAAGAACAATATTTTTCGTTTTCAGCTTAATTAACAATTCAAGGTTTAAACTATTCTCGATGCCGAATGTCAAAACAAGCGTAACAATTACACGAATTAATTTTTTAAATGATGAGAAGGATCATTTTCTTGCTATTGGCATTCGTATCAGTAGCTACATTCGCACAAGAGAGAAAGATAACGGGAACGTTGACCGACCGCGACTCGAAGGAAGCCGTGATGCAGGCCACAGTTCACTTGTTGAAGCCCGACAGTACGTTCGTAACAGGAACGCTGACCGACGAAGACGGACGCTTCTCGGTAGAAGCTCCGGCCGACGGCAAGTACATCGTAAAGCTGACGAGCGTGGGCTATGTCACCCAGACAAAGGACGTGACAATCGCCAACAATAAGAACGTGGCGCTGGGAAGTATCGCGTTCGTGCCCGATGCCATCATGCTGAAGGAAGCAACGGTGGTGGGTCAGGCCTCCAAGGTGACGGTGAAGAAAGACACCTTTATATATAACGCCTCCGCCTATCGCACGCCCGAGGGCTCGGTAGTGGAGGAACTGGTGAAGAAACTTCCCGGCGCACAGGTCGACGACGACGGTAAGATCACCATCAACGGTAAGGAAGTGAAGAAGATTCTCGTGGACGGTAAGGAGTTCATGACTGGCGATACCAAGACGGCCATGAAGAACCTGCCCACCTCGATCATCAATAACATTCGTGCCTACGACCAGCAGAGCGATCTGGCCCGCGTGACCGGCATCGACGACGGCAACGAGGAGACGGTGCTCGACTTCGGCATCAAAGCCGGTATGAACAAAGGTATGTTCGCCAATGTCGACCTTGGTATCGGTACCAAGAACCGCTACTCAGAGCGCATCATGATGGCCTATTTCAACGATAAATGGCGCCTGATGGGCTTCAATAGTGCCAACAACACCAACGACATGGGCTTCCCTGGTGGCGGCGGCGGTGGCCGATGGGGCGGTCGCAACGGCCTGACAGCCAGCAAGATGGTGGGCCTGAACTTCAACTACGAGGATACTGGCCGACTGAAATGGGATGCTTCGGTGCGCTGGAACCATAACGACGGCGATGTGTGGTCGCGCCAGTCTACCGAACAGTTCTACGGTGCGTTCAACCAGTTTAGCAACTCGTTGACGCAGAACTTCACGCGCAACAACAACTGGAATGGCCGTATGCGCATTGAGTGGACCCCCGACTCGATGACAACCATCACGTTCCGTCCTACCGTTACGCTGAGTTCGAGCGACGGACGCAACAGTAGTCTTTCGCGTACCTTCAATCAGGATCCCTATCTCTACGTGACCGACCCACTGGCCATCGACGTAGACGACCTGGTTGCCGACAGCATCCGCGTGAACCGCAACGAGAACGGCGGCATCAGCTATAGCGACGGCAATTCAGCATCGGCCATGCTCCAGCTGAACCGCAGGCTGAATAACGACGGACGTAACGTTACCTTGGTGGGTAATGTCAACTATAACGACTCCGAGAGCAAGAACCTGTCGCTTAGCGACGTGACGCTGTTCCAGATACAGAATGCCGCAGGCAACGACTCAACGTACTATACCAACCGCTACAACCTGACGCCGACAAAGCGCTATGGCTATTCGGTGCAGGCCACTTATTCGGAACCCCTCTGGAAGCGAACCTACCTGCAGTTCAGCTATCAGTTTAGCTACAACTACAATAAGAGCGACCGCTCCACCTACGACTTCTCGGGCTTCGACACCAATCCCTTCGCTGGCATCAGCCGTGAGTATCGCGGATGGGACAACTTCCTGACACGTCTGCCCATGGACTATACCAACTATCTGGACGCAGACCTGAGCCGATTCTCAGAATATAAGAACTACATTCACGAGATCAACGTGATGTTCCGCCTGATTCGCGACAAGTACAGACTGAATGCTGGTGTGATGTTCCAGCCGCAGACGTCGAAGTTCATCCAAGACTATCAGGGTCTGCACACCGACACCACTCGCAACGTGTTCAACGTGACGCCGACACTCGACTTCCGCTACAATCCCAACGACCTGACGGAACTTCGCCTGAACTATCGCGGAACTACGTCGCAGCCCTCGATGAGCGACCTTCTCGACATCACCGACGACAGCAACCCGATGAACATCACGAAGGGTAATCCCGGGCTGAAGCCCTCGTTCACCAACCGTTTCCAGCTGTTCTACAACACCTATCTTCAGTCGCATCAGCGCAGCATCATGACGTTTGCCAACTATAGCAACACGCGAAACAGCATCTCGAACATGGTGACGGTGAACCCCGAAACCGGTGGACGCATCACCAGACCGGAGAACATCAACGGCAACTGGAACGCAGGTCTTGGCTTCATGTTCAACACGGCCATCGACTCGGCAGGCGTATGGAACATGAACACCTTCACCATGCTGAACTACAACAACTACGTTGGCTATCTCTACGACAACGACGTGCAGGCCTCGCTCAAGAATACGACGCGCTCGACAAGCGTGATGGAACGTCTGCAGCTGAGCTATCGCAAGGACTGGTTCGAGATTGGAGTAGACGGATCGGTGAACTATATGCACACCCGCAACATGCTTCAGAGCCAGAACGATCTCGACACTTGGCAGTACTCTTATGGTGGTAGCATCAACATCTTTGCACCGTGGGGCACCAGTTTCTCCACCGACATGCATAACCAGAGTCGTCGAGGCTATAGTGATGCGTCGATGAACACCAACGAACTCATCTGGAACGCACAGGTGTCGCAGAGCTTCCTCAAGGGCAAACCGCTCACGGTGAGCATCCAGTTCTACGACATCCTGCAGGAGCAGAGCAACTACTCGCGCACCATCAACGCCATGCAGCGCAGCGATACCGAGTACAATAGCATCAACTCTTACGTCATGTTGCACGCCATCTACCGTCTGAACCTCTTCGGTGGCAAGGATGCACGTGATCAGATGCGCGGTCCTGGCGGACGCGGTGGCTTCGGTGGCGGTCGTGGTTTCGGCGGTGGCGGTCGCGGCGGCTTCGGCGGTGGCGGACGCGGCGGCTTCGGCGGCGGCGGTGGTCGCAGGATGTAAGAAATCAACTAGCTTTTTTTTCAACTTTTAGGTCGACAACGACCATCAAAAAATCCCCAGCGTTCATGCGAATGCTGGGGATTATCCTTATAGCGTTGAAGGTCTAAAGACCGCGAATCACCTCCTCGATGACGGCCGGGAAATGCTCCTGCTCCAGGACATGCACCTTGGCGGCGATGTCGTCGGGCGTGTCGGTGGGAGAGAGGGGCGTGCGGAATTGTGCAATAATCTCACCGCCGTCGCAAATCTCTGATACGTAATGTATCGTGATGCCCGTTTCGGTTTCGCCAGCCGCCTTCACGGCCTCGTGAACATGGTGTCCCCACATGCCCTTTCCGCCATACTTGGGCAGAAGCGATGGGTGGATGTTGACGATGCGGCCATTGAAGGAGCGTAGCAGGAAGTCGGGAACCATCAGCAGGAAACCAGCTAGCACGATGAAGTCGCAATGGTGCTTCTGCAATAGCGGCATGAGCAACTGCTCGTTGTTGAAGTCGCTTTTGGGCATGATGGCCGTGGGCACATTGAGGAGCTCGGCCCGCACCAGTGCGTAGGCATCGGCCTTGTTGCTCACCACGAGGGTGACGTCTATTTCGGGATTGTTGGCGAAATAGCGGATGATGTTCTCGCAATTCGTTCCACTACCTGATACGAAAATGGCGATATGGTGTTTCATTTTGATTTGGTGATTTGTTGGGTTTGCGGTTTGCCTTATGTGAATGCAATCAGTCTTCGAAATCGAAATCGTCGTCGTTGTCGAAGCCGAAGAGGGCCGGATCGATGAAGTCGTCGAGAGCGCGGCGCTCTTTCTTCGTGGGGCGCCCAGTGCCTCGCGCACGGTCTACGAACCCACTGATGCGGCTCATCTCAAGCAGTTCGTATTGTTTCGGATCGGTGACATTCTCGTAGATCTCGGGCAGCAGCTTGGCTCCCACACGTTGCTCGATGCATTTCAGCACGCGGAACGAGTAGGTGATGGGCGGTTTCTTCACGCTAACCACCTCGCCCACCTTCAGCGGTCGCGATGGTTTCACGTTCACACCGTTGATGGTGACGCGCCCGTTCTTACAGGCGTCGGAGGCGATGCTCCGCGTCTTGAAAATGCGCGCAGCCCATAGCCATTTGTCAATTCTTGCTTCCATTGCTACTGTGGTTTTTGCTTCTTCTGCTTGCCCTTGGCGTTGAACTGGTTCATCGTGATGTCAATGCCAGCGAGCACGAAGCTCTTGATGACTTCTACCGACGTCTCGAGAACAGGTTCCAGCGTCTTCTTTTCCTCATCGTCGTAGCGTCCCAGCACGTAGTCGACCTGTCCGCCACGCTGGAATTCGTTTCCGATGCCGACACGCAACCGAGCGTATTGCTGGCCGATGAGTTGCTGAATGTGTCCCAGTCCGTTGTGGCCACCGTTGCTTCCGTTTCCCTTCAGCCTGAATGTGCCAAGCGGCAGTGCCAGTTCATCGGCCACTACGAGCAGTCGTTTCTGGTCGATGTTCTCTTTCTGCAGCCAGTAGCGCACGGCGTTTCCGCTGAGGTTCATGAAGGTGGTGGGCTTGAGCAGGAATATTTTGCGGCCTCGAAGCGATGTCTCGGCCATATAGCCGTAGCGCTTGTCCTCAAAACAAATATTGGACGCCTTGGCGAAGGCGTCCAATACCATATATCCTGTGTTGTGGCGTGTCCCCTCGTATTCGGCACCAGGGTTGCCCAAGCCTACAATCAGATATTTGTCCATATGACTGGGTTCTTGATGTTGCGAGCTGTCGGGAGCCTTCTGGAATCGTATGCCGAAAGCCCCTAGCAGCTTACAAATCTGTTTAAGCATCCTCCTCAGTAGTCTCCTGAGCAGCGGCGTTAGACTTACGAGTAGCCTTGATGGTGCAAACCACAACCTCCTTGCTGGTAGCCATTTCCAGTCCGGGGAAGTTCAGGTCGCCCACCTTGATGCTCTTGCCGATAAGCAGGTTGGTAACGTCGATATCGAGCGTCTCGGGGATATCCTGATACTTGGCAGTTACGTTCACCTTGCGAACGATGAGGGCCAGACGGCCACCGTCGCGCACACCCTGAGCCAGACCATTCAGCTTCACGGGGATACCGATGGTGATGGGCTTAGCCTCGTTGATTTCGTAGAAGTCAACGTGCAACAGCGCGTCGCTCACGGGATGGAACTGCAGTTCCTTGATGATAGCCTTGTGCTCGGCACCATCAATGTTCAGGTTCACCACGTAGATGTGGGGAGTGTAGATCACTTTGCGGAGGTCGGCCATGGGAATGGCAAAGGCAACAGCCTCGGGCAGACCATTCTCACCCTTCTTCTCACCATACAGGTTACAGGGCACCAGACCCTCTTTACGCATCAGCTTGGTAGCTTTCTTGCCAGTCTCAGTTCTTTTCTGGCCTTTTACTGCGATTTCTTTCATAATGTTGTGTTACTCTAAATTAAGTTGAAATAATTAATAATGATATGCTTAATTCACCATCACACGAAAAAAGCGGTGCAAAGGTATCAATTTTCTGTCACACTCGCAACTTTTCTCTTAAAAAAAGTAGAAAAAGGCGTTCTTTTCTTGCGTAATATGTGGATTTTTTTTAATTTTGCAATCGTATTCTGTGATTTAGAAGAAAAAAGAAGAAAAGATGATTAACAGAGAATTAATTAGAATAAAGATAGTCCAGTTAACCTACGCATACTATCAAAACGGTAGCAAGAACATGGATAGCGCAGAGAAGGAACTGCTCTTCAGCCTCTCGAAAGCATATCACCTATATAATTATATGTTGCTCCTCATCGTTGCTGTCACAAAGGAGGCATGCAGACGTTTCGAGGCAGAGACGGCCAAGGCTAAGCACGAAGGCACAGAGTTGCCATCAGAAAAGTTCGCCTACAATAAGTTCGCGCTACAGCTCGAGGAGAACAGAATGCTCTGCGACTTTGTGGAAGCACAGAAGGCAACATGGGACGATGATATAGAGTTCGTGAAGCGACTGCTCGAACAGATCCAGCAGAGTCAGGTGTACAACGACTACATGGAGAGCGAAGACGACAGCTACGACGCCGACCGTGAGCTTTGGCGCAAGCTCTATAAAGACCTGATTACGGAAAACGAGGATCTCGACGCGCTACTCGAGGAAAAGAGCCTCTACTGGAACGACGACAAAGAGGTGGTCGACACCTTCGTGCTGAAGACCATTAAGCGCTTTGACCCGAAGAACAAGAAGAACCAGGAGTTGCTGCCTGAGTACAAGGACGACGAGGACAAGGAATTTGCTCGCAAGCTGTTCCGCGCCACCATTCTGAATGCCGACCAGTATCAGCACTACATGAGTGAGGCCTCGCGCAACTGGGATTTCTCACGACTGGCCTACATGGACGTGGTCATCATGCAGATTGCCATCGCCGAGATGATGACATTTCCCGGTATTCCTGTCAATGTGACCATCAATGAATATGTAGAGCTGGCCAAGTTCTACAGCACACCTAAGAGCAGCGGCTATATCAATGGCATGCTCGATGCTATTGCCCGCCATCTTGCCTCTGTCGGTAAATTGCTTAAACCAGTGCCCGAGCGCCGTCAGCGTTTCACACGCTCAGACGTGGTGGGACAACAGAGACCTGAGACAGACCGGGAACTATTCAACGAAGATTAGAAACTCATAATACAATAAAGACATGACATCAATGATTCTCGCCGCACAGGCTGCCCAAGGTGGTGGCAGTGGCATGAGCATGTTGCTGATGATGGTGGCCATCTTCGCCATCATGTGGTTCTTCATGATCCGTCCGCAACAGAAGAAACAGAAAGAAATCCGTGCTTTCCAGAACGCACTCACCGAGGGAGCAAAAGTAGTAACAGGCGGTGGCATCTATGGCACCGTGAAGCACATTGACCTCGCTGCAAACATCGTGGAGGTGGAAATTGCTAAGGGCGTCGTCATCCGCGTAGACAAGAACTACGTCTTTGCCGACACCAGTGCAGCCATGAGCGCAGCACAGACTAAGTAATCACCGACCTAGCGTCAGAAAAAAGCAGACTATCACAGACAGCCATGGGCATTGCAAATCGCACAGGCTTCTTCGCCATCGTCAGGAATTTCCTTTTTGGTTTCATCAATAAGGAATTCCTGACTTTTCTGTTCTTCCTTATGCTGAGCGGAGCCTTCTGGCTTATTCTCACGCTCAACGAGGACAGCGAACGCGAGCTGAAGATTCCTGTCACGCTGACGGGTGTACCGCAGAAAGTGGTCATCACCAGTCAGGGTAGCGATACCTTGCGCGTTACCGTGCGCGACAAGGGCTACGCGCTCTTGCCCTATCTCTATGGCGATATGCTGCGTACCGTGAACCTTGTCTTTAAGACATACGACAAGGGAAACGGGAAAGGGTTGGCCACGCAAGTGGAATTGTCCCGTCATATCAAGCCGATGCTCTTCAAGTCTACCACGATTGTCTCCATCAAGCCCGACCGCTTTGAGTTCTCGTATAATCATGGCGACAGCAAGCGAGTGCCCGTAAGACTCAAGGGAGTTGTGACGCCCGACGAGGCTCACTATCTGGCGCGTATTGTCTTTGAACCGGAGTTTGTCACCATCTATGCCAGCCAGGCCAAACTTGACAGCGTGAAGAGCGTCTATACAGAGGGCGTTCGTCTGACCAACCTGACCGATACCACCACGCAGGTGCTGAATTTGAAGCCCATACAGGGTGTAAAGATACAGCCACAGCAGGTGAAAGTGAGCTTCTATCCCGATGTGCTCACTGAGGAAAGTTGCGAGATTCCCGTCACCGCCATCAATATGCCCGAAGGCAAAACGCTGCGCACTTTCCCGTCGAAAGTGAAGGTCACCTTCACCGTTGGCGCCAGTTCCATCCGAAACATCAGTCCTGGACAGTTCACTGTGGTGGCCGACTACGGCGACATATTGGCGCATCCTTCGGCCAAATGTCCTGTAACACTCACCGCCAAGCCTTCGGGACTGAAAAACGTGAAACTGGAAGTTGAAGAAGTGAACTACCTCATCGAAGAGCAATGACAAAAGCCATTCTCCGAACGGCTATCACCGGTGGCATTGGCAGCGGGAAGAGCTTTGTGTGCCAGTTGTTGCAACAGCGGGGTATCGATGTCTACGACTGCGACGCCGCTGCCAAACGACTTATGCGCGACTCTGAACCTCTGCGGCAACAGCTCACGCGTCTGATAGGTCCAGACACTTATCGTGACGGACAGCTGAACAAGGCAGCTGTGGCGGCGTTTATGATGCAGTCGGAGGAAAACACACTTGCGGTTAATCATCTGGTGCACCCCGCGGTGTTTCGCGACTTTCTCGACTCCGGAAAGGAATGGGTGGAGAGCGCCATTCTCTTCGAAAGCGGTCTCTATCGATATGTCGACCGTGCCGTTTGTGTTACGGCCCCCGAGGAAGTGCGCATCCAGAGAGTGATGGAACGCGACGGAATCAGTCGGCAGAAAACGCTCGAATGGATGGCAAAGCAGATGCCACAGGAGGAGGTGCTCGGTCGGTGTGACTTCGAAATAGTGAACGACGGACAGCACGATCTCGCCGAACAGGTGGACAGGCTGCTCGACCAAATCAAGAATATTACTCAAAACAATAACATAACAAGAAAAGAGAAAATGCAATTGACAATTCTTTCAATCGCCGGCAAGCCCGGCCTCTACAAACTCGTTTCCAGAGGTAAAGCCAATCTCATTGTCGAGGCGCTCGACGAGACCCACAAGCGTATGCCTGCATTTGCCACCGATCGCGTGACATCATTGGCCGACATCGCTATGTATACCGACGCAGAGGATGTTCCTCTGATGACCATTCTCGCTGCCCTGCGCGACAAGGAAGAGGGTAAGCCTGTCAGCTTCAACTATAAGAAGGCATCGAGCAAAGAACTCCGCGACTTTTTTGCCGACCGCGTGCTTCCATCGTTCGATCAGGACCGTGTTCACGACAGCGATATCCGTAAACTGCTCCAATGGTACAACATTCTCATCAAGAATGAGATTACCAACTTTGAGGAGCAGCTCAGTCCTACAGAGGGCGACAATGTGGACGACCGCATGGAAAAGGAATAATTACCACCTTATTATATATGGTACCGACAGAAGGCGACAGGTCATCAAGACTTGTCGTCTTCTTCTTTTATTCTTTGTTTCCTGACCAAATGAAGTCGCAATACTATCGAAACCAACATGGTTTAACCCAGAATTAATCCAACAAATCCTTATTCTTTCTCTTTTGTTTATGTCATAATGTCATTATTTTATGTCATTGTGACATGTTTTCTCGTTCGGCACATATATTGCATTTATATAAGCGAAAGCCGAAGCTTAGAAAGGAAGTCAACAGACAACCAAAGGCTGAGGTAAATGAATTAAAAGTTAAACCATAAAAATAAAAAATCAGGAGGTAAAAGAAATGACGTATCCTACATTTGCAAGACGTAATGAGTGGCTCCCCACAGTGTTCAACGATTTGTTCGAAGACAATTTCATGCCACGTACTAGTGCAACGGCCCCGGCCATCAATGTCAAGGAAGACGATAAGCAGTATGTCGTAGAACTGGCAGCTCCGGGAATGAAAAAAGAGGATTTCGACGTGAACATCAACCATGACGGTAACCTCGTCATCAAGATGGAACATAAGAAGGAAAACGCTGAGGAAGACAAGAAGGCACGCTATCTGCGCCGCGAGTTCAGCTACACAAAGTTCGAACAGACGCTGATTCTTCCAGATGACGTGAATAAAGATAAAATCGCAGCCCGCGTGGCCGACGGAGTGCTCACCGTAGACTTGCCAAAGGTGGTGAAGGAAGAGGTGAAAGTGGCTCGCCAGATCACAGTAGGCTAAGAGAATACCCTTCCGCAGGGACGGAATCAATAGGAGGATAAAGGTAAAAGATTTGTTTTAGGATAAGCTTAAATTTATAGGTGTTATTAGTTATTATTAGTTTGATTGTGTGATTGTTAGATTTTTTACAGTCCCCGAGTGCGTGAGCATCCGGGGATTTTTTTTCTCACTTCTTCAGCCGCTGGTTGGTCGTAGGTGAGCGATGAAGCCCCTTGCAAGAAGTGAGATGATGTTTGTATGGTTATCATGGTCTGTGATACCTTCGTGGTCTGCTCCTTCGTTCATCGCGAAGAAAAAAACAAATAAATTTGGTCATCCTGTTGATTATTCGTAACTTTGCAGCCGTTATGAGTATTCTATTCATTATTATAGGTGCGGTTCTGGTGCTATGGGGTGCCGACCGCCTGACCGACGGAGCCACAGCACTGGCACAGCGCATGGGCATTCCGCAGATTGTCATCGGACTTACCGTTGTGGCCATGGGTACGTCTATGCCCGAGTTTTTTGTGTCGCTCATGTCGGCCATCCAGGGTACTTCAGACATTGCCGTAGGTAATGTCATTGGTTCGAATGCCTTTAACACCCTAGCCATTGTGGGTGTCACCGCTCTCGTTGCACCTATGGCTATCAGTCGCAATACCGTGCGTAAGGACATGCCTTTCGCCGTTGTCGCATCACTCGCACTCATGCTGATGTGCCACGATGGCGATGTGTCTCGCATCGATGCCGCCATTCTCTTCGCTGGCTTTATCCTTTTTATCGCCTACACCCTGCGTGTGGCCTCAAAGGGAGATGCGATGGCCGCTGAGGAAATCAAACTCGAAGACATGCCTGTTTGGAAAGCGCTTGGACTCATTTTGGTCGGACTCACTTGCCTTGTGGGCGGAAGCCATGTCTTTGTGGGTGGTGCTTCCGATGTGGCGCGTTCGCTTGGCGTTCCTGATGCTGTCATTGGTCTTACCATTGTTGCTCTCGGCACTTCATTGCCCGAATTAGCCACCAGTATCGTGGCCGCAAAGAAAGGCCGCTCAGCCATCGCCATCGGTAATGTCATCGGTTCCAACGTCTTCAATATCCTCATGATCCTCGGTATCACTGGCTTGATACTTCCAATGGACATTCAGGGTATCACGAGCGTTGACCTTTGGTTGCTCGTGGGTAGTATATTCCTTCTGTGGATGTTCTGCTATACCAAGTTCAAGGTGGAGAAATGGGAGGGTGCTGTGCTCACCATCATTTACGTTGCCTACGTGGCATGGCTCGTTTATAAAGTAATTTAAGTAGCTCCGCCTCTCGCGTCGAGAGGGTATGGAGAAAGGGGTACTTGCTCAACCCCCTCTAACAAAACAAGAAATATGCAAGAAACCAGAAAAGATGAGGGGCTGAAAGCCCTGGGTGGTGCGTCGAACTATGCCGACAACTATACACCCGAAGTGCTGGAGACATTCCAGAACCAGCATCCCGACAACGACTATTGGGTGCAATTCAATTGCCCCGAGTTCACGACACTTTGTCCTATCACAGGCCAACCCGACTTTGCCGAGTTGCGCATCCTTTATATCCCCGATCAGCGCATGGTGGAGAGCAAGAGCTTGAAACTCTACCTTTTCTCCTTCCGCAATCACGGTGATTTCCACGAGGATTGTGTCAATATCATCATGAAGGACCTCATACGTCTCATGGACCCGAAGTATATCGAAGTGAAGGGTCTCTTCACTCCGCGCGGAGGCATCAGTATCCATCCGTATGTTAACTACGGTCGCCCAGGCACACGCTATGAACAACTCGCCCAACATCGTTTCCAGAATATGGGCCTATAAGGTTCTTTCTTGGACGATAGAAACATAAAACGACGCGGACAACAATTCAAAGTTTTCTTTGTTTTTTTGTCCGCGTCGTTTTTTATTGTTAATTTGAGTGCGACAAGAAGACAACGAAGATGAAGTGGAGAAGGTAACGTTTTTCGTGTTCGCAGAAGCAAGAGTTTATTATGACATGTGGCTGGCATCTGCTAACGTCTAATAGCATCCCTTGCGTTTAGAAAGCGACGCTTTTACACACGAAAAACGACGACTTAGCTCTTGCAAAGCGGTGGTTTTGAGTTTTGAAATAAATGCTTTATCTGGATAGATGATAAGATCAAAATCTCTATTTCTTAGGATTTGCATTTAACACCTACCGACCTACCATTATACCCCTCAAAGCCCTATAAATAAAGGGGTAGGTCTATGGTAGGTGTTACCGCAACACCTACCATAGACCTACCATATCTCAAACCCTTTGCTGGTGGGCATTTGCGAGTAGTCATGGTAGGTCGGTAGGTCTTTTTGTGAAAAAAAATATTTCAAGTTGTTGTTGTCGAACTCACGTTATTGTTGCGTTTCGAAATATCCGATTTTTGATTTGCGTTGAATAATCGCTTTGCCTATTTGCGGTAGAAGCCGCGTTCGCCACTTTTGAAGCGGAGGCGAAGGGAGTCTGGTGTCATCAGGATAAACTCGGCAGTATCGTTCTCCAGCATCGAGCCTTCTTTCTTTTTCCCTTTTGTCGGATTTTCAGGTAAGGCGGTTAGCACCAGTCGGCCATTGATGACATGCCATTCAGAATAGTTGCGTGGGGTGGGGTAGATAACAGGACTCTCTTCACCCACTTCCGACACGTGGCGCCTTCCCACCGCTTGCGCCTTATAATGCTGCTTCAGTGCAAACCCCATCTCGATAGGTTTCATCAGCCGCTTGAGCATGGAGTCCTCTCTAGCCTTTCCTTCGGGGTCGTCGAAGTTCTGCGCTATTCGCTCACGCAAGGTTGGCATCACCTGCGACACCCATGTGCCCTTCAGTTGGTCGAGGTCTATCACCATGTCGGCTTTCGTCGAGTCTTTTCCGTTTTTGATGATAGCCACCCAGTCGCCAACTTTTGGCTTTCCAATAACGAGGTGGTTTTTGGTAGCTTGCAAGATGTTGTAGGTGACGGGATCGCCGCCCTTGCCTGGCAGGAATATCAGGACGGTGTCGGTACATCCGTAACAGGCCAAGCCATAGATGGTGGAGTCGCCCTTAATGCTGGTGCTGGTTCCTACGGTTTTTTGCTCTTCCGGCATTTGTTTATTGTCATGGCTACACGCCACACTTAAGATGGCCGCCACGATGATTATAAATAAGGTGTATTTCTTCATTTTCGGAAAATTTTTGGCAAAGATAATGATTTTTCTGATTATTTTCTTCGTGATTGAGAAAAATTAGTTATATTTGCATGATTATTAGAATATAATAAGAAATACACATGTGTCAACTATTTAACTATAAATCGTTATGAAGAAGAAAATCCAGTTCAGTCTCGTGTATCGAGACATGTGGCAGAGCTCAGGAAAATTCCAGCCTCGCAAGGACCAATTGGAGCGCATCGCGCCGGTGATTATCGATATGGGCGTATTCGACCGTGTCGAAACCAATGGTGGTGCCTTCGAGCAGGTGAACCTATTGGCTGGTGAGAATCCCAATGCTGCCGTGCGTGCGTTCTGCAAGCCGTTCAACGAGGTGGGCATCAAGACCCACATGCTCGATCGTGGCTTGAATGCGCTTCGCATGTATCCCGTTCCCGACGATGTGCGCGAACTGCAGTATAAGGTGAAGCACGCTCAGGGCGTAGACATTCCCCGTATTTTCTGCGGTCTGAACGATGTGCGCAACATCATACCTTCGGTGAAGTGGGCCAAGGCAGCTGGCATGACGCCGCAAGCAACGCTCTGCATTACCAATTCGCCTGTTCACACGGTGGAATATTATTCCGAGATTGCCGATCAGGTGATAGCTGCAGGTGCTGAAGAAATCTGCCTGAAAGACATGGCCGGCATTGGTCAGCCCGCCTTGCTTGGTGCGCTGACGAAGTCCATCAAGACCAAGCATCCCGATGTCATCATCCAGTATCACGGACATAGTGGTCCTGGTCTGTCGATGGCCAGCATTCTGGAGGTGTGCAACAATGGAGCCGACGTTATCGATACCGCTATCGAACCCCTGTCATGGGGCAAGGTTCATCCCGATATCATCAGTGTTCAGTCGATGCTGAAGCACGAAGGATTCGAAGTGAAGGAAATCAATATGAATGCCTACATGAAGGCCCGTGCACTCACTCAGGAGTTTATCGACGACTGGCTCGGCTACTTCATCAATCCTGGCAACAAACTCATGTCATCACTGTTGCTTGGTTGTGGTCTTCCTGGCGGCATGATGGGTTCGATGATGGCCGATCTGGCTGGCATTCACAGCATCATCAACAAGACGCTGAAGGCAAAGGGCGAACCAGAACTGTCTACCGACGACATGTTGGTGAAACTGTTCGACGAGGTTGCCTATGTATGGCCGCGCGTTGGTTATCCACCATTGGTGACGCCGTTCTCTCAGTATGTGAAGAACATCTCGTTGATGAACCTGCTTACGATGGCACAGGGCAAGGGCCGCTTCGTCATGATGGACGATG
Source organism: Prevotella sp. (assembly GCA_024681705.1). Classification (GTDB taxonomy): domain Bacteria; phylum Bacteroidota; class Bacteroidia; order Bacteroidales; family Bacteroidaceae; genus Prevotella. Next base: position 42,722 of record JAILAI010000292.1, read on the forward strand.
CCATGTGGGGTATGATTTTGGGCAAGAGTGGAAAGATTCCTGGCACAATCGATCCCGAACTGGTGGAATTGGCCAAGAAGCAGGGTCGCGAGTTTACCGATGCCGATCCGCATACGTTGCTTCCCAATGCCCTCGACGATTTCCGCAAGGAAATGGACGAGAACGGATGGGAATACGGACCAGACGACGAAGAGCTCTACGAACTGGCTATGCACCCCGAACAGTATCGCAACTTCAAGAGCGGACAGGCTAAGAAGAACTTCCTGGCCGACCTGCAGAAGATGAAGGACGCTAAACTCGGTGCCAGTCTGTCGCCTGAGAAGATTGCCGAGTTCAAGCATGCCAAGGCCGACGCGTTGGTGGCTCCCGTCAAGGGACAGGTCTACTACGAGTTCTCTGGCGATGGCGAGTGCGCACCATGTGTGGAGCCGTTCATTGGTCAGCAGTACAAAGAGGGCCAGGCCTTCTGCTACATTCAGACGCCGTGGGGTGAGATTCAGACCATTCCCGCAGCCCTCGGTGGCAAACTCGTCGAAGTGGCTGCCAAGCAGGGCGCTAAGGTGATGAAGGGCCAGACGCTGGCTTGGATCGAGCGCGATCATCAGGAATAGAACGCTTTCTGCGTTGACAATAATAAGAGGCACGGGTAGTTCCGTGCCTCTTTTTTGGTTGTAGCCGAGAGGGGATGTTAAAGACTACTCTGCGCTGGTAGCGCAGAACACGGGACTACGAATTACCTCTTAATAAGAAAACAATCAACATTCATTTTTGTTGAGATGGCGTTGTTTTATGAGGGTAAAAGGATTGGGAAAGGGATTGGGGTGTGGTTTCGTCGAAGATTTTATGGGAAGTCGTCGAAACGTGCTTGGAGTGTCTTTACGATTGGTGTAATTTTGCATCAGTAAAAAGATTAAAGCAGATATTATTATGAAAAAAGCAAGATTTTTATTCGTAGCTTTGCTGACCGTTCTGACGTCAGCAGTGATGGCCCAGACGACAACCGTCAAGGGCGTTTTAGTAGACAGGATAACCGGTGAGGGCGAACCCTTTGCCACAGTACGCATTTTCAATCAGGGAAAAACCGACAAGGCCGTTTCGATGTTCCTGACGGGTGACGAAGGCCAGTTCAGTCAGGATGTCAATGGTCGCGGTCAGTTTGACATTGTGTTCAGCAGCGTGGGTAAAGAAGACCAACGCCAGACCATCACCTTGGGCGAGCAACCTGTGCTTGACCTCGACACCATCTACATCTCCGATAGTTCTACGCAGCTGGGTGCTGTTGAAGTGGTGGCACAGAAGCCCCTCGTAAAGATGGAGGTAGACAAGATGACCTACAATGTTGCAGAGGATGCCGATGCGAAAGCAGCCACCGTGCTCGACATGTTGCGCAAAGTGCCCATGGTGACCGTCGACGGACAGGACAACATCTCGGTGAATGGCTCGTCGTCGTTTAAAATCTATGTAGACGGCAAGCCCAACGTGATGTTCCAGAGTAATCCCTCGATGGTGTTTAAAAGCATGCCCGCCGCTATGGTCCAGCACATTGAAGTGGTGACTAACCCTGGTGCAAAGTACGATGCCGAGGGAGCAGGTGGCGTGCTCAACATTGTGATGAACAAACAGATTCCTCAGGCTGCACAATCGCTTAATGGCTACACTGGTACCCTACGTGCATCGGCCGGTACGCGCGGCTTTGGTGGCGGTGCGTTCCTAAGTGGTCAGCAGGGCAAGTTTTCCTATAGTGCCAATGTGATGGAGAACTACTCGACCCCTGGCGCTACCGAAGTGGAGATGGAGCAGCAGAATGGTGCTGGCACCATCCTCTCGCAGACCTCAACCAAAGTGAAGGTTCCCTTTACGATGGGCAACATCAGCATGGGTTACGATCTTGACGCCCAGAGCAGTCTCAACATGACACTCTCACTCACCAATATGAACATGAAGACGAACGGTACTGTGACCACTTCACAATCGGGCGGTGCCTTCGGTAATGGCTTTGCCTACACCACCGAGATGCTCATGCGCAATAAGCGGACGTCGTTCAGCGGAACCGTCGACTATCAGCGTTTCTTCAACAAAGAACGCACCCAATCCATCGTGCTCACCTATCAGCTGAGCTATAGCCCGATGACCACCGAGCAGGACAACAACTTCGAGAACGGAGTAGCTGCAAGTGTCGACCTGACCGACCGCAACTCTATTAATAAGGAACGCACAACCGACCATACCTTCCAGGTAGACTACACTATGCCTCTCGGCACTGGCCGCACTCTCAACTTGGGTTCCAAGCTCATGATTCGCAACGCTACGTCAGATGCTAACTACTATCTTTCAGGCGTGTTCGATCCTAACGGTAGCATGGACTACACCTACAAGAATACCGTGCTCGCTGGTTATGCAGAGCTGGAGAACCGTTTTGGTAGTTTCACCGCCAAGGGAGGCCTGCGTTACGAGCATACATGGCAGGATGTGGAATATCGTCTTGGCCAGGGAAGCGATTTCTCCGTCAACTACGGCAGTCTTGTCCCCGCCGCCAGCTTGTCCTACAGCCTTTCGCCCACCAGCAACCTTGGCGTCACCTACAACATGCGCATATCGCGTCCTGGTATCACCTACCTGAATCCCTATGTGGACCATTCCGACCCCAACAGCCTTTCGTATGGTAATACCAATCTGGATGTGGAGAAGTCGCATAACATCGCCCTCGTCTATAATCTCTATACACCGAAGCTGATGCTCAATGTGAACCTTCACCACAATTTCACCGACAACGCTATCGAACAGTATAGTTTCTTCGACGGTAATCTGCTGAACAATACCTATGGCAATATGGCCAGTCGTCATCAGACGGGTGTCAACGCCTTTGCCAACTGGCTGCTCTTCCCCAAAACGCGCATCATGCTCAACGGTTCGGTCAACTATATCGACATGAGCAGCAAGGCACTTTCCATCGACAATAGTGGCTGGCAATACAACACGATGCTGGGACTTCAGCAGACATTGCCTTGGGAGCTGAAGTTGGGCGGCTATCTCATCAACTCATCGAAGAGCTACACCCTGCAGGGTTGGTCGAGTGGTTTCAATATGCTTACGGCAAGTCTTTCGAAGACCTTCTTCGACGATAAACTCAGTCTCAGTCTGCAGGGCATGGTTGGTCTTTCCGACGGTGGAAACCTGAAAATGGAGTCGTATAGCGAGGGCACCAATTTCTTGAGCCATCAGAGCATCAAGATCCCCATGAGTGGTATCACATTCAGCGTGAGTTACACTTTCGGCAATACCAAGCGCCAGATGCGCCAGCACCAGACGCGCATTCAGAGCGACTACATCGAGCAGCAGTCGCAGGGCGAAATGCTCAACAACGTAGGTTCAGGCATGCAGCAACAATAACATAGCATACACAAACGTGTCAGTTACCATACGAAAATTATTCATATTTGGGTTTTCTTCTCTCCCGTGTTGAGATAATACGGGAGAGATTTTGCCGTTTCAAAAACATTATGTAAATTTGCAACAATGAAGAAGATTGAAAAGAAAGATTGGTATTTGCTACTGGCACAAGTTGCCGTGTGGCTAGTTATCTTTTTATTCCCGTCGATAACGGTCTTGCTGACCACCCACAGTTGGGAGAACGTGCGCGCTACGGCTATCACGTCAAGCTACATGTTGCGCACGCCGATTGTCATCTATTTTGCCAACTTCTATCTCTTTCACCATTTGTTCTTCAGCAAGCGATATGTGTTGTTTGTGTTGGCCAATATCGCACTGGTGGCAGCGCTCAATGCGGGCGTTTTCTTCTTGGGCAATGTCACCAGCGGCATGCCTATGCTGGCCAAGGTCAACATGTACACGGGTCTCTTTGTCTTTATGCTGCTGAATGTCTCCATGGTGGCAGGTCCCATAGCCCTGCGTCATTTCATCCGCACCAACCAACTTCGCCAGCAGCTTCGCGAGGAGCGTGCCAAGCACACCGAGGCCGAACTGGCATGGCTGAAGAACCAGATTAACCCACATTTCTTATTTAATACGCTGAACAACATTTCTGGTCTCACCCAGATTGATGCCGACAAGGCGCAGGACGCACTTGCCCAGTTAAGCGATTTGCTACGCTATGCCATGTACGAGACCAACAAACAACAGGTGGATTTGGGTGGCGAGATAGACTTCATGCGCAACTACATTGAACTGATGAGCCTGAGGTGTAACAACCGTACAACCATCGACTATCAGCTGGACAATGTCGACAAGAATGTGAAGATAGCCCCGTTGCTTTTCATATCGCTCATCGAGAACGCGTTCAAACACGGCACCAGCACCAACCGCGAGTCGTTCATCCGCATACGGTTTTCCCAGCAGGGCGACGCTCTCGTCTTCGATTGCGAAAACAGCAATTTCCCCAAGAACGATACCGACCGGAGCGGGTCGGGCATCGGTTTGGAGAACACCCGCCGCCGCCTGGAACTGCTCTATCACGACCGCTACACATGGAACTATGGCGTGAGCGACGATGAGCAGACCTATTTCTCACATATAGAACTAAGGCCGCAACTTGCCGTAGAATCCGAATCGTCCAATCTCAAAACCGAAGCCACATGAACCTTACCTGCATCATTGTAGACGACGAACCCCTGGCTGTCAGCTTGTTGGAGTCGTTTGTCGGCCGAACATCAGGCCTCGAATTGCTCGCCTCCTTCACCGATAGCGTTGAGGCCGTTGCTGCTATTCGCGACCAGAAGCCCGACCTCGTGTTCCTCGACATACAGATGCCCGACCTCAACGGTATGGATTTGGCTCGCATCGTACCCGAACAAACCAGCATCATCTTCACCACTGCTTTCAAGGAATACGCCTTCGAGAGCTACGAGGTGAGTGCGCTCGACTTTCTTCTGAAACCCATTCGCTATAACAAATTCCTTGTTGCCGTAGAGAAGGCGCGCAAGCGCAAGACCCCACTGATGGCAGCTGCTGAATCGTCAACTGAAGAAGCCGCCACTACCAATGCCGATGCAGGGCAGTCTGCTTCACGAAGTTCGTGTTTCATCCGTGTCGACGGCGAACTTCGTCAACTACCTTTTGCCAGTATTCTTTACGTGAGTGGCATGAAGGACTACGTCATGTTCTATCTCGAGGGCGAGCGCCGTCCCCTCATTACCCACCTCACGATGAAGTCGGTAGAGGACATGTTGCCGCGTGACCGTTTCCTTCGTGTCCATCGCAGCTATATCATTGCTCTCGACCACATTCGCAAGGTTGATCGAAACGACTGCATCTACATTGGCGACGAGGTCATTCACGTGACCGATGCCTACGCCGACGACTTCCACCGGTTCCTCAATGCCCGGACGTTTGGCAAATAGCCATCCTCACTCATTTCCGAAAAATTCATCCCGATGGATTACAAACAGATAATTGATAAATACTACCCCGAAGAGAACCAGCTCAAGCAGATTCTGCTCGTTCATAGTCGTGCTGTGGCCGACAAGTCGTTGCGCATTGCTGCCGCTCACCCCGAATTGCCGCTCGACACGACCTTTCTCGAGGAGGCAGCCATGCTCCACGACATTGGCATCTTCCGTTGCGACGCTCCTGGCATCCAGTGTTTCGGCACCGAGCCGTACATCTGTCATGGTCGTGCGGGTGCCGAACTGCTACGCGCCGAGGGCTACCCGCGCCACGCCAGGGTGTGCGAACGCCACACGGGAGCCGGTCTTTCGCTCGACGATATCGTCAGTCAGAACCTGCCGCTCCCTCACGAGTCGTTCCTTCCCGAGACGCTTGAGGAAAAGCTCATCTGCTATGCCGATAAGTTCTTCTCGAAAACCCGTCCCGATCGGGAGAAAACCTTCGAACAGGCCGAGCATAGTCTGGCCAAGTTCGGCGAGGCGGGTCTGGAGCGTTTCCGTAGCTGGTCACGACTCTTCGGCCAGTAGGTCGCCGTTTTCATTTTCACACCATCAGTCCACTAACACTCATGAGAAAGTATCTTGTTCTACTCCTCCTGCTCGTAAGCATGGTCGTCGGCGCTCAGCAAGTTATCGATCTGAGTGGGCCTTGGCAGTTCTCCATGCTGCCCGAACGATGTGCTTTACCCACCGCGTTCACCGAAACCGTCAAGTTGCCGGGTTCCATGCTTACCAATGGAAAGGGCAACGACGTGGGGCTCGACACCCCGTGGACAGGCAGTCTCTACGACTCTTCCTATTATTTTAATCCCTACATGGAGCGCTATCGTGTGGAGGGACAGATGAAATTCCCCTTCTTTCTCACACCCGACAAGCACTACGTGGGTCGCGCCGTCTACCAGAAAACGGTTCGCGTTCCGAAGTCGTGGCGTCGCAAGCGTGTCACCTTGTTCCTCGAACGTGCCCATATCGAGACCACGCTCTTGGTAAACGGTCGTGAGGTGGGGCACCAGATGTCGCTCAGTGCCCCTCATCAATACGATGTGACCGACTTTGTTCGTCTCGGCAAGGACAACACCATCACCTTAATCATATATAATGGTATAGAGAATGTCTGTGTGGGACAGGACTCCCATAGCGTCACCGACCAGACTCAAGGCAACTGGAACGGTGTAGTGGGTAAGATTGAATTGCGTGCCGCACCCATCATCTGGCGCAAGACCGTTTATCCCGACATTTCGAAGAAACAGGTGAAAATCGTCATCAACGAGCAGGAATACCTCATCGACATGGGTGATGATGCCCAGTTGTGGGACGAGTTCAATCCCGTACTCTATACGCGCAACGTGGTCTATCATGGCGATAAGATTCCCGTGACCTTTGGCCTTCGTGAGATTTCCATTAAAGGTCGCCAGTTCTATCTCAATGGAAGGCCCATTTGGATGCGTGGAACGGTGGAGAACTGTTGCTTCCCCCTGACGGGCTATCCGCCTACCGATGAAGCCTCGTGGGAGCGCATCTTCCGCAAGTGCAAGCAATACGGACTTAACCACATTCGTTTCCATTCCTATTGTCCCCCCGAAGCCGCCTTCGTCGCGGCCGACCGTCTGGGACTCTACCTACAACCCGAGGGACCGTCGTGGCCCAATCACGGTGTGAAACTTCGTCGAGGGCAGTCCATCGACACCTACCTTTTGGATGAGTGCAAGCGCATTGTCGACACCTATGGTCATCATCCTTCGTTCGTGATGATGGTCGCTGGCAACGAGCCCGCCGGCGATTGGGTGGGGTGGTGCAACAATTTCGTGTCCGAGATGAAGGCCTACGACCCTTCGCGCGTCTATTGCGGTGCTTCGGTAGGAGGCGGATGGGCATGGGATGGCGGTTCGCAATACCATGTGAAAGGCGGAGCGCGAGGACTCGACTGGGACCATCATGCGCCTCATAGCGACGACGATTACGAAGCGCAGATCGATTTTCCCCGCAACTATAAGGACTCTGTTCCCAACAACACTCCCATCATTGCCCATGAGCAGGGCCAGTGGTGCGCATTCCCCGACTTCCGCGAAATGCCCCTCTATACGGGTCCATATAAGGCGCGCAACTTCGAAATCTTCCGCGACCTGCTCCGCGACAACGGAATGGAAGGCGAAGCCATGCATTTC
>JAILAI010000095.1 GCA_024681705.1 Prevotella sp.
GGGTGCCCGGTGGGACTCGAACCCACGACATTCAGAACCACAATCTGACGCTCTAACCAACTGAACTACGGGCACCATTTTTGGTGGCTTGGAATCTCTGTGCTTGTGCTTTTGATTCTAAGCGGGTGCAAAGGTACGGAATTTATTTGTATTTGCCAAATAAATCCCGTACTTTTTTCTTTTTATTTTGCTGCGGGAGCTTTAGCGTCACCAGCGGGTGCTGCGGGAGCTTTTGCATCGGCAGCAGGTGCTTTAGCGTCGCCTGCAGGTGCAGCCTGCTTGGCATCCTGAGTCTGACTAGCGCCGAAACCGGGCAGATTGGTCGGGTTGGTCTGCTGTTCTGTGGCAGGTGCTGCGTCGAGCACGCTCTCTGAAGTTGTTGCAGAGGGTGCTACGTATGCGCATACGATGCTGAGAACGACCATGAAAGCAGCGAGGCCCCATGTAGCCTTCTCGATGAAGTCTGTGGTTTTGCGAACGCCCATGATGGCGTTTGACGAAGAGAAGTTGGAGGCGAGACCGCCACCTTTTGACTCTTGGATGAGCACGATTCCTATCATGAGGAGTGCTGCGAACACGATAAGAAATACGAAGAAATTGTAAACCATTTTTTTATTATTTGTATTTGTTATTTAATATCAATTTTTCTAAGAATCGAATTTGGTCTGCAAAGTAAGCATTTTTTTTTGGATAATTCAAATTTAATTGCTTAATAATTTCCAAAGCCTTTGAATATCTGCCCTGTTTGATGTAAATTCGGGCCAATGTCTCTGTGAAATAGCCTTCTTCACCCTGACTTACTGAGTCGTTACCGTCTTCTTTTTCACTTTCGGTGAGTTGTGGTTGTATCTCGGGCGTATCTTTCAGTTCGAACTTACCTCCATCTTTGTTGATGAAGTTGTCGATGAGATCTTGGCCTTTCATCTGGGGCGACTCGTCGGCAGTCTGCTGTTCTTCGCTTTCAAGCAGATAGGCCACGTAGTCGACGGCTGCGTCGGCAGGAGTGGGCTTTCGGCGTCCCTTGGGCTTCTCGCTATTCTCGGCGGGCAGTGAATCAAGGAACTGATCGATGAGTGTGACCGTGCGACTTCCATCTTTGTTGTCGTCGTCTTTTTGGGTCGTCTGCTGACCTACGCGCAGTTTGTAGTGCGCGGCTTCAACGAGGTTGAATATCACCTTCCTGTCGGTGATGTATACGGCAGCGCGTCGTAGTTCTTCGTCGAACGAAGAGTCGTGCAACAGGTATAGGTTCTGCAACATGAGTACGCGTGCGGTTTGGAAATAGGGATAGAGCGCGAGTAGGGAACGCAGGTCGTATAGCGTTTCCTTATCCATCTGTTCGGGATGTTGTATGAGGTGCTCTAAATCCATTTACCTTATTTTATATATACATTACCAGTTGGCCACGGTGGCGTTGAATATCTGGTCGGTGATGTCTTTCGACATTTGCGTTACGAGCTCTTCCTGAACGCTGTTGAGGCTCTGGGTGGTCTCGTAGGTCGCTGTGGCAGTGAACTGTTGTTCAAAGTCTTGCGTGTGGTTCACGTTGTTGGTGAATCTCACGTTGACAGTCATTGACAATTCCGTCTGTGCTGAATATCCCTCAGCCGATACCGACTTGTTCCTTTGCTGGTATTGGGTGATTTCTCCTTCTACCACGAGGTCGCCATTCCTTTTCACCTGAATGAGTCGTGTGTGGTTGGCGTAGAGGTCTTTCAACTGATTATTGAAGATGCTCGCCATGGGTCCCCACACGTAGCTCGCCCTGATGGGAAATTCGGCTATCTGGATGGTCTTGGTCTCATTGTAGTTGATGCTTGCGCCGTTGAAGCTGTAGTTGACCGAGCAAGAAACGAGCACAAGAAAGCAAACGCATGCTGCTACCATCCATTGTGCGGCACGTGCAGCGCTGAGGCGATGCTTGTTGTGGAACCTTGTTGTCATTTCTTGTTTATCTGTTAGCCAATCCGTATTGAATGAGTTTGCGGTAGAGCGTGCGCACGGAGATGCCAAGCTCACTGGCCGCCTTCTCTCTGTTGCCACCATTGCGTGTGAGCGCGTTGATGAGCATCTGCTTCTTTGCGTCCTCGATGTTGTATATTTCATCGAAGTCGTTTTTTATTTCCTCTGCCACAGCCTCTTCGGTCTTGGGCGTTTCGTCGTAAGTGAGCGATGGCTCACGCGTCTCGATGATGGTGGGCACCTGCTTGACGCTTGCTGGCGGGATGAAGCTGGCATTGCGCGCATCGTCGAGCTGTTTCCTCAAGGTGTTCATCTCGTGCCTGAGGTCGGAGAGCTCGTTGCCCAGTTTCGACAGTACCTGGAAGAGCGTCTCGCGCTCGTTCTCGTAGCTATGCCGGCTGTTGTTCGACGGGATGGTGGCCAACATAGTGCTCTCAGGGTCCTGCGGAATGAACTGTCTCAACAAATCGGCCGAAATCTCCCTTTGCTCGCTCATCACCGACATCTGCCGCGTGATGTTCTTCAGCTGGCGGATGTTTCCCGGCCACTTATAGTGGAGCATCAGTTGCTTCGCCTCTTCTGAGAGAGTGATCTTCGGCAACCTGTACTGGTCAGCAATTTGCAATGCAAACAACCTGAAGAGCAGCAGGATATCTTCGCCGCGATCTCTTAGCGGCGGCATCTGGATGGGCACCTCGAGCAGTCTGTAGTACAGGTCTTCTCTGAAGCGTCCTTCGCTGATGGCCTTGGTGAGGTTGACGTTGGTGGCCGCTACGACTCTCACGTCTGTCTTCCTGATTTGCGTGCCGCCCACACGAATATACTCGCCATTTTCGAGCACTCTCAGCAGTCGGGCTTGTGTGGCCATAGGCATTTCACCAACTTCGTCGAGGAAGATGGTGCCTTTGTTTGCCACTCCGAAATAGCCTTCGCTTTCGCCGATGGCGCCCGTGAACGATCCCTTTTCGTGGCCGAACAGTTCACTATCGATGGTACCTTCGGGAATAGAGCCGCAATTGATGGCGAAATATTTCTCGCGTTTTCTGGGCGATCTGTCGTGGATGATTCGCGGTATGATTTCCTTTCCCACGCCGCTTTCACCCATGATGAGGACACTGAAATCGGTAGGTGCTACTTGTAGTGCACGCTTCAATGCACGGTTCAATCCTGGGCTGTTTCCCACGATGTTGTAACGCTGCTTGATTTCCTGTAATTCTCTCGTGTCCATAATTTGAGCTGACAAAATTACACATTTTATTTCAAACGACTGCAATTTCGTCAGTTTTTTTCACTTTTTATCCTTTTATTTGACTGAATTTACAATCTCTTCGCTATTTTTCTCGGTTTTCTTCTCAGTTTTCTTCTCAAATTTAATCAGCAACAAGCCGATGGCCGTCCAGATGAGTTCGCGCATTCGGATGATGAGTGCGACGAAGATTCCCGCCGATGCCGTCATGCCCAATCCGTCCACCGACATCAGGAATCCGCCTTCACGACCGCCCAGTTGCAAGGGCATGAAGAAGAGCATGTTGGCGAATAGCGATGTGAATGCCAGGATGAGCACGCATTGGAAGTAGTTGACCGACGGCATAAGCACGAGCAAACAGAACATAATCTCAACAGCCGAAGCGAATCGGCATCCCAGTTCGAGGAGCACGGCCGCCAGGAAGGTGCGCGGATTCTGGTTGTGGAGGGCTGCTATCTGCTGGTCGACGGTGTCGAGTTGTTGCTGGTGAGCTTCAATGAAGTTGCGCGCCCATCGCTTAGCTCCAGGTATATGGCGCAAGATTCTCATCAGTTGGTTGGCCAGTCCTTTCTTGTAGCCTTTGATGAAAAACCAGATGGCCACGATGCAGAACAGGGCGACGATGGACAGAAGAGTGCCCATGAAGGCGTTAACTGGTTGGATGATCACATAAAGAGCGGCGCTCAGCAACCAGAACCAGAGGTGGCTGAATATGTGCGTCATCACATAGAGAATGACCGACGACGACGCCCTCGCGGTGCCGATCTTTGGCGATAGCACCATGATGCGGTAGGGCTCGCCACCCATCAGTCCGCCGGGTGTGGCGTAGTTCAGGGCGAATCCGGAGATGGTAATCTTGTAGAGCCACCAGAATGATATTTTCTTGGCGTCTGCCTTAGTGCCATCCTTGTGGGCGTCATCCTCCAGCTGACTCCTGATGATGATATACCAGGCCGCCGTGTTGAACATGTAGAGCACCGCCCATAGGGCCACAACGGCAAAGAACCAATAGCCCGCATGCTGAAGCCCAGCCCACACCTCCTTGAAGTCAAGCTGGGTCACCATGACGACCAGCACCACGATGCCGAAGGCGAAGAACGCGTTCTGGTATTTTTTCTTCATTCCGTCTTTTTACTTAATGAGCTTATTCGGCGGCAGGTTTGTTCTCGTGCTTCTTTGGAATGGCAAAGCGCACTTTCTCGCTCTCGTCGCGTTTCTCGTGATAGAGCTTGGGCAATGGATTCTTCATCGGCTCGTCGAACGACGCACGGTTCCGGGCAATGTCTATCGCCATGTAGATGGCCTGACGGAAAGCGTTCTCGTCGGCCGTTCCCTTGCCTGCCGTCTCTATGGCCGGTACATTGTCGGGACTTGTGCACACGATGGGCAGACCAGCCACGAAGCGGACGCCATTGCCGAGATCGAGGGCGCGGAACGGAGTGGAACCTTGTTGCTGATACATGCTGAGCACACCGTCGAACGACTCGTACAGACCGTTGCCGAAGAACTCGTCGGCGGCGAAGGGACCGAAGGCCTGAATACCTTTCTTCTCCATCTCGATGATGGCCGGACGGATGCACTCCTTTTCTTCCTGTCCTTCTGCTTCCGATGGGTTGAGGGCCAGCACGGCCACGCGTGGGTTAGAAATGCGGAAGTCGCGTCTCAGCGACTGGTGCAATGTGGCTATCTTCTCGGCCACCAATTCTTTGGTGATGGCTTTGGCTACATCTTTCATGGGCAACGCTTCGGTCGCGGTTCCGATGCGAAGCTTCTCGTTCACGAGTATGGTCATGCCTTTCTGTCCGTTGCCAACGGCCTCTTCGAGGAACGGAAGTTCACCGGCGAAGTTCTTGCCACTCTTGTTGGCTACGTTGGGAACCACGGGTGCCGTCACGAGCGCGTCGTAGATCTCCTTGCCGAAGTCTGCGGTAGCCCGAGTCAGCGCCTTTAATGCGGCCGTTGCCGAGTCGGCATTGGGTTGTCCCATCTCGATTTTCACCTCTTCGTCGAACGAGGCGAGCATGTTCACGCGACCTTCCTTAGCCTCGTTGGCATTGCCCACGATGGTGAAGTTGGCCTGCATGTCGAGCACGTTTCGATGGTAGGCTGCGGCCTTGGGCGAGCCGTACACGATGGGCGTGCATAGTTCGAGCATGGCTGGCTCTGCAAAAGTTTTAAAAATGAGTTCATATCCGACACCGTTAGTGTCACCGTGAGTGATGGCCACTCTTGTTTTACGGTTCTCCATAAATGTTATTTTATTTTGGTTATTGAAAATGTCTGTAGAGCAGCTTCAAGCTGCCTCATCAGGTTGCGCTTGCGTTGTTCGGG
>JAILAI010000096.1 GCA_024681705.1 Prevotella sp.
CTCTACCGACAGAAGGAATGCGTCTTGAAGAACATTCCCGAGGAGGAGGCCGTCGACCGTCTGCTCGAGCTCATCAATGCCGACCGCACCTGATTATTCTGGAATATCCTTAACTCATCATTATTATTATCCGACAAAACAATGATTCTCCCTCCCTATCAAGCAAGAGAAGACCGCTACAACAACGGCATGCAATATGAACGTTGTGGCCGTAGCGGCGTGCTGCTGCCCAAGGTAAGTCTGGGCTTCTGGCATAATTTCGGCAGTGTCGACTCGTACGAGCGCAGCCGCGAAATCACCCGCTACGCCTTCGATCACGGTGTTACCCACTTCGATCTGGCCAACAACTACGGACCCGTCTACGGTTCGGCCGAAGAGACGATGGGCCGACTGATGGACGATACGTTCAAACCCTATCGCGACGAACTCTTCATCTCTACGAAGGCCGGCTACGACATGTGGCCCGGTCCTTATGGTGAATGGGGTTCGCGAAAGTATCTCATGGCCAGCATCGACCAGTCGTTGCGCCGCATGCATCTCGACTATGTCGACTTGTTCTACAGTCATCGCTACGATCCCGTGACGCCGTTGGAAGAGACGTTGCAGGCGATGGTCGACATCGTGCGTGCCGGAAAGTCCCTCTATGTGGGCATTTCGCGATGGCCGCTCGAAGCCCTGAAAGTGGCCGACAAGTACCTGCGTGAGCGCGATGTGCCACTGCTCATCTTCCAGGACAAGCTGAATATGCTCGACCGCGGACCGCAGGAGAATGGCACTCTTCAGTATTGCCACGAACACGGCATCGGTTTCATCTCGTTCAGTCCGCTGGCTCAGGGTCTGCTCACCGACCGCTATCTGAATGGCATTCCCGAAGACAGCCGCATGGCCCGCGAGCATTTCCTGAAGAGTTCGATGCTCACCGAAGACCTGCTCAGCAATCTTCGCAAGTGGAACGATCAGGCACAGAGCCGCGGTGAGACCCTCGCCGAGATGGCCCTCGCCTGGATTCTCGCTCAGCAGGGCGTGACAAGCGTCCTCGTTGGCGCCAGTAGCACACAACAGTTACAGAAAAACCTGAAATGCGTCAACGCCGCACCTTTTGAGGAGTAGGCCAGAATGATGATAGGACAGGGTGGGGGATTTGCCTTTTCTTATTGTCAACCCCGCAGCATCGCATATTATATATAGGTGCTGTCCGCCTGGTCCCTTCAGATTCTGAAACAATCCGAGAATAAAAAACCGCCGAGGTCCGTTTGTGAGACTTCGGCGGTTTTTAATATGTTTCTATAATTTGCGAACTTATTTGTTCAGTTTCCAGGTAACACCGTCCTTGGTGTCTTTCACCTCGAAACCGGCAGCGGCCAGCTCGTCGCGAATCTGGTCGCTAGTGGCCCAGTCCTTGGCGGCCTTTGCCTTGGCGCGCAGGTCGAGCACCATATCCACGACCTTGCCGAAGGCTTCCTCGCGGGCGTTGCCCTGATTGCCGTTCTGCGCCATGCTTGTCGCCGTGGGACGTAGACCTAGCAGGTCGAAGGCGAAGAGTTGCATGGTAGACGAGAGTTCGTCGAGGCACTCCTGGCAGATGGTGGCCTTGTGGTCGAGCAGGATGTTCACCATGCGGCAAGCCTCAAACAGATGGCTGATGACCACCTGCGTCTGCAGGTCGTCGTTCATGGCGTCGTAGCACTTCTGGCGCAGTTCCTTCACGAAGGTCTCCACCTCGGGCGAGCACTGACCCTGCGGTGTGATGCGCTTCAGGTCGGCGATGGCGTTCATCAGTCGTTCCAATCCCTTCTCGGCAGCCTGCAATGCCTCGTTGGAGAAGTCCACCGGTGAGCGGTAATGGGCCGAGAGGATGAAGAAGCGGATGGTCATCGGACCATAGGCCTGATCCAGTTTCTCGTGCTGTCCGGTGAAGAACTGCTCGAGTGTGATGAAGTTGCCGAGCGACTTGCCCATCTTTTGTCCGTTGATGGTAATCATGTTGTTGTGCATCCAGTAGCGCACCATGTCGTCGCCCTGCGAGGCCGTTGCCTGCGCAATCTCACACTCATGGTGTGGGAACACCAGGTCCATGCCGCCTCCGTGAATGTCGAAGTGGCTGCCCAGATACTTACGGCCCATGGCCGTGCATTCGCAATGCCATCCGGGGAAACCGTCGCTCCATTGCGATGGCCAGCGCATAATGTGCTCGGGCGATGCTTTCTTCCAAAGGGCGAAGTCGGCCTGGTTGTGTTTCTCGCCAACGCCGTCGAGTTCGCGGCTCTCGTTGATGACGTTCTCGAGCGAGCGACCCGAGAGCTTGCCGTAGTGATATTTCTTGTTGTAGGTTTCGATATCGAAGTAGACGGACCCGTTCGACTCGTAGGCGAAGCCGTTGTCCATGATTTCCTTCACCAGCTGCTGCTGCTCGATGATGTGGCCCGAGGCGTGCGGTTCGATGCTTGGTCTGAGCACACCCAGTGCGTCCATCGCCTGATGGTAGCGGTTGGTGTAGTGTTGGGCAATCTCCATTGGCTCGAGCTGCTCCAGCCTTGCCTTCTTCTCTATCTTGTCGTCGCCCTCGTCAGCGTCGTGTTCCAGATGGCCCACGTCGGTGATGTTTCTCACGTAGCGCACCTTATAGTCCAGATGGCGGAGGTAGCGGAAGAGAACGTCGAACGTGATGGCCGGACGTGCGTGACCCAGATGTGGGTCGCCATAGACGGTAGGCCCGCAGACATACATTCCCACGTGGGGTGGGTTGATGGGTTCGAAGCGCTCTTTCTGGCGGTGCAACGTATTGTAAATCAAAAGCGTCTGTTTCATTTTTCTCTCTTTGTAATGATTTCTTGGGCTGCAAAGTTACGAATTTTTGAAAATATAACCGCATGATTGAGCGATAAATCGTTGTCGGCGGAACTATTTTTGCCGTAGCGTTCACAAAACCCGGGCTCAGACTGGCGCCCGAGTGAGGCCTTTGTCAGTGATTGAAGGTTTCTCAGACGACGGCCAAAGGCACTCGCGCTAGGAAAAAACAGAAGTTTTTTTGTTTTTTCGCTCGCTTATTCGTACCTTTGCACCAAGAAATCAATAAGAAAGGAAAACATATGGATACACTGAAGAAAGCATTTGCAAGGAAGCTGTTAGAAGTAAAGGCCGTGAAGTTGCAGCCCAACGACCCCTTCACATGGGCTAGCGGCTGGAAGTCGCCCATCTACACTGATAACCGCAAGACGCTGTCGTTTCCGGAGTTGCGCACTATGGTAAAGCTCGCGCTGACACATGCTGTGCTGGAGCATTTCCCCCAGGCCGATGCTGTTGCCGGTGTGGCTACGGGAGCTATTGCCCAGGGTGCATTAGTGGCCGATGAGCTGAACATGCCCTATGTTTACGTGCGTCCGAAGCCGAAGGATCATGGCATGGGCAACCAGATTGAAGGCGAACTCAGTGAAGGTGCTAAGGTTGTCGTCGTCGAGGACCTCATCTCCACGGGCGGTTCGTCGCTGAAAGCCGTCGATGCCCTGCGCCGCGCAGGTTTTGAAGTGGTCGGCATGGTGGC
>JAILAI010000131.1 GCA_024681705.1 Prevotella sp.
TGTTCGTCGCCGGCCAGATTCAGCTCGTCAAGATATTCGTCGTTCATGCGATTACTCAGTTGTCGTGGTCTTCTTCTCAGTGGCTTGGGTTTCGGGTTTGTCGGTCGTTGTAGTGGGATCATCCATCACTTCGAACTCGTCGATGGCATCTTCCTCCTCAGGATAGATGGGGTCGATGTAGTTCACCGAATCGCTAGCATCGCGCATACCGTTGCCCACTTGTATGACCAGCGAGTCCTCCACGGAGATCTTCGAACCCGTGACGACACTCTTGCCACCCACAAGTACGCCGTAGACCCAGTCTTTCTCGCCAGGCACAAACTGCGGCATGGCCAACTTAAAGCCCATTGCCGTGAGCTTCGCCATAGCCTCGCGCAGCGAGCTGTTGTCGATGATGTCGGGTAAAGTGATGGTAGGTGTTTTCAGCGCGTTCACCGTCAGGTAGATGATGCGGCCCGACTTCACCTTCTCGCCTGCCTCGATGCTCTGCTCAAGGATGACGTCGGGCGGCAGCGTCTTCACGTAGCCCGTGTCCGACACCACCACGACGAGGCCGAGGTCGTCGAGAATGCGCTCGGCATCCTTATACTTCTTGTGTTTCACACTCGGAACTGTCAGGCTCTCGCCATGATGGGTGTATACATCAAGGGCGTACTTCACACCCACGACCAACAATACCACCACCACAGCCATAGCCAGGAGGTTGCCCCAGAGATAGCCACTCTTGAACTTTCCGAAAAACTCTGATGTCTTCATTGATACCTTTGTTTTTGTTTGCAAAGATATTCAAAATTATGCACAACACCAAACATCTTGCACATTTTTTGTTGTTTTGTGCCAAAACAAAAGGCAGCAAAGGTATCACTACCCATGCTGCCTTTTTGTCGTCATTACTCACCTACGGATTATTTTCCGTGGTTCTCATCAGATACTGTCAACTTCTTGCGGCCTTTGGCGCGGCGAGAAGCCAGCACGCGACGACCATTCTTCGTTGCCATGCGCTCGCGGAAACCATGCTTGTTCACGCGGCGACGGTTGTGGGGCTGAAATGTTCTTTTCATTGTTCTATTATCGTTTTATTTTGTTGAATTTCTTTCCACGTTTTCACGCTTTGGGGTGCAAAAGTACGCATAATTTTCGAAATAACAAAGAATTACGCGAATTTTCGTCATAAAAACTGCGATTTTTTATATTTTATTTGTATCTTTGCAGCGATTTTGGGCTACATATCCGACTTTTATACAACATTTTAAGATAAAAATAAGCAATGATTAAATCACAAGACATCAAGAAAGGAACTTGCATCCGCATGGATGGCAAGCTGTATTTCTGCATCGACTTCCTGCATGTGAAGCCGGGTAAGGGAAATACCATTATGCGCACCACGCTGAAGGACGTCGTCAGCGGCCGCGTGCTGGAGAAGCGCTTCAACATCGGTGAGTCGCTCGAGGACGTTCGCGTTGAGCGCCGCGCCTATCAGTATCTCTATCTGGAGGGTCAGGACTACATCTTCATGAACCAGGAGACCTACGACCAGATTCCCATCGCCAAGGACCTCATCACTGGCGTCGACTACATGAAGGAAGGCGACGTAGTGGAAGTGGTCAGCGATGCCGACACCAACACTATCCTCTATGCTGAGATGCCCGTGAAGACCACGCTGCGCGTGACTCACTCCGAGCCCGGCATCAAGGGCGACACCGCCACCAACACCCTGAAGCCCGCTACGCTGGAGACAGGTGTTGAGATCCGCGTGCCCCTGTTCATCGACGAGGGTGAGCTCGTGCTGGTCGACACCCGCGACGGTTCTTACCTGCAGCGCGTGAAGGAGTAAGACTCCAAGTGAATAGTTGATAGTGAATAGCGAATAGTTCATGATTGCTGTCAAGACTTGTATCTGACCGTCATCCTGACTACTTGCTATTCACTATTATCTTTTTCCTGTATTTACCTATTATTTAATAATGTAATCATGAAATACTCCATCATTGTACCCGTTTATAACCGTCCCGACGAAGTGGACGAACTGCTGCAGAGCCTCTGCCAGCAGGAAGTAAAGGATTTTGAAGTCATCATCGTGGAGGATGGCTCGAGTGTCCCATGCGATGACGTGTGTCGAAAATACAAAGAGCAACTCGACCTGAAGTATTTCATGAAGCGCAACAGTGGACCCGGCCAAAGCCGTAACTACGGCGCTGAGCGTGCATCGGGCGAATGGCTCATCGTCCTCGATTCCGATGTCGTCCTGCCTCCAGGCTATCTGAAGGCGGTGGAGAAGGAGACCCACCCCCTGCCCCTCCCTGTGAGGGAGGGGAGTAATATCCCTCTACGGCAAGAAAACCAAACAGAAAGAGTATCTACTCCCCTCCCTCACAGGGAGGGGCAGGGGGGAGGGTCTGCTGGTTTTTCTGCCTTCGGCGGCCCCGACGCCTCTCACCCGTCGTTCACACCTGTACAGAAGGCCATCAGCTATTCGATGACCTCGTTCTTCACCACAGGTGGCATTCGTGGCGGAAAGAAGAAAGGAGCGCTAGACAAGTTCTATCCCCGTTCGTACAACATGGGCATCCGTCGCGAAGTCTATCAGCAGCTTGGCGGCTTCTCAAAGATGCGCTTCGGCGAGGACATCGACTTCTCCTACCGTATCGTCGAAGCAGGCTACAAGACAGCCCTGCTGCCCGATGCATGGGTGTGGCACAAACGGCGCACCGACTTCCGCAAGTTCTTCCGCCAGGTGTTCAACTCCGGCATCGCCCGCATCAACCTCGAGAAGCGTCACCCCGGCACGATGAAACTCGTACACATGCTCCCAATGGTGTTCACCGTTGGCGTCCTGCTCCTTTCACTCATCGCCATCGTCGCACTCGTCTTTGCCCTCATCGGACTCCTCTCTGCTTCCAAGCCAGGATGCAACATGGGACTCGTCGTCACCTACATCGGACTGGCCGTAGCAGCCCTGGCCCTGTCACCACTCCTGCTCTACGCCATCATCATCTGCATCGACTCCACCCGCAAGAACCATAGTCTCCGCGTAGGTCTGCTCTCAGTTCCCGCCGCCTTCGTCCAGCTCATGGGCTATGGCCTCGGTTTCCTGAAAGCCTGGTGGAAGCGCATCGTCTTGCGCCAAGATGAGTTCACCGCTTTTGAGAAGAACTTCTACAAGTAATGACTTTAATATACTTTCAGATCTTTTTGATAAAATATAGTAAACAATAAAAAAGAAAAACTATGAGTCTATTAAAAATCTTATTGAAGCTATTTGGTGCTGGCAAGGACGACTTAGACTATTACAACGAAAGGCGGGAAGCACGGCAAGCGCCCCCTTCACAGTACCATTTTCCACGGACTGTGGAGAGAACACCTGCTGAGTGGGAATCGTATTTCAGGGACATCCTACTGAGGAATTTCTCATCGTACACCATTCGCGAAAATGTGCCCGTAACCGATCTGGTTGGATTCGCCAACGACGAAGC
>JAILAI010000141.1 GCA_024681705.1 Prevotella sp.
ATGGGAAGAAACAAACAATTACGTCAGGTTTATTCGACTCCATTGGCAGCCGGTTTCCGTCCGTATGGCCGATGTGGCCGGAAGAGTGAATGCGTGGAATTGCTATTCGACGAATACGAATCGGTGCGGTTGCTCGACTACGAAGGACTACAACAACAGGACGCCGCGGAGCGGATGAAGGTGTCGAGACCCACGCTGACCCGCATCTACATGGAGGCGCGGCGAAAGATGGCGACGGCCATCGTGGAGGGTCGCCATATCGTCATCACCGGAGGTAATATGGATTTCGCTTCCTATCAGTCAAACAAAACAAACGTTGTTATCATGAATCAGAAAATTGCAATCCCAACTCAAGACGGTGTTCTATGCCCGCATTTCGGCAAGGCTCCGCAAGTGACAATCGTAACCGTAGAAGACGGAAAAGTGAAAGAAGCGGTGGTGCTCGAGGCTCCCGAGCACGAGCATGGGGCCATGCCTCGCTTCATCGCCGCTCAGAGCTGTACCGACGTGCTCTGTGGTGGACTAGGTGGTGGGGCGGTGAACATGCTCAACCAGCTTGGTATTCAGGTGCATGCAGGCGCTCCGGCCATTCCTATCGACGAGTTGCTGGTGCAATATCTCGGCGGAACCATCACCTATGGCGACGGAACTTGTCATCACGACGGTTGTGGCGGTGGACATCACCATCACCATCATCACGAAGGCGGTTGCGGCGGTGGGCATCACCATCACCATCATCACGAAGGCGGTTGCGGCGGTGGGCATCATCATCACGGTGAGGACTAATATAATAAGGTGTCGTCCGTATTGATGGCCGATTGAAGAGCAGAGACGGGCGCCTTTGCTCCATATATCATGAAAGGGACAGATGGGATTTACCCCCTGTCCCTTTTCGTGATTTGATGGTGCGGATGCTCAGGCTTTCGTCGCCTGTTCTACCAGTCTTTTCCCCAATTCAAAGGCCTTTTCCAGGTCCTTTGGGAATTGTGTTGCGCGCACTTCTGCCTTATGGGCCTCGTCGAAGGCGGCGGCATCGTAGCGATCGTAGTTGCTGAACTGAAAGGTATCGAACGAACGAAGAATCTCCGTGGGGCCAAACATGCCGAGTTGTTGGGCGTTGGTGTCCATCAGAATGTTGTACCCCATCTGCTGATAGGCCTCTTCGCTCGAGCAGTTCATGGTGAAGATGGTTGCCGAGTGCAACTTCTTCAATACGACGGGATGACTATAGTCCGAATAGTTCACGGCGGGGAAGATGAGTCGTTCCATAAATGCGCGGAGCATGGCCGACGGATAGCCGCAATAGTTGGGCGAGCCGCACACCAGCACATCGGCGTCGACGGCCTTCTCGAGCACGGGTTGCAGGTCGTCCTTGAATGAGCATACGCCCTTTCGTCCGCCTTTTATCTTGCATGCGAAACAACTCATGCAACCTTTATAGTTCAGGTTGCGGTCGTAGAGATTCACGAGTTCCACCTCGGCGCCAGCCTCTTTGGCACCCTCCATTGCCTGCTTCAGCAGAAGGGCCGTGTTGCCGTTCTTGCGAGGGCTTCCGTTGATAAATAATGCTTTTGTCATGAGTTTTCTATACGTTTGTAGATTGCGATGGCAAAGGTACGAATAAGTGGGCGAAATTCAAAACAAAACACGCATTTTGTTTTCTCTCCGAGGGAGAGCGCTTTCTTCAATCCGAGGATGGAGAAGTGCGATATACCTTTTCTTATTTCCGCGCGTAAGACTTTTCTTGTTCTGTCTCCAGATATCGAAGAAATCAAATATCTGACAGACGCGTTTCCCCTTTCTACATGCGGGTTTGACGTTATCGACGAACTATATTTTTAAGAATGCGCAAACGAAATGTCGCAAACGACATATTGTTAAAGGTTATTAAAGTTTTACTTAAATCGCTTGCGATATAAATAATTGTTATTACCTTTGCATCGTGAACGATATAAATAACGATAATATGGCAAAGATTTATAATTTCAAATCCCTTACGAGCAAAGGCAAGGAACTGGATTTCGCCCAGTTCGAAGGTAAGGTGCTGCTGATAGTAAACACAGCTAGCAAGTGTGGTTTCACGCCTCAGTTTGCTGGACTTGAGGAACTGAACCAGAAATACAAGGAAAAAGGCTTGGTGGTTATCGGTTTTCCTTGCAACCAATTCAAGGAGCAGGATCCCGGCACCGATAGTCAGATTGAGGAGTTTTGCCAACTGAACTATGGCGTCACCTTCCAGATAATGAAGAAGATCGACGTAAACGGTGCTCAGGCAGACCCCATCTTCGAATACCTGAAGTCGGAAGCGCCCACCGAGGAGTACAACGGACTGAAGGCAAAGAGCGCCGCCATGTTGTTCAAGACCATTAGCACCAGTGTGGAAAAGGACAGCGACATTAAGTGGAATTTCACAAAGTTCCTCATCTCTAAGGATGGTTCCGAAATCCATCGCTACGCTCCCACCACCGAGCCGAAGGACTTCGAAAAGGACATTGAAACAATGCTGGAAAAGTAGAAAGGAGGCATTTATGCACGACGAGTTAAAACTCAGCAATCAGGTTTGCTTCAGGCTCTACACGGCTTCGCGACTAGTCATCCAAGCCTATGCGCCGTTCCTCACCAAACTCGCCATCACCTATCCGCAATATCTGGTGTTGATGGTGCTATGGGAGGAAGATAAGCAACCCGTCAACGACATTGCCCATCGCCTGCACTTGGAGACGAACACCGTGACGCCCTTGTTGCAACGCATGGAAAAGCTCGGAATAGTGGTTCGCCATAGAGGCGAGCAGGACAAGCGGCAACAGATTGTGTCGCTCACGGAAAAGGGCCGGGCGATGGAAGAAGAGGCCTACAGCATCATTCCCGACGGCATGGGCAAGAAACTCGAGCCCTGTCCGTTGAAGATGGAGGACTATGCCTCGCTCGCCAACGAACTCGATAGTATTATTGATACGCTGAAATAAACAATTTTATTAACATCTAAAAAACAAATTATTATGGACAAGCAGAAAACGATTGAAGCTTTACAATTTTTCGTAACAGGCCTTTCAGAAGGTGCATTCGTACACAAGATTCAGGGACAGATGTTCAAGTCTCAGGGATTTACGAAACTCGGACAGAAATACGTAGACCACTTTACTGAGGAGATGGAATGGGTGGAGAAGTTCACCGACCGCATTCTCGACCTCGGAGGCGAAGTGAAGATGCAGGGCATGAAGGAGCGCGAGCTCATCAAGAACCCCGTGGAATATATCAAGGCCGACCTCGCCATTCAGGAAGCTGGCGTAGACCTGCTCTACAAGTGCATGGAGACACTGACCGGCGACCCCACCACCTACGACATCATGAAGGGTTATCTGGCCGACGAAGAGGAAGACCTCTATTGGAGTCAGGGCGCTCTTGACATGATCGAGTGCATCGGTGTACAGAACTGGTTATTCACACAGATTTAATCTAAATATAACTACACCTATGGCAGACGTAAAAAAAGTTTATGACTTCCTGGAGAAGGCTGGCACTTTCTACCTCGCAACCGTTGAGGGCGATCAGCCCCGCGTGCGTCCCTATGGTGCCATGCTGTTCTTCGAGGACAAGATCTACATCATGGCTTTCGGCAAGACCAATGCCACATGCCAGATAGCCGAAAACCCCAAGGCAGAGATTTGTGCCTTCAAGGGCCAGACGCTCCGCATTGAGTGCACGCTGGTTGAGGACAACCGCACGGAAGTGGGCAAGGCCCTCGTGGACAAGATGCCCGTGCTGAAACCCGCACTCGGCGAGAATGGCGAGAACGGCGTGATGTATTATCTCAAAGACGCTACGGCCACATTCTTCAAGATGATGGAACCCGTAGAAACCATTAAATTCTAAAACAACGAAAAATTATGAAAGAGCAAGTATTACAGGCCATGCGCGAGGCTGGAAAGCCCGTCTCGGCAGGCGACGTGACAAAGGCACTGGGTGCCGATCGTAAGGTAGTGGACAAGGCTTTCGCCGAACTGAAGAAAGAGGGCGCCATCGTATCGCCCGTGCGTTGTAAGTGGGAGCCCGCCGCAAAATAAAATCATTGGCCGTCGGTATCGACGGAACATTCCGCACCGCTACGCAATGATATTTTAACCCAATCGGTCGTTAGGCCGAAGATTGATTACTATTCTGATGTTTTCAGTCTATTCATGTCATCTCGGCATTTCTTTTGGCATTTTGTTCACATCTATATCTCGACGTAGTCCGCTACGCCTTCGATATCGATGCAAGCAAACTGCTCAAAACAAATACAAATCTGACATAAATCCTAACGACCTATTTGGGTTTAAAGGGCGGCAAGCAACGTGACTAAGCATTCTATGCTGCACTTCTGGTCAGCATACGCCATCAACCATGCTTGAATGGCAATGCAAAAGACACCGATACTTGCCGTCCTTTTCCGTTTAAAACCTGAATCATTGTTTACTAATCATACGACAATATGAAAATCAATGCAATCAAAGCCATCCGCATGTTCGACGGCGGCTTTATGAACCAGTCGTTTGCCTTCGGAGGCGAGGACGGCAAGGACAAGTACGACGAGCAGATTATCTATCGCAGCAGTCTTCAGAACTTCCTCCTAGACACCGACGAAGGTGTCGTCCTCATCGACACAGGTTTCAAGACGGGCTTTCCCGCACCTGCCAAAAAACTTGGCGCACCGCTATATATGGGCGAGAAGGTTGCCGACTATATGGAGGGCTTCGCGGCTCTGGGTTACAAGCCGGAACAGGTGACGAAGATTCTCATCACCCACAAGCACAACGACCATAGCGATTGTCTCGGCTGCTTCCCGAACGCCAAGGTCTACATCTCGCCCGAGGACGCTGATGCGATGAAGCTCGAAGGCGAGAACATCGTTCGCGTGACCTACAAAGACGGCGCTTACAAGAACTTCCCCGCCGTAGAGAAAATCGCCGACGGACTATACCTCGTAGAAGCCAGAGGTCACACCAAGGGCAATAGCATCGTCATCCTGGAATGCGACGGACTGAGCTACATGTTCCAAGGCGATGTGACCTATTGTGATGCGGCCCTGAAGGCCAACAAGCTGAGCATCGTCTATGAAGACATCGATGCGGCCCGCGACACCCTCGACCGTGTGCGTGAGTTCATCAGCAACAATCCGACGGTTTACCTCTCCACCCATTGCCCCGAAGGCTACGAGAACCTGGAGATGAAGCGGATAATGAAATTGTAGAAGGCTTATTTAACAAGTCTTGGCGTCGAGCAAAAGGATGAGATGCGAAAGAAATACAGGTTTGAAAAGTACCAATAGCTATAGTTTGGGGTGTGTTCCGTTTTGGGGCACGCCCCTTCTTCTTGTTCGTCGCCTTCGGACGAAGATTCCCAGTTTCGAATATCAGGACAAGTATTCCAACACTTTTAGTGCTCGAAACCTACCAATTTTTCGTTCCCCTTCGCCATCCGCACCCATGTAGATTGCGGTCGTAAAACGTTCCAGAAACGTGTTCATCGTGCCAATTCCGACCACGAGAGGCGCGGAAAATCTTTTCCCAATGAAACAAAATTCTTTTTCAATGTCTCAAAAAGCGGCATATATCGCGAAAGTAATCTATTTGATATAATAAAATAACGCGCGTAGGTTTTTATTTTGCAACTTTGCAAAGAAAACGGAAACGGCTTCCGCCAAACACGTTTTCGGGCAAGTCTTCCGAAAGGAAACAGACACTTACATGCTAACGAACCAAACATTATATCAAGAAGAATGAAGAAAAAGATTTTAGCAACGTTGTTCATGGGAGTCATAACCATCAGCGTTTCCGCACAAGGTCTGTCCAGCAACCCCTACAAGTTCCTGGGCAATATCACGACCAGAGGAAGTGTAGAGGCCGGAGGTGGTGTGCCACAATACTACCAGCTTTGGAACCAGATAACGTGTGAGAACGAGTCGAAGTGGTCTTCGGTAGAAGGCACCCGTGGCGTTTTCAACTGGGGTGGAGCCGACAGGGCTTTCGGCTACGCCCAACAACACGATTTCACCTACAAGTTCCACGCGTTGGTATGGGGCGCCCAGTATCCCAATTGGTTGGAGAGTTTGTCGGCTGGTGAGCGTTTCTCCGCCATGACCAACTGGTTCAACCACGCGAAGGCTCAATATGACCATCTGCCTATGATTGACGTCGTCAACGAGGCCGTCGGCATGCACCA
>JAILAI010000180.1 GCA_024681705.1 Prevotella sp.
TTCTCGGTAGCAGAAGGAACGATGTCATTCATCAACGGCAACAACTGAAGTCGAATGCGGTTGCGCAAAGCGGCATCGGGAACAAGGTTGGTCGAGTCGGTAACAAACGACTGACCAAGCGATGAAAGATAGCTTTCGATGTCCACACGTGAAAGACAAAGTAGGGGCCGCACGATATCAATCTCCCCCACTCCATCTTGTTCCGCTTGATGCGAAATAGGACGAATGCCCGTAAGCCCATGAATACCCGTTCCTCGTAACAAGTTGAGCATCAACGTCTCTACAGAATCGTCGCGATGATGTGCCACACAGACGGCTTTGGCCTGAATGTCGTGAACAAGTTGTGCGAAATAGTGGTAGCGCAATCTCCGTGCTGCCATCTCAATGCTGACGTGATGAAGCTTTGCATACGCTTGTGTATCGAAATGCACACGATGCAGAATTACATCTCGTTGATTGCATAGCTTAACGCAGAATTGCTCGTCGCGATCGGATTCATCGCCACGCAGATGGAAGTTGCAATGGGCGGCCTCTACGGGCACTCCCATTGCCTGAAGGATGCACAAAAGGGCCACACTATCAGCACCACCTGAAAGAGCAACCAGATAACGCTCTCCCGAAAAGAAGAGATGATGGCTGCTGGCATAATGCTCTACGCGTTTCAAAATTTCGGTTGCTGACATAGGCCATGTGATGTTTATTCTACATAGAGGACCAATCCCTTCAGATATTCGCCCTCTGGATGATAGATATTGATTGGATGGTCGGCGGGCTGGTGCAACTGATGCAAGATGCTCACCTTTCGTCCGCTTTGGGCTGCGGCCGTGAAAACGGCATTGCGGAAGTTCTCCTTCGTCACTACTTGCGAACAACTGAAGGTAAACAAAATACCTCCTTTACGAATACGTTGGAAAGCTTTGACGTTCAGGCGGGTATAGCCCTTCAAAGCATTGCGAAGAGCAGCACGATGCTTGGCAAATGCCGGAGGGTCGAGAATAATCAAATCGTAGAGATTATCGGCTGCGTCGAGGAACTTGAAAGCATCTTCACAAAAGGCTTCATGACGCGGATCATTGGGGAAGTTCAGTTCAACATTGGCGTTGGTGAGTTCTATCGCCTTTGCACTACTATCGACCGAATGTACCAATCGCGCCCCACCCCGCATCGCATAGAATGAGAAACCGCCCGTATAGCAGAACATGTTCAGCACACTCTTGTTCTTCGCGTAGTGTTCGAGCAGGCTTCGGTTGTCGCGCTGGTCAACAAAGAAACCCGTCTTCTGTCCTTTCAACCAGTCGACATGAAAACGGAGACCATTTTCAAGAGCAGTATTGTCTTTCGATCCACCAATGATAAACCCATTCTCTTGCCCAAGTTCAGCCTTGAAGGGAAGCGTCGTTTCACTCTTGTAATAGATGTGTTCGATGCGGCCTTCCATTACTTTCAGAAGACTATCGGCAATGGTCTTTCGGCAAACATGAATGCCCACTGAATGAGCCTGCATGACGGCCGTTCTCCCGTAGCAGTCGACAATGAGTCCCGGAAGGTTGTCGCCCTCGCCATGAACGAGCCTGTAAGTGTTGTTCTCGGGGTTGTCGGCAATGCCGATGCTGAGGCGCATGTTCAGTGCTGAAGCGAGTCTGCTTTCCCAAAATTCATCGTCGATGGACACATCGCGAAACGACAGCACCCTCACGGCAATCGACCCGATCTGGTAGTGTCCAACGGCGATGAAATCGCCTGAATTGGTGACAACCCTCACGATTTCCCCCTCTTCGATGCCCTCATCCATTTTGTCAATGGCACCCGAGAACACCCAAGGATGG
The DNA here is from genome assembly GCA_024681705.1 of Prevotella sp. Classification (GTDB taxonomy): domain Bacteria; phylum Bacteroidota; class Bacteroidia; order Bacteroidales; family Bacteroidaceae; genus Prevotella. The sequence goes on from JAILAI010000180.1 coordinate 1,827, forward strand.
AATCGCTTCAGGCTTTCCTCTTTTCCTCTTTTCAGTTTTATTGTTTTATACTTCATTCTGCTTCTTTGGTTTCCTTGTTGTTTTTGCCTTTCTCTGTACCGATTTCCTTGGTGTTTTCTTGGGTTCTTCAACCTTATTCTCTGGCTCAGCTACGGGTTGTGAAACCTCTTCCTTCGGCGTTTCTTCCACTTCCACCAACTTGTAGTTTCCAGTTCTCTCCAGCCTCAACACCTCTTCGTAGAGCATAATGCAGGCCCACGCGTCGGTAGCGGCATATAATTTCTGCTTGTCGTTGAGGATAGGGCGTTCCCAATTGCTGAGCTGCTCACGCTTGGTAATCTTCTGGCCGAACAAATTGGCATAGAGTTTCTGCAAACTAAGATCCTGGATTCCTATCTGCCCGACTAGTTTCTGCAGGTCGATGAAATAGCCGGGAACAAACGATGCCCTTCGACTGAGCGAGAGTATGTCGTCGTGCCACGAGAGTCCTATCTTCGGCACGGTGGTGTCTTCAAGTAGACGGATAATGGCTGGTGTTAATCCCGTATGGTTCAGTCGAAACAGGAAACATGTGTCGTGGGTCGACACTTGTAGCAGTGCTACCGAGTATTGCTGTCCCTTCTGGAAGGATGGCCTTGTCTCGGTGTCCACTCCCAAAATGGGTTGCTTAAGCAGGAAGTCGACAGCCCGTTCTGTCTCTCCGGGAGTAATCACCGTAATGATTCGTCCCTGAAAGGCAACTACCGGCAAAGCTGCAATAGCCTTTTTGTCAAACTTATTGTATATAATCTTCTTCATTGTATCTCTAAGAAAGTGCAAAATTAGAAAAAAAATATGATTTTATGACCAAATGTGACAAAAATCAGTTACTTTTGCAAATTATTAGCAATCATCCTAGAAATGGCAAAGAAGAAAAAGAAAGAAAAGACGCCTTCGAGTTTTTCTGAGGCGTTGGGCATGAGAAATATATTTCAGAATGACATCTTCAACTTTGTTTTTGGTTTCATTCTTGTTTTGGTGGCCGTTTATATGGTCACTGCTTTTGTTTCGTTTTTCAGTACTGGTCAGGCCGATCAGAGTCTGGTCCTCGACTTGAAGCCTGGTGAATGGCTGAACTCTAAGCAGGAGTTCCAGAACTCTTGTGGCTCGATGGGAGCACTCATATCTCATTTCCTCATCACGCGTAGCTTCGGTCTCTCGGCATTCATCATTCCATTATTCATCTGTCTTGTAGGACTACGCATGATGCATGCCTACAACAACATCAACCTACTTAAGTGGTTCCTGTGCCTAGCCATTTTGATGATATGGTGTTCGGTCACTTTTGCCAAGTTCCTCACGCCCATCATGGGCGACCAGGTGTTCAATCCTGGTGGAGGTCACGGCCTGTATTGTTGCCAGTTCCTCGAGAACGTTATCGGTGCACCTGGTCTCACGGCCGTTCTCATTTTGGTGGCCATCCTCTTCCTTACTTATATCAGTTCTGAAACTATCACCGTTATCCGGAAGATACTCAATCCCATCGGCTATATCAATAGCAAGGTGCGCTTTGTCATCACCAACGACCAAAAGAAGGACGACGATCAGGACGAGAGTCAGGTGGCACTCGTACAAGAGCAGCAAGAACCCATCGACGACTCCGACGATGACGAGGAAGAGCCCGAACAGGAGCACCAGCCCGACATCGTAGTAAACTTCTCCGAAGAGGAGCAGAAGAGTGCTGTAGCGAAGAGGACTGGGCAGGCGAAAACCGACAATATAGAGACGAGCATGGAAGCCGCCAACGCAGAGGAAAAGGCTCATGGCAACACCGTAGCCTCGAATGATGCCGACCTCAACACGCCTATCAATCCTAAGGAACCTTGGTTGAAATATAAGTATCCGACGCTCGACCTCCTAAAGAAATACGAGGACTCCGACCGCCCCACCATCGACAAGGAGGAACAGGAGGCCAACATGCACCGCATCCTGAAAGTGCTCAGCGACTTCGGCGTGCAGATACGTTCCATTCATGCCACCGTCGGTCCCACCATCACGCTTTACGAAATTACGCCAGCTGAAGGTGTGCGCATCTCCAAGATCAGAAACCTCGAAGACGACATTGCCCTAAGCCTCTCGGCCCTCGGCATCCGCATTATTGCACCTATTCCCGGTAAGGGTACCATAGGTATCGAAGTGCCGAACGCCAAGCCGCAGATTGTATCTATGGAGACGGTCATCAACTCCAAGCGATTCAAGGACACCAGCATGGAACTGCCGCTGGCATTGGGCAAGACCATTACCAACGACGTCTTCATGGTCGACCTTGCCAAGATTCCACACCTGCTCGTCGCTGGTGCCACCGGTCAAGGTAAGTCGGTCGGACTCAACGCCATCATCACGTCGTTGCTCTACAAGAAGCATCCTAACGAACTGAAATTCGTGCTCGTCGACCCGAAGAAGGTTGAGTTCAGTGTCTACTCGCCTATCATCAAGCACTTCATGGCGCAAATTCCTTCCGACGATGATACCGACGAAGCCATCATCACTGATGTGAAAAAGGTCATCAAGACGCTCAACTCTCTCTGTGTGCTGATGGACCACCGCTACGATCTCCTGAAGCAGGCTGGTGCACGCAACATCAAGGAATATAACAAGAAGTTCGTGGAGCGCAAGCTGCGTCTCACCGATGGTCACGACTATATGCCTTACATCGTCGTCATCATCGACGAGTTTGGAGACCTCATCATGACAGCAGGCAAGGAGATTGAGCTACCCATCGCACGCATCGCACAGCTGGCACGTGCCGTAGGTATCCACATGGTCATCGCTACTCAGCGACCCACTACCAAGATTATCACGGGTAACATCAAGGCCAACTTCCCAGGTCGTATTGCTTTCAAGACAAGTGCGCGCATCGACTCAATGACCATTCTCGACCAGACGGGCGCCAACCAGCTCATCGGACGAGGTGATATGCTCTACGTGAACGGAGGCGAACCCATCCGCGTGCAATGTGCTTTTGTCGACACGCCTGAGGTAGAGAACATCAACCATTACATCGAAGCACAGCCAGGACCTATCGAGCCCTTGCTGCTGCCTGAGCCATCCACCGACGAAGGAGGCGCTGGCGACGGCGGACAAGTTGACGTCCACAACCTCGATCCATTGTTCGAAGAGGCCGCGCGCCACATTGTGCTTACTCAGCAAGGGTCCACCAGCATGATTCAGCGTCGCTTCAGCATTGGCTATAACCGTGCCGGACGACTCATGGACCAGCTCCAGGAGGCAGGCATCGTCGGCGAGGCAATGGGTAGCAAGCCGCGCGAAGTACTCATTCAGGACCCACAATCGCTCGATTCACTATTCGCATCACTTCATCGGTAGGAGGCCATCACGGCCCCTCCCACCCCGGTGCATATTTAAACCTTCCATTCACCGTAACGTCCAAGATTACAGTTAATGTAAGTTCAACCTTAAAGAAAGAAAGACAATGAAAAGAATAACAATTCTATTGTTGCTGCTTGCAACATTCCTCGGCATACAGGCCCAGACGGCACG
>JAILAI010000181.1 GCA_024681705.1 Prevotella sp.
TTTTTACAATCCCGATTGTTGGACGTTGATTTCTTCATCGTTCACCCCCTTCGCAAGGGATGAGCAAAACTGGCGCTTTTGATGAACAAAACTGTCGTTTTTGATGAGCGAAATTGGCGCTTTTGCTCATCGAAATTGTCGGTTTTGGTGAGTAGGTTTTCCGGATACTTCCGCTTGTTTTGTGTAAATAAAGGTTAATTGCGTTAATTTTACGCAAGACTGTTTGGTTATTTCAAATGATTTTACTATCTTTGGATGCGTTAAGTTTACATAAACAATATGGAAGAATTCATGTATCATTACAAGTACCCCCATCCGAGTGTCACCACCGATTGTGTGATATTCGGCTTCGACGGTACGAAACTCAATGTGCTCTTAATAGAAAGAGGTATTGAGCCCTTTAAAGGACGCTGGGCCCTTCCAGGAGGATTCCTCAGAATGGACGAGACGGCCCTCATGGGTGCCAAGCGAGAGTTGATGGAAGAAACAGGACTGAAAGACGCTTACATACACCAGTTCCACACGTTTACCGAACCCAATCGCGACCCTCGTGAGCGGGTTATCACCATCGCCTACTATGCTTTGGTGCGCAAAAGCGAAGTGAAGGGCGGCGACGATGCCGCTAAGGCAGTATGGTTCCCGCTGGATTCTATACCTTCGCTGGCCTTCGATCACGACATGATTTTGCGCGAGGCGACGACCGAACTTCGGAAACAAATCCATTTCGAACCAATAGGTTTTGAACTGCTTCCCGAAAAGTTCACCATGACCCAATTGCAACATCTCTACGAAGCCGTGCTTGGCGTGAAGTTCGATCGCCGAAACTTCAGCAATAAGATGCTGAAACTGGGGTTGCTCACCGAACTGGAGGAGCGCGTCACCTTGGTGAATAAGAAAGTGGCTTTTCTTTACAAGTTCAATCGTACGAGCTATGACGAAATGAAGGAAAAAGGATTCCGGCTGGAGTTCTGACAACAGATTGCAAACCCCAAAGAGTAACTCAAGCTACCACATTATTATTATAATCATATGCCACATTTCAGTTATAGTCAGATCAATTTTGAAGTAATGCGGGACACGCTCCGTTGTTATACGTCTATTGAAGAACTTGAAGATGCTGTTGAAAACTCGATAGCCAACCAGTTTATGGTTGCCGAAGAAGACATTATCGACCAGCCTGCTTGCGAAAAGGTAAATACACGCTATGTGGTTTCTGGAAAGCGGAGTTTCGAGGCGGCCAAAGGGTATGCGGGCAAGAAGGTGGCGGTGTTGAACTACGCCAACAACCATTCGATAGGTGGGGCGCCTTTCAGCGCTGGTGCACAAGAAGAGTCGCTTTGTAGGTGTTCTACGCTTCTGCCTTGTCTTGAAGCGATGAAAGAACCTTTCTACATGAAGCATCGCAACCAATTCTCTGCTGGTGAGATTGATTCGATGGGCAACGACGACCTCATCTACACGCCAGATGTGGTGGTGTTCAAGACAGATGAGCGCACAGATCCCGTCTATCCGAAAATGATGGAGCGAGAAGAATGGTACAAGGTGAATGTCATCACTTGTGCGGCGCCTCAGTTGTCTGGTTCGATGACTCTTCCCGAAAACTACGAAGAAATCATTCGATCGCGCATCAAGAGGATACTTGACGTCGCGGCAAGTGAAGGAAACGAAGTGGTGATACTGGGCGCATGGGGTTGTGGCGCCTTCAAGAACCCTATCGAGATTGTGGCCAGAACGTTCGTGGAACTTGTTAGGAACTACGATTTCGAAGTCGTCGAGTTCGCCCTTGCTACGAGGGATGACGTCAGCACGTCTGCTTTTTCCCGTTATCTGGGGCAATGCTGACGGGCAGATTACCTTTTCCGGTTAATTGGGAATATATAATTTGAAAGGTGTGTAAAATAGAAGAGAATGAGAAAGACATTTAGGACATTAACTCTGTTCATGTTTCTGCCGCTCTTGTTGTCGTGCTGTTCTTGCTTCAATAGCAAAGTGGCCGTAGCAGGTGGTGAGGATAGTGTCAAGGTGGTGGAGGGTGAAGGCAGATCCGCCAAATGGAGCACGCTAGAGAAAGTCGGCTATCCGAAGATTCCCGATAGCATTGCCTCGCAAATACTGGAGCGATATTGCTACACGACCTCGCACAACAAGCGCTCACGCCAGCCTAACTGGGTGATGTGGCGTCTCGATGCGAATCATGTGATGAAGCGGAAGGAAGGCGTGTGGAGCGACTACCGTGAAGACCCGGAACTCGATGCCGAAGATCGTGCAACCCTCGCCGACTATGCCTCTTCTGGCTACGACAGAGGACACATGTGTCCGGGTGGTGATTGCAACTGGGACGATGTGGGACGCGACGAGACCTTCGTGCTCTCGAACATGTGTCCCCAGCATCCCCAACTGAATCGAGGCGATTGGAAGGAGATAGAAATGGCCTGTCGACTTTGGGCAGAGGAATATGGTAGCATCTATATCGTCTGCGGTCCCATCTTCTTCAAGAGTCAGGCCCACGAGACGATTGGTCCCAATCAGATACCTGTGCCCGAAGCCTTCTTCAAGGTGGTGCTCTGTCCTGACCCCAAACGTCCACGCGGCATCGGTTTCATCTGTAGAAACACCGAAGGCAACCGCAAGAAAGACTTCTACGTGAACACCATCCGTCAGGTGGAGCGCGTCACGGGATATAAGTTCTTCCCCAAAGTGTCCGACTCCATCAAGAAGGCGGCCTTCGATATGGACGATATCAACGCCTGGTAAATAATAACTAAAAACAATAAAAACAATCCTATGAAACTGATAAGATTCGACGCCCGCAAATTGCCTTTCAAACCTATTGAGAAGCAAGTGATATATTTCGACGCCTCGATCCTCAGCCAGAAACTGAGCTATGGAGTGGGCAGACTTGTCGACACGCAAAATGCTGGGGCTCACGATGTCTTTCTAAAAACGTTGCGCTTGGTTCAAAGGAGTTCTCTACACGAAGAGAACTCCGGAAACCAAGTTCCTGGTATTCTTCGATCTACGTGGCACATGTATTTCCGGAAACAAGTCGAGTACGCTTTAACGAAATCGTTAGCTATCTAAACGCAGATTGCGGGTTGGCAAACGGCCAACCCGCAATCATTCAGAGTAAAAAACTTCGTTATTTTAAACATGCAACGAAGGTCTATTCTTCAATTCACCCCTTTTCTTAAGCGGCGAGAGACATATCTTTAAAATCCATCTCTTCCTCTTTCGTTATTTCCATTATTCTTTTCAAAACCTTATTCTTTCTACTCTTCACACTATTTCCATTCTTATAACCAATCCTCTTCGCAATATCCTCCATTTTACATCCGTCCAGATAATAACTCTCAAGAATCATTCTATCAACCTCACTCAACCTTTTCCAAATTTCATCCATCTTCTTATATCTCTCTTCTTCACTCCTCTTTCTATCTTCAACCTCTTCAAACAAATCTCCAATATTACTTCCATTAAAA
>JAILAI010000184.1 GCA_024681705.1 Prevotella sp.
AGCGATTCCATATCAAGTTCCTTCTCGTCGCCGAGGATGACGTAGCGATAAGGCTTGCGTGCCATCTGCTGCTGCTCGAAGTTGACGATATCCTTCAGCGTCAGACCGGGCAGGGCGTTGTAGATGCGCTCGTCTTCGTCGTAGTCGATGCCGAGATTCTGAGCGGCAATCCATGCGTTGATAAGTCCGAACTTGGTCGTGCGCGAAGTGGCAAGTCGCTTGGTGAGGGCATCCTTGGCAATGCGGAAGGCCGTCTCACTCTGCGGAATGGTGTCGAGAATGATGTGGAACTGACGAACGCAATCCATCATCTTGTCGTTCTGGGTGATGATATGAGTGAAGAAATACTCGGGATTCTCCTTGCGACCAGGCTCCACATAAGCGGCGTAGGCGTTGTAGGCAAGTCCGCGAGCCTCGCGCATCTCCTGAAAGACGATGGTGTTCATACCGCCACCGTAGTACTCGTTGAACAGAGCCTTCACGGCAGCTTCTTCGGGATGCCATGCACGTTGTTCGTTGTGGATCATGCGCATGTAGATGTTTTTGGCGTCGTAGGGTGCAATGAGCACTTCGTTTTGAGGCGTTGCCTGCATGGTGTAGTGGCGTCCTTCGGGTACGGGCATGAATTTCTTGCCGGTCTTGTGCTGCTTGGTGACGACGTTGCAGAGTTCCTTCTCGCTCATGGGTCCATAATATAATAAGGTGTGCTCATACTTCGAGAGGTTCTTCAGCAGGTCGAGCAGTTCCTGAGGATCCTGCTGGCGCATCTGCTCGGCGGTCATGATGTTGCGGTAGGGGTTGTAAGGACCATAGATGCCGTATTGCACCAGAGAACTGAAGTTGGAGTTCTGGTTGAGCTTGGCGTCGGCGCGCGACTTCTCCGTCAGCTGGATGTACTGTTTCCAAGCGTCGCGATCCACCTTTGCATTCTTCATGACGTCTTCCAGCAGAGCCAAAGCCTGAGGCATGTTCTCGCTAAGACCAGAGAGGGTGACATAGATGTTGCGAGCGTTCACGGAGATGCCATAGCTACAAGCCAGTTTGTAGAATTGCTGCTTGATTTGTTCGTTCGTCAGCTTGTCGGTGCCGAGATACTCAAGATACGACGGAGCATAGCTGTACTTGATGTTCGACTCTTCGCCGAAGTCGTATTTGAATGCCATTGTGAAGCGGCCGTTCTCAGTGTTCTTCACATAGATGTATGGAATCTTCTTCTTCGTGTTTCCGAAGGTGAGGTCGCGCTTGAAATCAACGAAACGAGGCTGGATGGGCTCCACCTTTGAGTTCTGCACGTCCTTCACGAACTGACTCATCAGGTCGCGGTTCGTCGGGATGGCGGTGATGGCCGGCTTGTCAATCTTCTTCAGGTTCTTGTCTTCACCCTGACGCTTGTATACAACGACATAGTTGTCGCGGAAGTGGCGGCTCACGAAGTCCATAATCTGCTGCTTTGTCATCTTCGAGATGCGGTCGAGGTGACCCACTTGCTGTTCCCATGGAATCTCGCTGATATAGGTTTCAACAAAGCTATTTGCACGGAAGTTGTTGTTTTCGAGAGCGTTGTAGTAATCGAGTTTGGCATTGTTGATGACCGATGGCAGCAGGTCGTCGGAGAACTCACCGCGCTTCAGCTTCTCAATCTCAGCCAGCAGGAGCGCCTTCACCTCGTCGAGCGTCTGTCCTTCCTTCGGTGTTCCGGCCAGGATGAATGCCGAGTGGTCGCGCAAACTCTGAACGCCTCCCCAAGCACCGAGCATGGTCATGCGCTGGTTGATGTTCAGGTCGATGAGACCAGCAGTACCGTTGCTCAGCATGTTCTCGATAACGCCAAGTGTGTCTATCTGAAGAGAGTTGCCTCGGTCGAAGCGCCAACCCATCCAGATGGTCTCGGCTTCAAGTCCGTAGACGGTCGTGTCGCGTGGGGCGGTGATGGGGGCGAGTGCGGGGAACTCTGGCTGACGAACGTCGGCTCCCGGCTTCCAAGAACCAAAATAGCGATCGATGGTGGCAATCACCTTGTCGGGATCAAAGTCGCCCGCCATGCAGATAGCAACGTTGTTTGGACGATACCACTTGTTGAAGTAGTTCTTGATGTTCGTGATCGACGGGTTCTTCAGGTGCTCCTGAGTACCGATGGTCGTCTGCGTTCCATAGGGGTGAGTGGGGAAGAGCATTTTGCTCATCGACTCCCAAAGCTTGCGCGAGTCCTTTGCAATGCCGATGTTGTACTCCTCGTAAACAGCTTCCAACTCGGTATGGAATCCGCGAATCACCATATTCTGGAAACGGTCCGACTGAATCTTTGCCCAGTTCTCCACTTCGTTTGAGGGGATGTCTTCGGTGTAGCATGTGACGTCGTTCGATGTGTAGGCATTAGTGCCTTCAGCACCGATGGCCGACATCAGTTTGTCGTATTCGTTCGGGATGAAGTATTTAGCTGCTATCTGCGAAATGCTGTCAATCTCGTGATACTTCTGCCTGCGTAATTCGGGGTCGGTGATGAGACGATATTCCTCGTATCTCTGCTGGATTTCGTCGAGATAGGGCTTCTCGGCCGCAGGGTCGGTGACGCCAAACTTGTCGGTTCCCTTAAACATCAGGTGCTCAAGGTAGTGAGCCAGACCTGTGGTTTCGGCAGGGTCGTTCTTCGAACCTGTGCGCACGGCGATGTAGGTCTGGATGCGCGGCTTCTCTTTGTTCACGGACAGATACACTTTCAGACCATTGTCCAACGTGTAGATGCGGGTTTGCATCATGTCGCCGGAAACCGTCTGGTAATTGTAGTCTTTGGCTTGTACGGTGCATACGCCCAGTGTAAGCGCAATGATTGACAGTAGATTTTTCAGTTTCATACTATTTTTAGGTTTATAAATGTTGCTAAGATTGATTAAAATGGCAGCGGACGGTGCCCGCTGCCTAATGGTTTAATATATGTTGTTCAAACGGGGAGGGAAGGCGCTTATGCCAAATCCTCGTAGTCGATTTCGTGGTCGAGCTTGTCGATAAAGTCGAAGTATACTTCATCCTCGACGTCGCCCATAGCGTATTCTTTCTCGGCATCTTTTCTGATTTCGCCAATCCATGTGCGGCGAGCCGTGATGTAGTCCTCGCGGATGCGCTGAGCGTCTTCCTCGGTAATCTCGTCGAGTCCGTAATAGTCGAGAATCATCTGATAGGTCCATGCCCACTGGTATTCACGATAATGGTCGTTGATTTCCTCAAAGCGGTCGATGACGGTCTGGATGGTCTTCAACGTGCCGTTCTTGATGTCGTCGATGAGTTTTGCTTCTTCACTCTCAGGAAGCAGAAGTCCGCTCAGGTCAATCCAATTACCCTTGCCGATCTCGGTGGTCGGTTTAGCGAAGTAGTTGTGCTTCTTTGCGCGCTTCAGCACAGCACCCATGTAGAGACGCAGGGCGATGTCGTAGTATTTGATTCCCTTCTTCAGCGAAGAGGCGTTGATGACGTAGTCGTGGTAGTTGTATTGTGACTGAAGGTCGCCTGAGGCAGCCTTTAGCTTTTCCAGAATCTTCTTTCCTCGCAGAATCTCGCCGACGGTGAAAGGCGAAAGCCAGTCGAAGTTCACAATGCTCTTCTGGCTACCGTTCAGGCGCTTGTCGCGCTTTGGCCATTTCTTGATATCGCGGTACAATCCAACGGTCGTGATGTTGCGACCAGGAACAAGATACATGTCGTCGTTATACGAAATGAGGTAGGAGAACGGCACGTCTCGGGTGTCGGGATGGTGCATCAGCTTACCCATACAGACGGAGAAGGCACCAATCTTTGCCGGCATCAGCACGTAGCTACCACTGGCCGTCTTCGTTCCGCGCTCCAATGTACCATAGTGAATGGGGCCCATCTTATAGGCGTGGTTAGAGAAGTTGGTGTTCGATCCGGCATTGTAGAACGAGAACTGTCCACCGATGAGCAAGCTCGACTTGTGGTGACTAGCAGAGAACGGACCGCAGAAAGCAGCACAGGCCTCACCATTCGACATGTAGCTGTTGGCAAAGAACACACTCTGAGAAGCGGTGAATCCATTGGCGACATGACAAGCTTCGCCCACGAAGCAGTCCTGAATCTTCACACTGTTGATGATGCTCGAACCATTACAGATGATGCTATTCTCACAGATGACGCCCGTTCCGATGTAGACGGAGTCGTTGGGACCATTCAGAATGGAACAATCGCTCAGTCGTGAGGCGCCATTGATTTCGCAATTGTCGTTGATAACCGTATTGGTGATTTCCTTCGTTCCGATAATCTTCACGTTGTTGCCGATGATACCGCGTTCGGGCATGTTGCGTTCAATGTCTTCGTTGATGAGACGACGAATCTCGTCCTTGATATTCTTGTCGGTAAAATGCTTCACCATGAAGGCTGCGAACTGGCTGTTCAGGTTTCCGAAAATGATGGCATTACCGTCGCCGGCTTCGTTCAGCACGCTGATGAGGTTGCCTTCACCGTAGGTTGCTCCTTCGGTCGTCTCGATGATGCTCACGTTGGCAATGTAGCAGTCGTCGCCAATCGTGTAATTGTTGATGTAGCATCCCACGTTCTCAATCAGGCAGTTGTCGCCGATGATGACGTCGCGCAGGGTGGCGCGGTTGATGCCCGTGTGCTTGATGAATCCTTTGGTAATCTCCACGTTCTTCTCAAACACTCCGAGGTAGATATCGCCATAGAAACTAGTGTTCCTTACATGGTTCGGCTGAAAGTCTTCGGCCACATTAATGGCTGTCCAGTCTTCGGCTGTACATCCATTGTTTTCCAGAATGATGATTTCATCTTCTGTCAGTAATCTGTAATTCTCCATAATCAATTATTTTTACTTTATGTTTGTGGTTGTTAATTATTCTGTTGATTCTTCATTCATGTCTTCCTCGATGTTGTAGAGGAAATCGTTGTAGGGGTACTTCTGCACATGCAACTCGCGCACCTTCTTGTAGAGCGTGTCGCGCAACATATCGATGTTCAGCTTCTCGCGGGCCGAGATGAAGATGGTGTCTTCACCCAGTTTGGCCATCCACGTTTTCTGAAGTTCGTCGAGCGAGATGTTCTCTTTCTTCATCGGCGTCAGGTCGTCTTCTTCTTTCTCTATCCACGTGTAGGCATCGATTTTGTTGAATAGCATCAGCATGGGTTTGTCGGCGGCACCGAGTTCCTTCAGTGTGTTGTTCACCACTTGTATCTGCTCCTCGAAGTCGGGGTGGGAGATGTCGACGACATGTACCAGAAGGTCGGCCTCGCGAACCTCATCGAGAGTAGACTTAAACGAATCCACAAGGTCGGTGGGCAACTTGCGAATAAAACCGACAGTATCGGCGAGCAAAAACGGCAGATTTCCCACGACAATCTTACGCACTGTCGTGTCGAGAGTGGCGAAAAGCTTGTTCTCGGCGAAAACATCGCTCTTTGAAAGCAGGTTCATCAGCGTAGATTTTCCAACGTTGGTATAGCCCACCAATGCCACGCGGATGAGTCGTCCTCTATTCTTTCGTTGTGTGGTCTTTTGCTTGTCAATCTCAACGAGTCGTTGTTTCAGCAATGTGATGCGCTGGAGGATAATTCGTCGGTCCATTTCCAACTGCGTCTCACCAGGTCCACGAAGTCCCACACTACCTTTTCCGCCGCCGCTTCCTGAGCCGCCTCCTTGTCGTTCGAGGTGGGTCCAGAGTCGGGTCAGTCGTGGTAGCATGTAGCGATATTGTGCCAGTTCCACTTGCGTCTTTGCGTTAGCGGTCTGCGCACGCATGGCAAAGATGTCGAGGATGAGACTGGTGCGGTCGAGGATTTTCACTTTCAGTTCCGATTCTATATTTCGGATTTGCTTGGCAGATAGTTCGTCGTCGAAAATCACCATGCCCACCTCGCGTTCCATATCTTCTTCCTGCTTGATGAACTGCTTGATTTCTTCGAGTTTACCTTTACCAACATATGTCACCTGACTGGGGCCGCCAACACGTTGTGTGAATCTTTTCACGCATACGGCGCCAGCCGTCTCAGCCAGAAATTCTAGTTCGTCGAGATATTCCTTTGTCTTTGCTTCGTTCTGCTGTTGAGTGATGAGTCCCACCAACACGGCGGTCTCAGCTTTCACTTCCGATATAACGAATTCTTTCATTCTCTTTTTCTGATGCTTGTAAAAGTTGTCCCATCAACGGGACAGAACGTTCTTATCCCGAACGGCTTAGTCGAACTTGTTGCTATTAGCGATGAGTTGCTGCTCGTGTTTGCTAAAGCTATCGTTCGTGGGTTGCCAATTGGGATCGGGCATGTACCACCATAATGATTCAAAGATTCTCTTCAGTTCAGGATCCTTGAACACATATCCGCGATGGGCATAGGGCAGATTACGACGAAGACGGGCGGTGAATTCTCTTTTCTTTTTCTCATTGTCGGGACCGGTATAGAGATCGTCATAGTATCTCATCCATTCGCCACCACGTCCGAAAGAAATACCACTGTCGTAGTAGAGCATGAACTCCTTACGGTCCAAGTCGGTCATGTATTCAAGCTCGTCGGCCGATGTGATATCAAGCTCTTCTGTCGTCTTGAAGTTTGTCGCATGCCATTCCAACACACCATTGCGCAGAACGGCCTCAGTGGTATAACGATCCATATTATCAGACTGGTCGTAAGATGAGAGCTTGAGTAAACGCGTCTTGCCCGTACCTTTTACTACGCGGAAGGGCGACTTGTCGAGAGCATCGCAAGTGATGCTGAAATGCTTGGTCGATTGTCCGCTAGAGATGCGTAGTGTGAAGTCGTCAATCTGGTGGTTCGCCCAGCGCATGGCAGGTGTGAGCCAATATGTGATGCCGAAGGCGAAACCTACACCAAAGCTCATCTCGTAACGATAAGTGTGGCGTACGGTGTTAATACCCTTCTTGAATTTGGCATCGAAATAGTAGACGTAAGCAATGGATGCTTCTTCGCCCGTCTGACGATTTCTGATCATACTTGTTGATTCTTCCATGTCCTCCCAACGTGAGAAGTCAACGGGCACCATCTTCATGGTGTCTTTGTAAATCTTCGCGTCCTTTGGCAGGTTACCCATGTGGTCCTCGATGAACATAATGGCATTGCGATATTTGAGAGGCGCATTGTTCATCGTCACAGAGAAGTCCTTGATGTGAGGGTGAATGCCATTCTTGTTTAAGGGTGCTTCAGAGTTGTAGGGCGGTTGCGACTCAAAACCAACAACGATGGTCTTCTCGGCTCCGTTGTTCATGAACTCATAGTTCACGTCAACATAAGCGAACCCATCTTCACCAATCGTGATGGTGAGCACTTCTTTCTTTACCGAGATGTCAGTCTCCTGCATTGGGCGCAACTGACTACCACTGGCAAAATATACGGCATCGTTAGCCTTTACGCTTTGCAACGTTGTCAACAGCAGTGCGATGAGGGCTGCTGTGAAGAGTAGTGTCTTTCTTCTCATGTTATGATTTGTTAGTTGAAATAATGATACCTTTTATTAAATAAGGTGTTAGAATGTTGCAAAGATACGACAAAAATTTGAAATGTCGTGCAATGTGAGAAGATTTTTTCAAAACAAGTTGCCGTAAAGTAGCATTTGTTGTAACAATATGTTTATTACATCGATTCGCAAAACGTTTGTCTAACTCAAAAAATCTACCTTTGAAAGATGTCTTGCGAAATGTTACTTTTCGTAAACGTTTTCGTAACTTTTTGAAAAAAACAAGTATGATTATTGATTTACATCAAGGAAAAAGCCGTACCTTTGCATTGTCAAAAAACAGATAAGGATTTTCAGAAATACATGCTACATAATACTAACTGCTAAGACATTCAAAAAGGTAGAAATGGCTCCGACGTGATGTCGGAGCTTTTTTTTATACACAAAAAATAAAAAAAAGTTCGTCTTTTGTGATGTTTTGCTACTTTTTTATTACTTTTGCACCCAGATTTTTTATTTTTCAAAACAACACACACCATGAGATTAATTATCGAAAAGAATTATGACGCTATGTCGCAATGGGCGGCTGAGCACGTCATCGAGAGAATTAACGCTTTCAAACCAACTGCCGAGAAGCCGTTCGTGCTCGGACTCCCTACCGGCTCTTCGCCCGAAGGCATGTACGCCTGTCTTGTAAAGGCAGTTAAGGAAGGTCGCGTAAGTTTCAAGAACGTCCTCACCTTCAACATGGATGAGTATGTGGGTCTGCCCGAAGAGCACCCCGAGAGCTATCACTCTTTCATGGCCCGCAACCTTTTCGACCACATCGATTGCCCGAAGGAGAACATCCACATCCTCAATGGCAACGCTCCCGATCTGGTGGCTGAGTGCGCACACTACGAGGAGATGATTGAGCAGGCCGGTGGCATCGATCTCTTCATTGGTGGTATCGGACCAGATGGTCACATCGCTTTCAACGAGCCGTTCTCTTCACTTAGCAGCCGTACGCGCCAGAAGACCCTCACCTCTGATACGATCATTGCCAACTCGCGTTTCTTCGACAACGATGTGAACAAGGTGCCAAAGTCAGCACTCACCGTTGGTGTAGGAACCGTGATGGACGCTCGCGAGGTGATGATTCTTGTTAATGGACACCACAAGGCACGCGCTTTGCACGCAGCTGTAGAGGGTTGCGTCAGCCACGAGTGGACCATTTCGGCTCTTCAGATGCACAAGCATGGTATCATCGTTTGCGACGAGCCCGCTACCGACGAACTGAAGGTTAGCACTTACAAGTACTTCAAGGATATCGAAGGAAAGTAAATCCTTTTCTTGCGACAACGAATCATGCGAATGGTGGAATTTGGTTTTCACCATTCGTTTTTTGTATCTAGGT
Organism: Prevotella sp.; assembly: GCA_024681705.1. GTDB lineage: Bacteria > Bacteroidota > Bacteroidia > Bacteroidales > Bacteroidaceae > Prevotella. Next base: position 8,823 of record JAILAI010000184.1, read on the forward strand.
TTGAACACCTTACTTTATCTTTGCGTATAATGACGATATCCCGAAATAAAAACCTGACTTTTTCTTTCGCCGTTTAAAAGAAAATTCTTACTTTTGCGGAAAACTCTGAGAAAAATGAAAAAAACAACTCTTCTAATGGTGTTGCTTGCCCTATGGGTTAGCACCAGCTGGGCACAAGACCCTAACTTCTACATTTATCTTTGCATCGGACAGTCGAATATGGTGGGTCAAGGTCCTATTGCTACTGAAGATTCTATTGTGAGTGATCGTTTCCTTAACATGACGGCCTCCGATTGCGACGTCCATCCGATGGGACAATGGCGAAAGGCTATCCCGCCTCTTTGCCGCCAATGGACGAAACTTTGTCCAGCCGATTATTTCGGTCGTACAATGGTGGAGAACTTACCGGAGAACGTACGTGTGGGAACAATTATGGTTGCCGTTGATGGTTGTTCCATTCGTTTGTTCCATCCCGATAGCTGTTCTCAATGGATAGCGGGCAATTTACCCGATTGGCAACGCGCCGAAGTGAATTGTTATGGCGGACTTCCTTTGCATCGTTTGCTTACTCTTGCTCATAAGGCACAAGAGGACGGCGTCATCAAAGGCGTTCTGCTTCATCAGGGAGAGACCGATGCCTACGATGAACGATGGTTGCGAATGGTGAAGGAACTCTACGAGAACCTGTTGGAAGAGCTAGAACTGAAAGCCGAAGATTGTCCTTTGATAGCTGGAGAGACGGTGGGAGAGGAGTATAATGGTGTTTGTGCTCATGCTCTGCCCACCATTCGTCGTTTGCCCGAATGGATTCCGACCGCCCATGTCGTTTCGGCTAAGGGTTGCGCTCCGCTTGACGACAATGTGCATTTCTCGTCAGAAGGCTACCGAAAGATTGGTCGCAGATATGCTATTGAGGCATTAAAGGTGTTGGGAATAACGGTAGAGGATCAACCTTCCGAGAAAGCATCTGTAGCGGAGAGTGGAAAGAAGTTCGATGTAGATGTAAAATTCCGCAAGAATAAAGCTACGGTGAAGGCTTCAGTGCCCATTAAGCACGTGGAGATTGTGAGCTATAGCGGTCATAAGGTTGGATTTATTGATCGCAAAGGCGCTCCAACTCACAAGGTGAAAATCAATCTGAAGAAAATCACCGACCCCGTTCTCATCTTCATTGTGGAAGACTATAATGGAACGAGGGTGACAAAACAAGTGCAACGATAGTTCTTTTTGTCGTCGAAGCATTCTTCGTTTTCATGAAATGAGCTTCTTTGGGAAATTCGTTTCATCAGCTACCGTAAATAAAAGAATCACACGAATTGGTGAAGTCCATTACTCGTGTGATTCTTTTTGTTTGTCGAATTGAGTTATTCGCGATAGCTCAATCAAACATTCTTATTCGCCGTATACGCGAGTCTTATGCTTGATAATGAAACCGAAGAACACGCTTTTGTCAATATATTCTACTTGACTTACCTTCGTGATACCACCATTCTCGGCTGCTTTCTGAATGTTGTTATTCTTGCCATTGCTACTCCAAATACCGAGGTAGATTGTTGAGTTAGCCTCACCGACCTTCTGACCGATAGGAGCCTTCTCGGTAAGTGCAGCACCTGAGTTAATTGTAGCGCAACTGGTGAATGTCAAAACTACGATTGCTGCTGAAGCAACAACAGACATCAATTTCTTTTTCATGTTCAATTCTTTTTCGTTAATATTGTTATTAAAGTAAACTAAGTTGTTCTTTGAATATGTATATCGCTATACTCTCTATCATCTAAACGTGAGTTAACCGTAGGTGAGAAAACGCGATGCATTTCTTTTGAATATGTATGCAAAGTTACAAACAATTATTAACGATTGTAACGGTTGGAGGCGAATAATCTTCTTTTATCGTTGTTTTCTTGATGTATATCTAGAAATCGAAGAATAGGTGAAGACATTTGAGTACTTGCTCTTATCTTATCCTGAAATGTCCGTCTGGGTGTTTTAGAAAAGAGTCTCCCCACATGAAAATTGATTGCAGGGAGACTCTCTGTTATGAATGTTGTAACGCTTAGTTGCGGAACACGAGACCTTCGCCGAAGCTATCGACGACAATCGGACGGTCGCGATGAATGTCGCCCGAAAGAAGTTTCTTTGAAAGTTCGTTGAGCATGTGGCGTTGGATGGCTCTCTTCACCGGACGAGCACCAAACTCTGGGTCGAAACCCACGTCGGCCAGATAGCCGATGGCGTGCGGAGTGACCTCGAGTTGTACGTCTTGTTCGGCCAGCATCTTGCGAACCACATTCACCTGAAGTTCCACCACCTTAGCGATTTCCTCCTTCGTGAGCGGCAAGAACATCATCGTCTCGTCGATTCTATTGAGGAATTCCGGACGGATGGTCTGCTTCAACATATCGTGCAGACGGGCGTTCAGTGCATCGAGTTGCGACTCGCTAAGCTTGCCGCCAGCCTTCTCCACCTCTTCGCGGATGTATTGCGAACCGAGGTTCGAGGTCATGATGATAATGGTGTTCTTGAAGTTCACCGTGCGGCCCTTGTTGTCGGTGAGTCGTCCGTCGTCGAGTACCTGTAGCAGAATGTTGAACACGTCGGGATGAGCCTTTTCAATCTCATCGAAGAGCACCACCGAGTAGGGCTTGCGTCTTACGGCTTCGGTGAGCTGTCCGCCCTCGTCGTAACCGATGTATCCCGGAGGCGCACCGATGAGTCGGCTGACGGTGTGCTTCTCCTGATACTCTGACATGTCGATTCGCGTCATCATGGTCTCGTCGTTGAACAGGTATTCGGCCAATGCCTTCGCCAGTTCGGTCTTACCCACACCCGTCGTTCCCATGAAGATAAACGAGGCGATAGGACGCTTGGGATCTTGCAATCCTGCTCGACTACGTCGCACGGCATCGGCTACGGCTACGATGGCTTCGTCTTGTCCGATCACCCGTTTGTGAAGCTCTTCTTCCAGATGGAGCAGTTTGTCCTTCTCGCTTTGAAGCATTCGCGATACGGGGATGCCTGTCCATCGGCTCACTACTTCGGCGATGTCGTCGGCCGTCACCTCTTCGCGAACCATGCGTGCACCCTCACCGCTACTGAGCTTTTCGGTCAGTTGCTTGATGTCGTCTTCGAGTGCTTTGAGCTTCGAGTAACGTATTTCGGCCACCTTTCCGTAGTCGCCTTCTCGCTCAGCCCGTTCGGCTTCGTAGCGCAAGTCTTCCATCTGTTGCTTGTCAGCCTGGATTTTGTCCACCAGAGCGCGCTCACTTTCCCACTTAGCGCGGAATCCCGTTTCCTTGTCGCGGAGCTCAGCAATGTCCTTGTCGAGTTGGGCAATCTTCTCGGTGTTGTTCTCGCGCTTGATGGCCTCACGCTCAATTTCCAGTTGTTTGAGTTGGCGAGAGATGTCGTCGAGTTCCTCAGGAACGCTATCACGCTCCATTCGAAGTTTCGCGGCCGCCTCGTCCATCAGGTCGATGGCCTTATCGGGAAGGAATCGGTCGGAGATGTAACGCTCCGAGAGTTTGACGGCCGAAATGCAGGCATCGTCCTGGATACGCACTTTGTGATGGTTCTCGTAGCGCTCTTTCAGACCACGAAGAATCGAGATTGCCTCCACCTCATCCGGTTCGTCCACCATGACGGTTTGGAATCTTCGCTCCAGTGCCTTGTCCTTTTCAAAGTACTTCTGGTACTCATTCAAGGTGGTGGCACCGATGGCCCTGAGTTCACCACGCGCCAAAGCGGGTTTCAGAATGTTGGCGGCGTCCATAGCGCCTTCGCTGGCTCCGGCACCAACAAGCGTGTGAATCTCATCGATAAAGAGGATGATGCGGCCCTCGCTAGCGGTTACTTCCTTGATGACGCTCTTCAGTCGCTCCTCGAACTCGCCCTTATATTTAGCACCAGCCACGAGTGCGCCCATATCTAGCGAGAAGAGTTGCTTGTCTTTCAAGTTCTCAGGTACGTCGCCTCTGACGATGCGTTGGGCCAGACCTTCTACAATGGCGGTCTTACCAGTTCCTGGCTCACCGATGAGCACGGGGTTGTTCTTCGTTCTGCGCGATAGAATCTGAAGTACGCGTCGGATTTCGTCGTCGCGGCCGATAACGGGATCCAACTTGCCCGATCTGGCATCTTCCACCAGGTTCTTCGCATACTTCGACAGACTCTGATAGTTCTCGTCGGCGCTCTGGCTATCTACACGCTTACCCTGACGCAATTCTTGAATAGCCTTCTGTACGTCGTTGGCATTTACGCCAGCGTCTTTCAGGATGCGCGAAGCTGTTGAGTTCACCATCACGAGAGCCAGAAACATCGACTCGATGCTGACGAACTCGTCGCCCATCTGCTTCGATGTTTCAAGAGCCTTCATCAAAACACTGTTCGACTCGCGACTGAGATAGGGTTCACCGCCCTGCACTTTTGGCAGATGCTGAATCTCGTTTTCCAAAAGCGTTTCGACGTGATTGGCGTTCACCCCCAGTTTTTGGAAGATGAAACCGCAGACGTCCTTACCTTTTTCCATTACACCTTTCAGCAGATGAACGGTCTCAACGGCCTGTTGCCCCTGCTGTTGCACAGACATAGCCGCATACTGAACGGCTTCCTGTGCCTTGATAGTGAAATTTTCTAATGTCATATATTTTCTCCTTTCTTTTATTGATTTCAAAAGCGATGTTTGTCAGTTTCTTTCCTTCAAACAATGTGCCCATCGGTTGTAAGTGACAAAATGGCACATGTCTTCTAACCTTTTGGCGATTGAAATTCACCATTCTTTCAACTTGTTTTTTGTGGTTTGTTCTTTGCTTTCTCATTCGTTTTTTAGAGTATTAGGCAATGCTTTCGGAACACCTATTCGGAGCATAAAATGAAAACTGGCGCTTTTGATGATTAAAACCGTCAATTTTGATGAGCAAAAGCGCCAATTTTCGTCATCAAAAGCGTCGGTTTTCATAAGTGAGTTTGCTCAATCCTTTAACTCTTTGATATTCAGGAGATTGTAAAGCTTGCAGATGACGGCTGCTTATAATTTCATACCCTTCTTTTTGGGAGGTGTTTTTTAGTTCAATATTTTTTTGTATCTTTGCATCGAAAAACAAAAAGAACACATCACTATGAAGAAGATACTTTGCGTTTGCTGGCTGATAGCGCTGACGTCGATGGGCGTTCAAGCACAATTGCAATGGGGCGATCAGGGCAATGGAACCTACGTGAATCCCGTGCTGAATGCCGATTACTCCGATCCTGACGTCATTCGTGTGGGGTCTAAATATTATATGGTGGCTTCCGATTTTCACTTCTTGGGCATTCAGGTACTCGAGTCGGACGACTTGGTGAATTGGCACATCATTAGCCAGGTGTTCGATCGCTTCGACTATCCTGGTTGGGATGCAAACCAACATTACGGTGGTGGTTCGTGGGCTCCATCCATTCGCTTTCACGAAGGTCGTTTCTACGTCTATTTCTGTACCTACGAAGAAGGACTTTTCATGTCGTCGGCCGTCGACCCGCACGGCCCTTGGGAACCGCTTCATTGTCTGAAGGAGATTCCGAAATGGGAAGATCCCTGTCCGTTTTGGGACGATGATGGACAAGCGTATCTAGGTCGTAGCCGTCATCGTGCTGGCCCTATCATCGTGCATCGCATGAGTCCCGATGGCCGAGAGTTGCTCGATGATGGATTCACGGTGTATACGGGGCCGGTGGCAGAGGGAACAAAATTCCTCAAGCGCAACGGTTTCTATTATTTGATTATTCCCGAAGGCGGAGTGGGGCAGGGTTGGCAGACCGTCTTACGCGCCAAGAATATCTACGGACCTTATGAGAAACGGGTGGTCTTGGAGCAAGGTTCCACCAGCGTGAACGGTCCTCATCAGGGAGCACTCGTCGATACGCCCGATGGTCAGTGGTGGTTTCTCCATTTTCAGGAGACGCAACCTCGGGGCCGTGTGGTTCACATGCAACCAGCGCGATGGAAAGACGATTGGCCACTCATGGGTGTCGACATCGATGGTAATGGCGTCGGTGAACCCGTTTACGTGTGGCAATCGCCTACACAAATACAAGGACAAAAGGCTCAAGGAGGTGCGCCCGATTGGACATCAGACGAGTTCGACGGGAAGAATCTCTATTGGGTGGGAAACCATCAGCGCAAGTTGAAGTTGCAATGGCAATGGAATCACAATCCCGATAACAACGCCTGGAGTCTCGACGAAAGGAAAGGATGGCTCACGATGCATGCTCTGAAGGCTGATAGTTTGAAGAGTTGTCGCAACATGCTCACCCAGAAAACGGTCGGCTATCTGAGCGAGGCAACGACGCTAATTGATGGCTCAGGTCTCGAAGAAGGAGATTTTGCGGGTCTTCTTTGTATGGGAAAGCGATTCCTGGGCGTCGGTATCAAACGCTCGAAAGGCCGTTTGTCGCTTTGTATGGAGCAAGATGGGAAGGTGCAACAAATGAAAGATTGGAAAGGAAAAACCGCGTGGCTCCGCGTTCAGGTTGATAGTCGGAACAATCAGCATCGCTTCTTCGTGAGCAATAATGGTCGCAATTTTGAACCCGTAGGCGAGTCGTTCTCAATGCGAATGGGCGCTTGGAAAGGAACGCGTGTGGGCCTTTTCTGCTATGGTCAGAAGGAGAAAGGCGGCCGGGCTCGCTTCGATTTCTTCCATTACGACGTAAAGGAGTGAATCGGGTAGGGACGAACCTTTTCCCAAAGTAGAGAAAGAGCCAAGCAAGTTCTTTCGCTTCGGCTTAGGATGAATGGGAGATTGCTTCGATTAAATATGTGAGATTATTCGTGTAAATATAAGATATACAACGATTTATCCATTGCACGACTCGCGTTCATTCGACGTCAATCTTTACGAATTCCGGACGTTCGTCGGGTTGAATCGTGTTCACAACAACATCTCGGAAGACAACATTCCGGGCGTGTTTCACGAAGAAACCTTTGGCGGGGAGCAATCCCCACATCGTAGCTTCGGGATATTCGGCAACCTTCTCGTCGGTGGGTTCGGCGATAGCTTTGCAACCACCTTGTTGCGTGATGGTGATATTGGAGAGGTAGATGTCTTCAACTGGGTGTCCGTCGATACCGGTAATGCTACATCCGGTGGCGCCGGCATTGTTCACCGTTATGTTATTTAGATGTACTCCGTGAAGTGTTCCCACTTGTTCAACGGGGATCCCTTCGGCATAGGGACGTGCGCGGTGGGCCAATCTCACGAAGATGGGCGACTCCGTTCCCTCGACCACGATGTCTGAAACTTGCACGTTCTCCAAAACTCCTCCGTCGACCATCTCGAGCGATATGGCAGAAGTACCTCTCTTGGCATCGTGTCCGAAGAATTGGGACGTCTGGTCTTCAGAAGGTTTCACAACGCATCCGCTAATCCGGATGTTTCGGAATCCGCCATTGGTTTCGGTTCCCAACTTGATAGCATTGCAATGACTACTGACGATACAATTCTGAATGGAGACGTTTTCGCATAGTCTCGGCGAGGTGCTCTTGAGTGTAATGCCGTCGTCATCGCTATCGGCAATCATATCAGACACCGTGACTTCGTGACAACCATCGATGTCGAGTGCATCGTTGTTATAGTTGTTGCGGTTGAAGACCTTGATACCTCGTATTTGCAAACGGTCGCAGGCCAGATAATGTTGCATCCAGCAACCGCTATTCTTTAGTGTAATGTCCTTCACCATAATGTCGTGACAATCGATGAAACGCAACAAGTGCGGTCTTGTGATGCCCTCATCGTTCCACGTGAGTTTGGCAAAAGCGGCTCCTCTTCCGTCAATAGTACCGAAGCCATCGATGGTGATGTGGCCTGCTTTCTCGGCGTAGATGAGCTGGATGGTGGTTGTTTGAGTGCGCAAGGAAACGTACGACGACTTCATCTTCTGGTAGTCACGAAGGTCGGTACTACCATAAAGCGTTGCCCCCATTTCCAGATGAAGATGCACATTGCTACGAAGCACGATAGAACCCATCTTGTATTGTCCGGCCGGAACGACAACCCTTCCTCCGCCTTTCTGAGAACAGGCGTCGATGGCATTCTGAATAGCGTTGGTGCTTAGTTGCGTAGTGTCGCTTATGGCACCATATTGTCGGATGTTGAAATCGTCGGCTTGTGCTGATACAACCGAAAGTGTGAACAACAACGAGAGGAGTTTCTTCATGGGTATTTGCATGATGTGATACGATAAGTGTGATAGTCTTATTTCGAGATAATGAAGCCGCCCATGGGTTGAATGGTCAGTTTGACGTGACCCTTACCGTTGGGTTTCAATGGTTTACGATAAGAAGAAGGCACGATTTCGCCCTTCTTTCGAGTGTTGTCGTTGTAGACATAGAGCGGAGTGGCCGACGTGTAGAATGCGTCGAGACTCAATTGTAGGGTGATGGGTTTGTCGGTTCCGTTGAGGCCAGCTACATACCAGTCGGACCCGTGACGACGGGCCATGACGACATACTTTGAAGGATAGCCTTCGATAAAGCGCGTCTCGTCCCAAGTAGTGGGGATGCGGCGCAAGAACTCCAACTCGAAATCGGGTAGTTCTTCGAGGTTGTTGGGTTGCATGGCCACACATTGGATGAACGTTTGATTGGTGAAAGCCGTTGCCATTTCGAACACGTCGGAAGTGTAACGAGGGTGTCTGCTCTTGTTGTCGCGACTCATATAGCGATTCATGATGACTCCGCCCCAGTCGAAAGCGCCCAAAGCATTGCGGCAGAAGGGGTGCATGGTGAGCTCGAATCCTTCGGCCTTCGCGTGGCGAGCATCAAAGAATACGTTCTCGCTGGCCAGTGCTGCCTCGCTCGCTACGTAGTTCGGGTACATGCGTTCCCAACCTCTTGGTATTGTGCAACCGTGAAAGACAACCTGCAATCCGTGCCTGTTTGCATCACTAAGTATGTCTTCGTAGAGGCGCATAGTTTCTTGTTTGTCTCCGCCAAAGAAGTCAACTTTGATTCCCTTCACGCCAATCTTCTGCAACCAAGTCATCTCTTTTTCGCGTGCTATTGCGGTGTTCATGCAATCGCGAGGCGTCTGTGGTGCATCGTTGATATAGCCGTTGCTATTGTACCAAAGCATCAGGCTTACACCCTTCGATTGGGCGTAGCGGCTCAGCTCTTCGATGCGGTCGCGTCCGATTTGCGCGTCCCACCAGTTGTCTACGAGACAATATTCGAATCCCATTGTGGAGGCCAAGTCGATGAACTTCACCTGATCGTCGTAGTTGATGCTGGCGTCTTGCCAGATGAGCCAACTCCACGTGTAACGGCCGGGCTTGTATTTCGGTGCTTCATATTGCGGTTCCACAACGTCGTAGGCGACGGTTGTCTCTACGATAGGCCTGAGTGTTTGGCCTACGGTTATGGTGCGCCAAGGGGTTTTTCCCGGTAAGGGAACGACGGCATATTCGGAACCGAATCCGTTGTTCTCACCACGATGGGGGAAGGCAATGGAGTATTGTCCGTTGGTGAAATCAGACAAATGGCTACCGCAATAAGCCGAAGAGACACCCGTTTCCCCGATAAGCATCCAGGCTTCTTTCCATCCTTTCTCGGTCACCGTGTTGGCACCAGCCAACGAAAACAGACATGGGAACGTGTAGCCGAGTCCGAATTTCGACGCCTTGTCCATGGGCATATTGGCTTCGTAGTCCTCTTCATAGCTGGGTTTTGTGTTTTCCCAACCAGTTTCTGGGCCAATCTGAGGACAGAGAAATGTTGTTGAACCCGTGGGAAGACGGAAGGCTGTAGCCTCTTTGAAGATGGTCATGCGCTTGGGATTGTTCGCTTTGGGACGGGGAATCTCATAGCGGAAGGCCACATCGTTGTTGGAAACCTGAAACCTGACGATGAACTTGATGGAGTCGGTTCGTTGGAATGTCACATCGAGTTGGTTGGCACGATAGCTCACCGACGATGTCTTGATGCGGTCGAGTTGGTAGTCGTCGGCCACACTTTTTGTTGTCGCGTTCACGATGGTGAGTCCTTTTGTCAGGTCGCCGAGGCTGGTCTGCATCCCTAATGCTGACGGCATGAGCACTTCACAACCGCAAAAGTCGATGCGATAGGTGGGTGTTCCTCCTTGGTCTGAAATGGTAACGATGAGTTGCCCATCGGGCGAAGAGACGCTCTTTTCGGTTGCCATTGCTGAGGTCGAAAGCGAGATAAGGCCGAGAGCAATGATGAGAATCTGAAGGTGTTTCATGATGTTTGAACAAGTTTGACGGCCACAAAGTTATGAAAAAAAACGTAGAACGAAGAATGATGACCGAAGAATTTGGTGAAAACTACAAATAACCATGAACCCTCACACAAGTAAAGGCCCACATAATGATGCTGCCAACTATGCATTGAACCTTGCTTGATAAAAGGAAAAAACGAGGTTCGCTTCAGTTTGAGTGGGAAAAAAGATGGAAAAGGTGGTGTTTTCTAGGCATTTAACAGACAAAACGTCAAAAAAATTTGCTTGTTTCAGAATAAATAATTATTTTTGTGCACTGAATGCTAAATACTAATAATTTATAAAATATGAAGAAAACATTGTTAATTGCAGCCATTGGGCTGTTTATGTCTGGCGCCGTGATGGCTCAAGGCGAGAGTTGCAAAAAGAGTAAGTCGCACAGTTTCATCGAACTTCAGGGCGGTTTGCAATGGACAGCTACTGACGCTAAGATTGACAAACTACTGATGCCCGTGGGTGCTGTGTCGATAGGTCATTACTTCACTCCCGAGGTTGGAGCCCGTATTCATGTGAGTGCTCCGAAGGCAAAGGGACGCTTTGAGGACATGGACCTCAACTACAAGTGGAACTTCCTGACCACTGATGCCGACGTTTTGCTGAATGTTTCGAACCTCTTGAGTAGCAAGAAAGAGCACGCTCTGAACGTAATCTTGGTGGCTGGTATTGGTCTGGTGAACTACGGTAAACACACCGAATTGGGTGAACTGAGCATGGCTTATCCCACTCAGATTGGTACGGTTGTTACTTCATCGAGAGAAAAGGAATGGAGCAAGAACCTGCGTGGTGGACTTCGTTTCGAGACCAATCTCAACAAACCTTTTGGCGTTTCGCTCGAATTCGATGCAAACAACATGCACGACGAGTTCAACGGCAAGCTCAATGGTAGCGACGACTGGATGTTCTCGGGTATGATTGGCCTGAGCTGGCGCTTCGGTTTCAAGAAGTGCAAGAAGTGTCATCATGAACCCGCACCAGCACCTGTTCCTGCTCCCGCACCTGTTGTTGAACAGCCTGCTCCCGCTCCTGCACCCATCGTGGAGACACCGAAGCCCCAGAAGCGTGAGGTTGTGAAGACCGAAACTCTGCACGAGGAAATCTTCTACCTGATTCGCCTGAGTGATCCTGAGGAGAATGGTGCCGCACAAATGCGACGCGTGGCTGCCTTCATGAAGAAGTATCCGCAGGCCAACGTTACCATCGTAGGTTATGCTGACAAGGGCACGGGTAACGCCAATCTGAACCAGATGTATTCTGAGCGTCGCGCTGCCCAGTGCAAGGATGCCCTCGTTAACGAATTTGGTTGCGATGGTTCACGCATCAGCACTTCTGCAATGGGCGACCGCGTGCAACCCTTCGTGGAGAACGATAAGAACCGTTGCGTGATTATCGACGCTGAGGGTCAGTACACCGTTTACGAGTAAAATCTGTTGATTTCGGCCGGACGAGCGGCTTTAGTTGCCAAGTTCGTTAGGCAGACTTGTAAAACAGGTTTCAAAAAATCTAGAAAAAGTTCGTCGAAATAGCCAGTTTGGACGAATTTTTTCTAGATTTTTTTGTGCGTTCTCGTCAGTTTGCTTTTCATGGTTTGTACGATAGCAAGAGCAAAAGTGCGATTTTCTATTTGGGTGAATGTTGATTTTATGATGCAATGAGAGATAAAGGTTGCAATAATTTTGCATATTCATAAATTCTTTATACCTTTGCAACACCGAAAAATAATCAATATCATATCTTTTGACAACTATGGAAAATCCTATCATTCAAATGAATGCCAACCGCGTGGTTGCATTTTTACAGAAAGAACCCCGACAGTTCACCAAAGCCGATATCATCCGCTTTGTGCGCGAAAATGATATTCGCATGCTGAACTTCATGTATCCTGGAGGCGATGGAAAACTAAAGACGCTGAACTATGTGGTGACCAATCTCGACTATCTTGACACCGTTCTCACCTGTGGTGAGCGCGTGGACGGTTCAAGTCTGTTCTCGTTCATTCAGGCAGGAGCCAGCGACCTCTACGTGTTGCCCCGATTCCGAACGGCATTTGTAGACCCCTTTGCCGAGATTCCGACGCTTTGTCTGCTCTGCTCTTTCTTCGACAAAGACGGAAAGCCATTGGCAAGTGCGCCCGAACAGACACTTTCCAACGCCTCGCGTGCGTTTACGGAGGTGACAGGTATGGAGTTTCACGCTATGGGAGAGTTGGAATACTATGTCATCAAAGTAGACGAGCAGGTGTTTCCCGCCGTCGATCAACACGGATACCACGAGTCGGCACCCTATGCCAAGACGAATAGCTTCAGGCAGAAATGCATGCATTACATTGCGCAAACCGGAGGTCAAATCAAATATGGACACTCAGAGGTGGGCAATTTCAAGCTAGATGGTTTCGTGTATGAGCAGAACGAGATAGAGTTTCTTCCGGTTCGTGTGGAGGAAGCCGCCGACCAACTGATGTTGGCTAAGTGGGTTATCCGCAATCTTGCGTGGCGTGAGGGTTACAATGTTACGTTTGCACCGAAGATTACCACTGGCAAAGCCGGCTCAGGATTGCATATACACATGCGGATGTTGAAGGATGGACGCAATCAGATGCTTTGTAATGGACGGTTGAGCGATGATGCCCGTAGGATGATTGCAGGTATGATGGAACTGGCTCCGAGCATCACAGCCTTCGGAAACAAGAATCCAACAAGCTATTTCCGTTTGGTTCCTCATCAGGAAGCTCCCACCAATGTCTGCTGGGGCGACCGCAACCGTTCGGTGCTTGTGAGGGTTCCGCTTGGTTGGGCCACCGGAACAGATATGTGTCAGATGGCGAATCCGTTGGAACCACAGAGCAATTACGATTCGACGATGAAGCAAACCGTTGAGATGCGTTCGCCAGATGGTAGTGCCGATCTCTATCAGTTGCTTGCAGGTTTATGTGTGGCTTGCCGTCATGGTTTTGAGATGAACAACGCTCTGGAATTGGCAGAAAAGACCTATGTGAACGTCAATATCCACGATGAGGCAAACGCTTCGCGATTGGCCCAATTGGCGCAATTGCCCGATAGTTGCGTTGCTTCGGCCGATTGTTTGGAGCGTCAACGTGTCGTCTACGAGCAATATGGCGTGTTCTCGGAAGCCATGATCGATGACATTATCCGTCAGTTGCGAGCATTCGACGATTGCCAATTGCGTGAGCAGACGGTCAATGACCACGAAGCAATGCAACAACTTGTGGAGACCTATTTCCATTGTGGATAACGAGTAGTTGCTTGTAAAGACAACTAAAAACGAAACGGATTCCGCGAATTGTAAAGTCAATCAATCGTAGAATCCGTTTCGTTCGTTTTCCTCGATTAACGAGTTTTGTTCGTTATCGCGAGAAAGTGTGCAAGCTTCGTCGCTATGCTTTGTTGGGAGAGACGAAGATGCGGGCGTCGACGGCCACCACTTCGTTCTCGTCAGCCAGCAACGGGTTGATGTCCATTTCCTTTATCTCGGTGGCGAAACGCAACAATGTGCTTAGCCTAACGATGATTTCGGCGTATTTCTGTTCGTTGATGCCTCGTTGTCCACGCGTACCTTTTATTATTTTATATCCTCGCAACGAGCGAATCATTGAGAATGCTTCAGGGTAGGAGAGAGGTGCCAGACCGCTCTTCACGTCCTTCAGAACCTCAACGAAAATGCCTCCCAAACCGCACAACACCACATGACCGAAGCGTTGTTCGTATTTGGCTCCGATGAACACTTCGGTGCCTTTGAGCATCTTCTGCACCATGATGGCCGTAGCGTCCTTTATCTTCATCATGCGGTCGAACTCAAGTTCCAGATGCTCGGGTGTGCGAACATTGAGCGCCACACCGCCAACATCGCTCTTGTGTACGGGTCCTACCACTTTGGCAACTACCGGATAACCCCCCTTTTGCGCGAATTCCTTGAGAGCTTCTTTCTGGTCGCTCACCATCTCGGGCACCATAGGGATACCGGCACAAGAGAACAATTGCCGAACGATGTCGGGCGAAACGTAGCAATGTGCTTAGCCTAACGATGATTTCGGCGTATTTCTGTTCGTTGATACCTCGTTGTCCACGCGTACCTTTTATTATTTTATATCCTCGTAACGAACGAATCATTGAGAATGCTTCAGGGTAGGAGAGAGGTGCAAGACCGCTCTTCACGTCCTTCAGAACCTCAACGAAAATGCCTCCCAAACCACACAACACCACATGACCGAAGCGTTGTTCGTATTTGGCTCCGATGAACACTTCAGTGCCTTTGAGCATCTTCTGCACCATGATGGCCGTAGCGTCCTTTATCTTCATCATGCGGTCGAACTCAAGTTCCAGATGCTCGGGTGTGCGAACATTGAGCGCCACACCGCCAACATCGCTCTTGTGGACAGGTCCTACCACTTTGGCAACTACCGGATAGCCCACCTTTTGCGCGAATTCCTTGAGAGCTTCCTTCTGGTCGCTCACCATCTC
>JAILAI010000279.1 GCA_024681705.1 Prevotella sp.
GCTTGGCGTTCGGGTGATGTTGCCCAAGTCGTTGCAAAACATCTTGCGCCCGAAGGTGAGTATGAAGATTTCGAAGAAGCAGACCGACTCGAAGGGATACCTCCGACTCGACGAAATGCTTCAGTTCGATTGGCAGGTGGCGTTGGGCGACGAGGTGGTCAGCGAGTCGGAGTTTGAGAAACTCGCCAGTCGCGCCCGAGGTCTCATTCGGTTCCGTCAGCAATATATCTATGTCGACGAACTGGACATTGCGCGGTTGCATCTGGCTTTCCTCGGGAAACGTCCGATGACCAGCGCACAGATGTTGCAAGCGGCACTGACCGAAAGCTACGATCGTGCACCCATCATATTGACCGATGAGGTGCGCGAGATGATACGTCAGCTGACGGAACAAGCCGACATCCCCGTTCCCGACGGCATCCATGCTACGCTTCGACCCTATCAGGAGCGAGGCTATTCGTGGATGTATCGCAACTATCGCATCGGGTTCGGTAGCATCATTGCCGACGATATGGGTCTCGGAAAGACGCTTCAGGTCATCACGCTCTTGCAAAAGCTGAAGGACGAAGGGGCACTCAACGACGAGCAGCGCGTACTCATCGTCGTACCAACAGGTCTTCTCACCAACTGGCAATCGGAAATAGCTCGCTTCGCCCCGTCGCTGAGCGTGTTTACTTATCATGGTTCCCAGCGCTCGTTGAATGATTTTGCGCCACCAGCCCAACGAGGAAGGAAGAGCAAAAGCCTGTTGGAAGATGACCAATCGCCGGAGTTTGCGGGCGAAGAGAAGACATCTGCACCCGACATTCTCCTTACCTCTTATGGTGTGCTTCGCTCGGATGTGGCGAAGCTGAAGAAGCTTTCATGGCTCGCCGTCATCATCGACGAGGCCCAGAACATCAAGAACGAGGGTACCGCTCAGAGCAAGGCCGTACGCTCTATTCCCGCGAAGGTGCACATCGCCATGAGTGGAACGCCCGTAGAGAACCGACTTTCGGAGTTCTGGAGCATCATGGACTTTACCAACCAAGGCTATCTCGGCTCCGCCAAATCGTTCAGGGAGCAATATGCCAATCCGATTCAGCGAGAAGGAGATATGCTAGTGGCGAATCGCTTCCGTCGCGTCACGTCTCCCTTCCTTTTGCGTCGATTGAAGTCGGATAAGAGCATTATCAACGATTTGCCCGACAAGATTGAGCAGAACAAACTCGCCTTGCTCACCGATTCGCAAGCCGCACTCTATCACGAGACGCTCGAACAGGCCATGCAAGTCATCGAGAATATCGAGACAACCGACCAGAAGGAGCTCTTTAAGAGACAAGGTTTGGTGCTTCAGATGATACTCGCACTGAAGCAGATTTGCAACCATCCGGCCTTGTTCCTGAAGAATGGCGATTTCAATCCAGAGTTGTCGGGGAAGACGGAAATGTTGCTTTCGCTTTTGGAGAGTATTGTGGCGAGTGGACAGAAGGTGTTGGTATTCACGCAGTTCCGTGAGATGGGTGAGATGCTGAGCCAGATGATTGAGCGTCGTTTAGGCGAGCGGCCGCTCTTCCTTCATGGCGGATGTAGCATCAAGGAGCGTCAGGCGATGGTCGACCGTTTCCAGGAGTCATCGCGTACCGACCAAATCTTCCTGCTCTCGCTGAAGGCGGCTGGGACGGGATTGAACCTTACGGCTGCCAGTCACGTCATCCATTACGACCTCTGGTGGAATCCCGCCGTCGAGGCACAAGCCACCGACCGCGCCTATCGCATTGGTCAGCATCAGAATGTTCAGGTTCATCGTTTCATCACCAAGAACACCTTCGAGGAGCGCATCGACCAGATGATTCAGGACAAGCGTCATCTTGCCGATATGACCGTAGCCACCGGTGAGAATTGGATTGGAAAACTCAGCAATCGTGAGCTCCGCGAGATATTCCAATAGGTGTTCTCAGTTCTTCTAATACACGCTTTCTCGAAAGAAATACCTTCTTTTCATTGCATATGTGCAAAGAAAATTGTATATTTGTACCCCAAAAGACAAACTGCAAAATAATAAGGTATGAGACGTATATTCTTTTTGTGTGTGTTCAGCTTGATGGCATTAGTGACTAACGCCCAGCGACAGCTGTTCTTCTATTGTCCCGATGCTCGGCAGGGATTCCGAGTGGCCGCCATCGACGAGGATGATGGTGCCTGGCACGAGATAGGCAAGCTCTTCGACTCCGACTATGGTCCATGGGGTGCTGAGAAGCGCATGTATAATCCTTATATCCTACGTGCAAAAAACGGCACTTGGCGAGCTGTATTCCAGGTGAACGACATCGCCCCATGCTTTGCCGCCGTCTATAGCGACGATCTCATCACTTGGCGTCCGCAAGACTATCCGCGTATGTCGGCAGCTGGATGTTTCTCGCCCGTCATTCGGGAGACATCCAACGGGTTCGACGTGTTCTTTACATCGTCGAAGAACGGTAAGCGCGTGACGTCGGCAACCCATGACTTCAGACATTTCACCGCCGACCGACAGGCATCTGACGACATCAACGTGAAGAGAGATCAGGCCATTGTCGACGGCACGATGCGTGAGGGTCAGCTCATCTCCGTAAGCGACGAAGAGGCACAACGGCTGATGGAATGGCACGCCCAGCAACGTAGCAATGCGGAACTCTATAAGGAGACCCTGCGCGAAGACGGTGAGAAACTATTGCCACTTCTGCAACCTGAGAACGGTGCACTGACGGCAACGCTATATGCTTATCCCGATCAGGAGAAGGCCATCAGCGATAAACTGATGGGTATTTTCTTCGAGGACATCAGCTATGCCGCCGACGGTGGTATCTATGCTGAGATGGTTCAGAACCGCGACTTCGAATATAGCAAGAAAGACTTCAATAGGGGAGGGAAATCTTGGAATGCGACGACGGCATGGGGGATGCCCGACGACATCGTCGTTTCGACCGAACTTCCGCTCAGTGAGAACAATCCACATCATGTCGTGGTGGCCGAAAAGGCAATTGTCAATCTAGGATGGGACGGTATGTCCGTAAAAGCGGGCGAGAAGTACGACTTCTCATTCTTTGTGCGCAATATTGACAAGAAAAAGAAATCGTTCCGCGTCTCTCTGAAGGAGGGTCTTCTATTCTTGTCGGACGTTGCCACCATCGACACGAAAGGCAAGGAATGGGTACAATATAAGGTGACGCTGACCGCCCAGAAAAACTCCGCATCAGGCACGTTGGTCATCGAACCGCAAGGTAAGCAACGCGCCGCAATAGATATGGTAAGTCTCTTTCCGCAAGATACTTACAAGGGTCATGGGCTGAGGAAAGACCTAGCTGAGGCCATCGCCGCATTGCATCCGAGATTCGTCCGCTTCCCCGGAGGATGCATGAGTCACGGTCAGGGCATCGACAACATCTATCATTGGAACCATACCGTAGGCCCCTGGCAGGACCGTAAGGGCGACATGAACATCTGGAACTATCACCAGACGCGCGGTTTGGGCTTCTACGAATACTTCCAGTGGTGCGAGGATATGGGTGCCGAACCTGTACCCGTTTTGGCCGCTGGTGTTCCTTGCCAGAATTCAGCCGCCAATGCCGATGGCTATGCTGGTCAGCAGGGTGGTATCCCGATGGCCGAGATGCCCGCATACATTGAGGAATTGCTGAACATGATAGAGTGGGCCAACGGCGATCCCGCAACGAGCAAATGGGCCCGTATGAGAGCCGACGCGGGGCATCCGGCACCCTTCAACTTGAAGTATATCGGTATCGGCAACGAGGACATCATCTCGACCGATTTCGAGGAGCGT
>JAILAI010000280.1 GCA_024681705.1 Prevotella sp.
GCCTGATCTCTCTTCACGTTGATGTCATCAGATGCCTGTCGGTCGGCGGTGAAGTGCCTGAAGTCGTGGGTTGCCGACGTCACGCGCTTACCGTTCTTCGAAGATGTAAAGAACACGTCGAACCCGTTGGATGTCTCCCGAATGACGGGCGAGAAACATCCTGCCGCCGACATACGCGGATAGTCTTGCGGACGCCATGTGATGAGGTCGTCGCTATAGACGGCGGCAAAGCACGGGGCGATGTCGTTCACTTGGAAGACAGCCCGCCAAGTGCCGTTTTTTGCACGTAGGATATAAGGATTGTACATGCGCTTCTCAGCACCCCATGGACCATAGTCGGAGTCGAAGAGTTTGCCCACCTCGTGCCAAGCACCATCGTCCTCGTCGATGGCGGCCACATGGAATCCTTGTCGCGCATCTGGACAATAGAAGAACAGCTGTCGCTGAGCGTTAGTCACTAATGCTATGAAGCTGAACACACAAAAAAAGAATATACGTCTCATGCCTTATTTTTTTGTAGTTTGCCTTTTGGGGTACAAATATACAATTTTCTTCGCACATACGCAATGAAAAGAAGGATTTTCTTTCGTATGTGCGTGCTTGGGGAGTTCTCCGGACTTCTGTCTCTCAACGTTCAGAGGTCCATCATTGGAATATCTCGCGGAGCTCACGATTGCTGAGTTTTCCAATCCAATTCTCACCAGTGGCTACGGTCATATCGGCAAGATGACGCTTGTCCTGAATCATCTGGTCGATGCGCTCCTCGAAGGTGTTCTTGGTGATGAAGCGATGAACCTGAACATTCTGATGCTGACCAATACGATAGGCGCGGTCGGTGGCTTGTGCCTCGACGGCGGGATTCCACCAGAGGTCGTAATGGATGACGTGACTGGCAGCCGTGAGGTTCAATCCCGTCCCAGCCGCCTTCAAAGAGAGCAGGAAGATTTGGTCGGTACGCGATGACTCCTGGAAACGGTCGACCATCGCCTGACGCTCCTCGATGCTACATCCGCCATGAAGGAAGAGCGGCCGCTCGCCTAAACGACGCTCAATCATCTGGCTCAGCATCTCGCCCATCTCACGGAACTGAGTGAATACCAGCACCTTCTGCCCACTCGCCACAATACTCTCCAAAAGCGAAAGCAACATTTCCGTCTTCCCCGACAACTCCGGATTGAAATCGCCATTCTTCAAGAACAAGGCGGGATGGTTGCAAATTTGCTTCAACGCGAGTATCATCTGAAGCACCAAACCTTGTCTCTTAAAGAGCTCCTTCTGGTCGGTTGTCTCGATATTCTCGATGGCTTGCATGGCCTGCTCGAGCGTCTCGTGATAGAGTGCGGCTTGCGAATCGGTGAGCAAAGCGAGTTTGTTCTGCTCTATCTTGTCGGGCAAATCGTTGATAATTCTCTTATCCGACTTCAATCGACGCAAAAGGAAGGGAGACGTGACGCGACGAAACCTGTTCGCCACTAGCATATCTCCTTCTCGCTGAATCGGATTGGCATATTGCTCCCTGAACGATTTGGCCGAACCGAGATAACCTTGATTCGCAAAGTCCATGATGCTCCAAAACTCCGAAAGTCGGTTCTCTACGGGCGTGCCACTCATGGCGATATGCACTTTCGCAGGTATAGAATGTACGGCCTTGCTCTGAGCCGTTTCCGCATTCTTGATGTTCTGAGCCTCGTCTATGATGACGGCGAGCCACGAGAGCTTTTTCAACTTCGTTATGTCTGAGCGAAGCACACCATAGGACGTGAGGAGAATGTCGGGAGATGCTATCTGCTCACCATCCGCAAACGTCTGCGAATTGTCATCATCCAACGGTTTCTTGCTTTTCCTTCCTCGACGGTCGGACGTTGCGAAGTTCTTCAATGAGCGTTGAGTACCATGATAGGTGAACACGCTCAGCGACGGGGCGAAGCGAGCTATTTCCGATTGCCAGTTGGTGAGAAGACCTGTTGGTACGACGATGAGTACGCGTTGCTCGTCGTTGAGTGCCCCTTCGTCCTTCAGCTTTTGCAAGAGCGTGATGACCTGAAGCGTCTTTCCGAGACCCATGTCGTCGGCAATGATGCTACCGAACCCGATGCGATAGTTGCGATACATCCACGAATAGCCTCGCTCCTGATAGGGTCGAAGCGTAGCATGGATGCCGTCGGGAACGGGGATGTCGGCTTGCTCTGTCAGCTGACGTATCATCTCGCGCACCTCATCGGTCAAGATAATAGGTGCCCGGTCGTAGCTTTCGGTCAGTGCCGCTTGCAACATCTGTGCGCTGGTCATCGGACGCTTCCCGAGGAAAGCCAGATGCAACCGCGCAATGTCCAGTTCGTCGACATAGATATATTGCTGACGAAACCGAATGAGACCTCGGGCGCGACTGGCGAGTTTCTCAAACTCCGACTCGCTGACCACCTCGTCGCCCAAGGCCACCTGCCAATCGAACTGAAGCATTTCGTCGAGTCGGAGGTATCCCTTCGAGTCGGTCTGCTTCTTCGAAATCTTCATACTCACCTTCGGGCGCAAGATGTTTTGCAACGACTTGGGCAACATCACCCGAACGCCAAGC
>JAILAI010000159.1 GCA_024681705.1 Prevotella sp.
TAAATCACTGATTGTCAAATGGTTACAAAATCGCTGACGAATTTTCAGAATAAATATACCGATATTATGCAAGAAAACCCGAAAAATGGGTGACCAAAAGCGGCAGTTTCGATGAGCAAAAGCGGCAGTTTCGGTCATCAAAAGCGCCAATTTCGATGATCGAAACTGTCGGTTTTGCTCAGACGACTTTTCGACTGTAATCTCGACATTGCAAAAAGGGGATAGATATGTGGGTAGTTTTGCTCCAAAATTTTGGTCTTTTTGAAGGGTGTTTTTTAACAGAAAAAGGCGGCAGAAGTGTTAAAAAGAGCCAAAACACTTCATTTGATGGATTACACGACATCTCATGAGGGTGCCAGAATGAGTTCCTTTGCCAAGCGGAGTCGTTTGCGCCAGCAGATTCCTCTCAAGAAGGTAGGACTCTGTGACACTCAGATTCCTCCCCACTACTCCACCTCCTATTTCAACCACGCCTGGGGCAGAAGTAATGCTATCTGTTACTACATCTACCTATGGTCTGAAGATGCATCAGGCCACTATTTCGCCCTAATTCTGTTAAAAACATATAATTCTTTGCTAAAACTTAGTACTATGTATTGCAAGGTACTAATATTATGCATATATTTGCACCGGAATTATAAATCATTTTGGCACTATGAACATAGAAAATGCGAAATCACAAATGCGTAAGGGCATGCTCGAGTACTGCGTTTTGCTACTTCTGAAGCAACGCCCTTCCTATGCCAGCGACATCATCCAGCAGCTCAAGGATGCCGAACTGCTGGTGGTGGAGGGCACGCTCTACCCGTTGCTCTCACGCCTGAAGAAAGACGGACTACTCCACTACGAATGGCAGGAGTCCACACAAGGACCTCCCCGCAAGTACTACGCACTGAGTCCTGAGGGCGAAAAGTTTCTCGAAGGACTCGAAGGGGCCTGGACGGAACTCTCTAAAACGGTTAACTATCTAAAGAACATCAATCTTATAAATAAAGAAACAAAATGAAAAAGAATATCACCATCAACCTCTGCGGACGTCTTTACCAGATAGACGAGGATGCCTACGAGATGTTGCAACACTACATAGATTCGCTCCGCGCATCGTTTGGCAAACAGGAGGGAGGCGACGAAATCGTTGACGACATCGAGGCACGCATCGCGGAACTCTTCGACGAACTCAAGCAGAACGGTACCGAAGCCATCACCATCGACCATGTGAAGGAAATCATCACCCGCATCGGAGAACCAGAACAGTTGGCTGACGACACCGATGACGCCGACGACAACCGTGAAGGACACAAGTACGACTCATTCGGCTCTGCGGCCAATGGCATGTACGAGAATCTTCGCGAGCGGACGGCAGGCAAGCGGCTCTACCGCAACCCCAAGGACAAAGTGCTGGCCGGTGTGCTTTCGGGCATCGCCGCCTACACGGGCACCGACCCCACTCTGTGGCGCATCGGCTTTGTGGTACTGACGTTCCTGTCCTTCCCCATCCTGCATATCTTCCACATGGCCAACTTCCTCTCGTTCAATCTCACCTGGGCTATCATCTATCTCATTCTGGCCATAGCCATACCCGAGGCCAAATCACCCGGACAGAAACTACAGATGGAAGGCAAGGACGTCACACCGCAGAACCTGGCCGACGTGGTGGTCGAAGAGAATACCCCCCAGAATCACAGCCTCGGACGCCGCTTTCTCTCCGTGCTGATGAAAATCCTCATAGGCATCTTCGTGGTTTTCACCGTCATTGGCGGTCTGGCCATGATCATCTGCCTCATGCTCATCATCGTATCCTTTGTCATTATCTTCTTCGTACCTTCTGCCGAGCAATTCGACCTGCCGTTCAATCTAGGCTACTTCAACCTGCCCGAACTCTACGTCAGTCATCCCTGGGTGGTCGTTGCCTTTATCGTCGGACTACTGCTGCTCCTCATCATCCCCATCTACGCCATCATCCACATGTTGCTCACAAAAACGGGAAAAACGCAGCCCATGAGCATCATGCAACGCGTCATCTGGATCGCGCTTTGGTTCTTCTCCCTCTGCGCCTTCATTCCCTCCACGATTCTGCTCATGGAAAATGCCAAGAACCGCTACAACGAAGAGTATCGGAAAGCCCACACATTCCAAGGTGTTGTGATGGACCAGGGTTCCATAGACTACCTGCGGCAGGGAGGATGGTCACTCCTGAAAGCCGAGAACTGCGCCCACTATACATATTGCGGTCAATACTACAATGGCGACCCCACCGTGCGCTATCTAGACGCTTGGAACGACAATTGCAACGAAGTGTATCAGGCAGAGCGCAAGCAGGCCGTGCAACCAGGCATCTACCGCCTCGATTGTCTGGCCCGTGCCGAAGGTCATGGTCCCTGTATCTATGCCATTGGTGACTTGAGTAATGCCGCCGGAACCTTGCACCTGAAGCCCATCCCTGCCTATGGCGACAAAGGAGGCGAACTCGCCGACTCTATCCGCCATCAATTAGCTACCCAGCCCATTGAAACCAATAAAGACACAAACCCGTCGAATGCCAAAAAGAGTACAAAGATACAAATAAACATCATGGGCATAAAATACGAAATCAACAACGAGCAGGACATACGGGTGAACGATGCCCGATTGCAAGAAGGCTACGGTTGGTCGGTAGTTAGCATCGACGGTATTGCCGTGACGGGCGACACCATTGCCTACGGAGTCAGCACCGACGAGACCTTCACCAACATCCCCTGTCACTCCCACTGGTTCTCCGCCTGCGACTTCAAGCTGACGCGCGTTGGCGATCTACCTGCCCAGAGCAAGTAATTATTTCTTAAACTTCAACCATAAATAACTCTGGAATGCCGGAAGTGGCTTGTGGGAGGTTGTTGGGCTTGATAGGGGATTATAGGAGGTTAAAGGGTTTTATAGGACTCTATAGGATATTGAATAGGTTAATCGTTTAGTCAAAACCAATAAATGGGCCTGCTATGCAATCATTGCCATCGGAAATCTTTTAGAGGCTCAAGACTTCCAAAAATAGAAACCTCCCGTTCGAGTGAATACAAGCGTTCGCTCAAACGGGAGGTATTTGGTTTTCGGCTATTGTCGGAAACGATCTAACGATGCATGTATTTGCTTCCTTCCACGATGTTGATTCCGCGTTGCGGCTGACTAACACGCTGGCCCTGAATGGTGTAGATGGCCTGGGGAACGGTTGATTCCTGAATGGGGGCTTCTACCGATGTGACGTCGTCTTCAATGGCATCGTATTCAGCCATCGCCTCGCCGAAGCGCTCGTTCAAGTCGCTCAGCCGATAAAGTCCGTCGCTATTGGGCGTGAGTCCATCGATGGTGACCGTTCCAACCATCGGCGGCACCTCGAGCGACAACAGGGTGCGACCCATCAACTGGTACACATTCTGATAGACCAGATTCACGGCCACATAGTCCTCGCTACCGTCGCTCCATTTCTCAAACACCAGTTTCGAGCCGATGGGCGTGTGGAGTTCAGCCGCTTGCGTGGTCTCTGGGTAGGTCATCCGGAGCGCACTACCAATACTGGCAAGGTTGGAGTCGTGACCGCAAAGGAAGGTAAATATTCGGTCCGTACGGTTCAGTTCCTCGCGAATGCGGCTCACCAGCGGATAGGCCAGGTTGACGGCAGCCGCGTGAGTGGTGAAGAGAAGTCCGTCGTACACCTCCTTGACAGAACAGATGCCGCGCCACTGGTCGAGCGTGAGCGTGTGTCCGAAGGCGGCAGCCTCAGAACCTTCGGTCTCGTAGTACTGAAGCACCAGCGCGTCGGCCACACTATTGGCGAGTTTGAAACCACCCGTCAAGCGCGGTTCGTCGTCTTTCTCAATCGTGATCTGCGTGTCGTCGTAGGTGAAATGTGTGGTATCACCCTCCAGAGCGGCGGGCGACGATGCCATATCGATGACCTCTTCCATCAGTTCCAACTGAGGCTTCACGGCATCCATCCAGGCCTTCGGACCTCCGTGCAATGCGTTGATCTCGTCGAGTACCTTCTGACGATAGGCATCGTTCATCTTCGTAAACTTCGGAGTGAACACGGGATCCATCTTGTCTTCGTCGTACACGTGGTGAATCTCCACGTTGGCAAAGGGAAGGAAACCAGCCGAGAAATACTTCGCCGTAGCGAATGTGCGCTGACGGGAGTTGGAATAGAACAGCACTTCTTCGCCCTCCGGACGGTAGTTGTCGGGCAACAATCCCTCGTCGACCACCCATTTGCGGAAGAACTGGCCCATCTCCGTCTCAAGCACACCACCGCGTAGCGATAGCTGACTTGACGGCGACGACCAATGGAACCACTCGTAGGGCGTCACTCGCGAGACTCCCGCACCCGCCGACGATAGCGGAGAACGGATGTTGTGACGGCTCATCACCACCACCTCCTTCAGTTCGTACTTGGCCTTGAAGGCCTCATCGCGCGGGGCTTGTGCGCTGATGCTCAAGCCGCAACCTATGGCGAGAAGCATCCATATCAATCTCTTTTTCATCGAAAACTATTTGTCGTTTTAATTTGAGTATACCTTCGGTATCTTTCTCATCCATCGTGGCTGAGAAGCACATTAAAAGCGCTAAGACTTTGCAAAGGTAAGCCATTCGGACCATTCCCACAAGAGAAAAGCAAAAAAAAGACGCTTAAAATATAACCACAACGGCAATTTTGCTCCTTTCTAAGAGTAGAAGACTAGGAGCAGTCAGAGCTTTCTATGCGGAATATGAGGAAATGGAACGACATACGAAGATAGAAACAGAACAACTAAATGAACAGAAGAAAGCCAACTTGACAACATCGCCTACCAGAAACAGGTAACGCCCATCAATAAACGGAAGGACGACCTTCAATACAATCTTTCCAAATTCATCTCAACAAGAATAGAAGAAATGTTCCCCGACGAGAACGTCCGCTTCTACATGATAGAGGATTTTATCCATCGTGTAGACAACCAGAATGACGAAAAATGACACTTTCGCCGAAGAACCGCAAACGGTGCTTTCGAGAGAAAAAACGATAGATTCATGCAGAAAGCTTGCAGAAAGTGAGGATTTTTCTGAAACGAGGCCCATTTTCTTATGCTTCGTTTTAATAAATGTTGTTTTTCCTTCGCTAAATCATTTTTTTGCAGTAACTTTGCATGCGATTAAAAGATAGATAAGTATATGATATTATTCGACGTTTATCCTCTTTTCGACGTGAACATCGTCAAAGGCAAGGGATGTCGTGTGTGGGACGAAAAGGGTCAGGAATACCTCGACCTCTACGGCGGACATGCCGTCATCAGCATCGGTCACGCACACACGCATTATATTGAAAAGGTGACAGAACAGCTGGGGAAGATTGGTTTCTACTCCAACTCGGTGCAGAACAAATTGCAAGTGGAACTGGCCGAGCGATTGGGACGTATCTGCGGATACGACGACTATCAGTTGTTCCTTATCAATAGCGGTGCCGAAGCCAACGAGAACGC
Organism: Prevotella sp.; assembly: GCA_024681705.1. Lineage (GTDB taxonomy): Bacteria > Bacteroidota > Bacteroidia > Bacteroidales > Bacteroidaceae > Prevotella. The sequence continues at coordinate 5,487 of JAILAI010000159.1, forward strand.
CCTGAAACTAGCATCGTTCAGCAATGGACGCACCCGCGTGCTTTCTGCCCAGAAAGCCTTTCACGGACGCACGTCGCTGGCCGTAGAGGTGACCAACAACCCGAAGATCATTGCACCCATCAACGACAACGGCCATGTGACCTACCTGCCGATGAACGACCTCGCGGCTTGGGAACAGGAACTTCAGAAGGGAGACGTCTGCGCCGTTATCCTGGAATGCATCCAGGGTGTTGGTGGCATCCAGATGGTAACCGAGGAATTCGCCAAGGGCATTGCCACCGCTTGCAAGAAGTACGGAGCGGTGCTTATCTGCGACGAGATACAATGTGGCTACGGCCGTAGCGGTAAGTTCTTCGCACACCAGTGGCTGGGCATCAAGCCCGACATCATCACGGTGGCCAAGGGCATTGCCAACGGCTTCCCGATGGGCGCCGTGCTCATCTCTCCCGACTTCAAGCCCGTCTACGGACAACTGGGCACCACGTTCGGAGGAAACCACTTGGCTTGTGCCGCCGCTCTGGCCGTACTCGACGTGATGGAAGGCGAAGGACTCGTGGAGAATGCTCGCGTTGTCGGCGACTACCTGATGGAACAACTACGGGCGATGAGCAACGACACGACTGCTCCCCACGGTACGAAGATTCTCGACGTGAGAGGTCGCGGACTGATGATTGGCGTCGACCTGAGCGAACCGCATAAGGAAGTGAGAAGTCGTTTGGTCTACGAGCAGCACTGCTTCACGGGTTGTGCGGGTACCAACGTGCTCCGTCTGCTTCCGCCACTCTGCCTGAGCAAGGCCGAAGCCGACGAGTTCCTGGAGAAACTGAAGAAAGCGCTATAAAGAACCAGAGAAACCACGATGACCAGGAGCCTCAAAAGTATCAAAGGCACAAGTCATTTAGGAAATCAAAAAACAAAAGAAAGAAAAAATGAAAATATCCGTTATAGGCGCAGGTGCCATGGGCGGAGCCCTCGTGGAAGGCCTGCTGAGCAGCGATGTATTCTCGGCTAGCGACATCACCGTTGCCGACCCATCGCAGGAGGTTCTCGACCGCTTCAGCACGACTGGAGCAAGCATCACCACCGAAAACAATGCTGCCGCCGAAGGAGCAGACATCGTGTGCGTAGTAGTAAAGCCTTGGCTCGTGGAGAATGTGCTGAAGGGCATCAAGGAAAACCTCGATTACAAGAAGCAGTTGCTCATAGTAGTGGCCGCTGGCGTGAGTGCCGCAAGCATCCATCAGTGGCTGGCAAAGGACGATGGTTCGTTGCCACCTCTGTTCCTCTGCATCCCGAATATCGCCATTGCCCAGCGTGCCTCGATGACGTTCCTCGTGCCCGTCGGTGCAAATGCCATGCAGACACGCGTGGTGAAGGACATCTTCGACGAACTGGGCAGCACCATCATCACCGAAGAGCGACTCCTGGCCGCTGGCACCACACTGGCCTCATGCGGCATTGCCTATGCCATGCGCTACATCAGAGCCGCTTCTGAAGGTGGTGTAGAGTTGGGATTCAAGGCCAAAGACGCCCAGCATATTGTGGAGCAGACCATGAAAGGAGCCGTGGAACTGCTACAAGCCAGTCACCTTCATCCCGAAGCTGCCATCGACCTGGTGGCAACACCCGGTGGCGTAACCATCAAGGGGCTGAACGAAATGGAACATGCCGGATTCACCAGCGCTGTGATACGCGGACTGAAAGCCGGACTGAGATAACACATCAATATCGCGAGCCGGACGACATTGTTAGACGGTCTTGCGAACAAATATCCCAAACCCAGCAAAGAATCATGGAAGAAGCAATCAAGCAAATTGGCGAACGACTGAAAGGACTGCGCGACGTGCTCGACATTCCCGTACAGGAGATAGCCGACCTCTGCGGCATTTCGCCCGAGGCATACGAGAAGATGGAGGCCGGCGAGAGTGAGCTCTCGGTGAGCAACCTCAACAAGATAGCCAAGCACTATAACATAGCACTCGACGTGCTGCTCTTCGGCGAAGAGCCCCACATGAGCACCTACTACCTGACGCGCAAAGGTCAGGGACAGAGCGTGGAGCGCCGCAAGGCCTACAAATACCAGAGTCTGGCAAGTGGGTTCCGAGGCAGAAAGGCCGACCCCTTCATGGTATTCGTTGAGCCCAAACCCGCCGACGCACCCATCGAGCGCAATTCCCACGAGGGACAAGAATTCAACATGGTGACCGAAGGAAGCATGGAACTCGTAGTAGGAAAGAAGACCCTCGTGCTGAACGAGGGTGACAGCATCTACTTCGACGCCACACAACCTCACGGCATGCGAGCCCTGAACGGAGAACCCGTGCGCTTCCTCGCAATCATTTTCTAAATAAGAAGACAGTTTTAAAGTTTTATGGTAGAAAGATTTTTACGGCAGACGTCGTTTACGTCGGTCGAGGATTACAACAACAATCTGGAATTTATCATTCCCGAGCATTTCAACTTTGCCTACGACGTGATGGACGCATGGGCCGAAGAGAAGCCAGAAGGTCTGGCTTTGCTCTGGACAAACGACGAGGGCGAAGAGATTCGCACCACCTTCGCACAATTGAAGGAGCAGACCGACCAGGCAGCATCCTACCTTCAGTCGCTGGGCATCGGCAAGGGCGACCCCGTGATGCTCATCCTGAAGCGCCGCTACGAATGGTGGCTCGTGATGCTGGCCTTGCACAAACTGGGAGCCGTAGTGATACCGGCCACCCACATGCTCACCAAGCACGACATTGTTTATCGCAACACGCGTGCCTCGGTGAAGGCTATCATCTGCGTAGAAGACGCCTACGTCATGAAGCAGATTGAGGCCGCACTGCCCGAAAGCCCCACCGTTGAGGTGTTGGTAAAGGTGGAAGATGCCGCCAAGACTGTCAATGTTGAGACTTCCGCCCAGTTCCATTCGTGGCAAGAGGAATGGCTACAGGCACCTGCGTTTGTACGCCCAGCCGAGAAGAACGAGAACAGCGACACCATGCTGATGTACTTCACGAGCGGCACGAGCGGTGAACCGAAGATGGTGGCCCACGACTTCCTCTACGCTATGGGACACCTGACGACGGGCGTCTTCTGGCACAACCTGCACGAAGGTTCGCTCCACCTCACGGTGGCCGACACCGGATGGGGAAAGGCCGTATGGGGAAAGTTCTACGGACAATGGTTCGCCGGAGCTACCGTATTCGTCTTCGACCACGAGAAATTCAACGCCGACACGTTGCTCCGCCAGATGGAGAAATACAAGGTAACATCGTTCTGCGCACCGCCGACCATCTATCGCTTCATGATTCGCGAGGACCTCTCGCGCTACGACCTCTCGGCATTGGAGTATTGCACCACAGCCGGCGAGGCGCTGAACCCCGCCGTATTCGACAAGTTCTTCGAGAAGACCGGCATCCGCATGATGGAAGGCTTCGGACAGACGGAGACCACAATGACGCTGGGCACCTTCCCCTGGATGAAACCTAAACCCGGAAGCATGGGAATGCCCAACGCACAATATGAGATTGACCTCGTCAGACCCGACGGCACCTCGTGCGAAGACGGTGAGAAGGGCGAGATCGTCATCAAAGCCCCCACCCCATCCGACACCGCTTCGCTCCCCGCACGTGGTACCAAGGGCGGACTGCCCCTCGGACTTTTCAAGGAATACTATCGCGACGAGGAACTCACCCGCGAGGCCTGGCACGACGGACTCTACCATACGGGCGACGTGGCCTGGCGCGACGAAGACGGCTACTACTGGTTTGAAGGACGCATCGACGATGTCATCAAGTCGAGCGGCTACCGCATCGGTCCGTTCGAGGTGGAGAGTGCACTGATGACCCATCCTGCCGTTGTGGAATGTGCTATCACAGGTGTTCCCGACGACATTCGAGGAATGGTGGTGAAGGCAACCATCGTGCTCGGCAAAGAATGGAAAGACAAAGCGGGCGACGACCTCGTGAAAGAGCTTCAGCAGCATGTGAAGCGAGTGACGGCTCCCTATAAATACCCACGCATCGTGGAGTTTGTCGACGAACTTCCCAAGACCATCTCGGGAAAGATTCGTCGCGTAGAAATCAGAAACAAGGACGCAGAATCCAAATAAATCAGCATCATGGACACGAAGGAAAGAATAGTGGTGAAGGTGGGCAGCAACGTGCTGACACGCGAAGACGGGAAACTGAACGTCACGCGCATGTCGGCATTGGTCGACCAGATTGCCTGGTTGCGGACACACGGCTACGATGTCATCTTCGTATCGAGCGGTGCTGTGGCTGGCGGACGTGGTGAACTGAGCGTCGACCATCGACTGGACAGCGTGGAGCAACGACAACTGTTCTCGGCTGTTGGTCAGGTGAAGCTCATCGGTCTCTACTACGACCTGTTCCGCGAATGGGGCATCCCCGTGGGTCAGGTGCTCACCATGAAGGAGAACTTCGAGCCCGGAGAGCAGTTCAAGAACCAGCGGGCGTGTATGGAAGTGATGCTGGAGAACGGCGTGCTTCCCATCGTCAACGAGAACGACACCGTGTGCATCACTGAGCTGATGTTCACCGACAACGACGAACTCTCAGGCCTCATCGCCCAGATGATGGGCGCCAGCACGCTCATTCTGCTGAGCAACATCGACGGACTCTTCACCGGCGCACCCGACGACCCCGCTTCGGAACTCATCCGCGAGGTTCCCGCAGGCACCGACCTGAGTCAGTTCATACAGAAAGAACACAGCCAAGCCGGACGAGGAGGCATGGAATCGAAGTACGCTACGGCCACCCACATGGCTGAGCACGGCATCCGCGTCGTCATTGCCAACGGCACGCGTCCCGGCATCTTGCAGGCTCTGGTAGAGGGTCACGACGAAGTCCCCCACACCGCCTTTGTTCCCTGCGACAAATCATCAAGACATTAAAAACAACCCCATCATGGAACTGAAAGAAACATTCGAACGAGTGAAAGCGGCCAGCCGCCAACTCGCCCTGCTCAGCGACGAGCGCAAGAACGAGTTGCTCGTAGCTGTGGCCGACGCCATCGTCAAGAACCAGACCTCCCTGCTGGCAGCCAATGCCGAAGACCTGGCGCGCATGGACCGCAGCAATCCCCTATACGACCGTCTGCAACTGACGGAGTCGCGTCTGGAAGGCATCGCCAGCGACATGCGCCATGTGGCCACATTGCCTTCGCCGCTGGGCATGGTGCAAAAAGAACGCACGCTACAAAACGGACTTAGACTCCGACGTGTGAGCGTTCCCTTCGGCGTCATCGGCGTGGTCTACGAGGCCCGTCCCAACGTCACCTTCGACGTTTTCTCGCTCTGCCTGAAGAGCGGCAATGCCTGCGTGCTGAAAGGCGGTCGCGATGCCGTCAGTTCCAACGAAGCCGGCGTCGCCCTCATCCACGAGGTGCTCAGTCGCGAAGGCATCAATCCCTCGGTGGTTGAGTTGCTGCCTGCCACCCACGAAGCGACGGGCGAGATGCTCAATGCCGTAGGCTATATCGACGTGTGCATCCCCCGAGGCGGCAAACGTCTCATCGATTTTGTGCGCGACACAGCTCGCGTTCCGGTCATCGAAACGGGCGCCGGAGTGGTGAACACCTACTTCGACGAGGACGGCGACCTGAAGATGGGTCAGGCCATCGTGAACAACGCGAAGACTCGCCGCGTATCGGTGTGCAACGCCCTCGACTGCCTCATCGTGCACGAGAGCCGTCTGCACGACCTGCCCGCCCTCTGCGCACCACTCATCATCAATAATGTGGTGTTGCATGCCGACGAAGAAGCATGGCAAGCCCTTCACGGCAACTATCCCGACGAACTATTGCGTGAAGCCTCCGACGAGAGCTTCGGCACTGAGTTCATGGACTATCAGATGGCCGTCAAGACGGTAGCATCGCTCGACGAAGCCCTCCGGCACATTGCCTGCTACGGAAGTGGACATAGCGAAGCCATCATCACACAGAACGAGGCCGCAGCCCGTCGATTCCAGAACGAGGTCGACGCTTCGTGTGTGTACTGGAACGCGCCCACCAGTTTCACCGATGGAGGACAGTTCGGCATGGGCGCCGAGATTGGCATCTCCACCCAGAAACTGGGTCCGCGCGGACCGATGGCCCTCGAAGAGATGACAACCTACAAATGGCTCATCGAAGGCGAAGGTCAGACAAGGCCCTAAGCAAATACCATGTAGGCAAAGGCGGTCAGTGTATAGAAACCCTCAAAGAGACCGCCTCACCGACTAAGAAAAAAAACATCAAACATTTCCATTGACCCATAAAGAGATCAATATGAAAAGCTTCATCAACGTGGAGGACATCGGCGACCTCCGTCAAGCACTCGCCGAAGCACAGGAAATCAAGAACGACCGTTTCAAATACCAGCATCTGGGCCACAACAAGACGCTCATGATGATATTCTTCAACAACTCACTTCGCACGCGTCTCTCCACGCAGAAGGCGGCCATGAACCTTGGCATGAACGTCATTGTATTGGACGTGAACGCCGGCGCATGGAAACTGGAGACCGAGCGTGGCGTCATCATGGACGGCGACAAGAGCGAACATCTGCTTGAGGCTATCCCCGTGATGGGATGCTATTGCGACCTGATTGGCGTGCGTTCGTTTGCCGGACTTACCGACCGCGAGTACGACTATGCTGAAACGGTGCTCAACCAGTTCATCAAGTATAGCGGCCGTCCGGTATTCGCTATGGAGACAGCCACCGTACATCCCTTGCAGGCCTTTGCCGACCTCATCACCATCAAGGAGAACCCCGTGGCCGCAAAGCCCCGTCCGAAGGTGGTGCTCACATGGGCGCCCCATTGCCGCGCATTACCTCAGGCCGTGCCCAATTCGTTTGCCCAATGGATGAATGCCGACCCCGATGTCGACCTCGTCATCACGCACCCGAAGGGCTACGAGCTCGACCCGCAATTCGTGGGCGATGCCTGCGTGGAGTACGACCAGCGGAAAGCCTTTGAGGGCGCCGACTTCATCTACGCCAAGAACTGGAGCAATCCGGGCGTGAGCAACCTCGCCGACTACGGAAAGATTACCTGCGACGACCGTTCGTGGACCGTCGACACCGAGCACATGTCGTGGACCAACGACGCGAAATTCATGCATTGCCTGCCCGTGCGACGTAACCTGATTGTGACCGACGACGTCATCGAATCTCCCAATTCGCTCGTTATTCCCGAAGCAGCCAACCGCGAGATATCATGCTCTGTCGTATTGAAGAGAATGCTCGAGGCACTCTAATTCAACAAACACGAACAAAATAATCTAGGGGAATCCCATCGGAGATACCAACGTTGATGGGATTTTCCTAGATTTCGTTTTATATCCTACCTCGTCCAACCTTTTATATTATACATGACTAACGTTCTTTAGACGAAAAAGAGATAAAATAAGTCTTTTCTCAAAAAGACCTACCGACCTACCATCATAGCCCTCAAACGCCGATAAACAAAGGGGTAGCGCGATGGTAGGTCTTGGTTTAAGACCTACCATAGACCTACCATAGACCTACCATAACTCAAGCCATTTGCAAGTGGGCATTTGCGAGTGGTCATGATTGGTCGGTAGGTGTTAAGCGCATATTTAAAAGAAAAAATATGTAGACTCTTTTTCAAACCCAGATAACGCATAACTTTCAAAACACAAAAGCGCCGTTTTTCATCATCAAACGCATCGCTTTTCATGAGCAAAACCATCGCTTTCCACAAGCAAAATCGTCGCTTTTGAGTACTTAAAAAAGTATCTATTGACCTGAGAACAAGAAAAATTCCACACTTAATTTCTTAGAACTTACATTAACTTGACGAACGGACGAGGACACTCCCACTCCACTTTCCATCGGCAAAACAATCCCCTTTAGTAGGTATTTCGCACGCTCAGCGCCCTTTAGCCGCCAACAAAGCAAGAAAAAAACAATGTTTCGTTTTGCTTTTTCCGCGCTTATTCGTACCTTTGCACGCAAATTGAAAAGGAAATGGACAAATACAACATCATTGCTGCTGAACGTGAAGGCTCTTTCCAAGAACGGCTGGCCAAACTATCATTGGTCGTAGCCAGCTATCTCGACGAGGAAAAGCTACAAGGACGTCAGTTGCAATATACGAAGATTTTCCTTAGCGACGCCCAGAACCAATACCAGAAACTGGTGGAGTCGACGCTCTATCAGGAGTTGCTGGGCGACACTGCCATCAGCGTGGTTGAACAGGCCCCGGTTGACGGAAGCAAAATCACACTACTGCTGAAGACCGCTGAGGACGAGCCCAATTTCATGTTCCATAGCCTCAGGCTAACAGACGGCGAGACGAAGGGCATGAACTCCTACACCCAGGCCATCATGCTGTTCGAGAAGTATCTGCGGCTCATGAAAGACCGAGGGTTGGATCTGGCCACCCATTGCGTCCGCACATGGATTTATGTGGGCGACATCGACAACAACTACGCCGGCGTAGTGAAGGCGCGCAACGACATCTTCATGCGCTACGGAATGACCGTCGACACCCACTTCATCGCCTCTACTGGCATCGGAGGACTGACGCAGACGCGCTCGGCTTGCGTGGCAATGGACTTCCTGACCTTCCCCGACATCAAGGAGGAAAACAAGACCTACCTGAAGGCGCTCGACTACCTGAACCCCACGCACGAATACGGTGTGGCCTTCGAACGAGGCACAAGGCTCACGCTGGGCGACCATCAGTGGTTCTTCATCTCGGGAACCGCCAGCATCGACAAGCACGGAAACGTCATCTACATGGGCAACGTGATGCGCCAGGCCGCCCGTCTACTCGAGAACATCGGTGCTCTGCTCAAGGACGGAGGCGCACAGATGAACGACGTGAGATACTTCATCATCTACCTGCGCGACCTCTCCGACTATGCACCCGTACACGACTTCATGCTCAGGGCCTTCCCCAACACACCTCACGTCATCGTACAGGCAAAGGTGTGCCGACCCGAATGGCTTATCGAAATGGAGTGCATCGCCACGAAATAGGCGACAACAAGGAAAACGCTAACGAACGAAATTGAAAAGGGAAAAGGAATCATGAAGGACAAGAAGCTGAAGAAATACGGACCGTATGCACTCATCGCCCTATGGGCTGTGGGCTGCTTCTTGTTTTTCTTTCTGAAATATCAGTATCACTTCTTCTTCCAGGAGCAGAACCAGATCTTCCTGCTATCGCGCGAATACGTGCTAAGCGACGCGGGTTCCATTGGTTGGTTGTCGAAACTCGTGGGCGACTTCTTCACGCAATTCTACTATTACATCGCCGCCGGACCCGCCATCCTGACCGTCTGCCTGCTCGTATTAGGCGACTTGGTGCGCCGTCTGCTCCAACGATGGGGTTTGCGCTCTCAATGGTGGGCCACCATCGTGGCACTGCTGGTGATGACCGTCTTCGCCATCTTCAGCCTTCACCACAACTATAAGCTGGGCAACATCATCGCCGCCATCGGTCTCACCGCCTTCGTCTACCTCTTCTCGCTTCTGAAGAGCCGACACGTCATCCTACGCATACTCTTGCCGCTGGTGGGTGCCGTCATAGGCTTCCTGGTATTCGGATTGCCCCAATGGGGAAAGTTCCAGATGCCCAACTTCTACCTGGAGAAACAGCTGGCGGCCGACAACGAGTACTACTTCGGCAACTACAAGAAGCTGTTCAACATGGTGGAAAACGACCCCGAACCCACTCAGGAGATGAAGTTCTTCTACAATCTGGCACGAGCCGAGCAGGGCAAATTGCCCGACTATCTGCTACGACTGAAGGACAACGAGCTGGGAACGTTCAACAAGATTGGACCCGAGACCCCGCGACTCGTCATCAACAACATGAACGAACTCTACTGGGTGCTCGGCGACATGACCTTCTGTGAGCGTGCTGCCATGATGAACAACGTGTTCTCGCACGAAAACCGGAACGTGAGAATGATGAAACGACTGGCCGAATGCTCGCTCGTGAGCCGCGACACGGTGGCCGCACAGAAATACCTACGGTTGCTCAGCAAGACAATGGTCTATGGCCCCTGGGCGCGTAAGAACATCAAGCAAGCACAACCCATGTACGTGCAGAAACAGGCCTTCGTGCCCGAGCGCGACACCATCAACGTCACCGACAACGCCCACTTCATCATGGTGCAGCTGCTCGACCACAATCCCCAGAACATTGCCGCACTCGACTATATGCTCTGTAGCGACCTACTGCTGAAGGACATCGACAGCTTCAAGCGCGACTACGACCGCTATTGCACCGACCAACCTCGCATCAAGAAACTCTATCAGGAGGCCCTCTGCATCTGGTTGGCTGGCACCAACGCGCCACAAGAGGAATGGCAACGGCTCATCGGAATGCCCGACGTGACAAACCGGTTCGCACAATACAACCAGCAACGCGGGAATCCTCAGTTCAGCGACACCTACTGGTACTACTTCGACAAAGCACGGGCGCCCAAGGTGGAATAGTCTCCTAAAGCCCCGAAAGCTGCTAACAAAACCTAGAGAAATGAAACATTGCTGCCTCTATATCATCGTCATGCTCTTGCTGACCGCCTGCACCCAAAAGCCAGACGGTCCCATCAGCCATGATAGCCAGAAGCCCGACATCTACCCCAACTACACCGACATCATCATCCCCCAGAACATCGCGCCACTGAACTTTCTGGTGCGCGAAGAAGGGTGCGAAGCCGTACAGGTGGAGGTGAAGGGAGCCGCTGGCGAAGCCATCATGGTCAACGCCAACGGCAACGAGGTGGTGTTCGATATGGACGAATGGAAGGAAATGCTTCAAGAGTCGCCGAAGCAGACGCTCACCGTCACCCTGACGGCACTCATCAACGGCAAATGGACACAATATGAGCCGTTCGGCTGGACCGTAGCACCCGAGAAGATAGACCCCGTGCTCACCTACCGACTCATCGAGCCCGACTACGAGGTTTGGAGCAACGTGGAGCTTTGGCAACGCAACATCGAGAACTTCGACGAGAGCACCCTATCTTCATACAAAGAGGTGGGCGACCGATGCATGAACTGCCACACCTTCGCCAACCAAAACCCACAACTCTCCATGCTCTACGTTCGAGGCGAGGGCGGCGGTGCCTTCCTCAACCAGAACGGCTCGTTGAGCAAGCTAAACATCAAGACCGACGACATGGTATCGGGTAGCGTCTATTTCGGATTCTCACCCTCAGGGCGATATATCACCTTCTCCACCAATCTCATCATCCCAGCATTCCACGCAATGCCCCGCAAGAGACTCGAGGTGTTCGATAGCAAGAGCGATGTCTACGTGGCCGACCTTCAAACCCACACCATCGTCAGTTCGCCCCTAACCGCCGATAGCCTGCGGTTCGAGACCTTCCCCACGTTCTCACCCGACGGCCGCTACATCTATTATTGCGCCTCACCCCACGTGAAGCTACCCGGCGAGATCAAACAATTGCAATACCGTCTTTGCCGTATTGCCTTCGACGAGAAGACCGGAACGCTAGGCGAAACCGTCGACACACTTACCCACTATTCGGCCACCGAACCATCGTCGGTGTCGCATCCGCGCATCAGTCCCGACGGGCGCTGGCTGCTCTATAGCGTGGCCGACTACGGCACCTTCCCCATCTGGCATCCTGAAGCCGATCTGCGCATGATGGACCTCAAGACGGGTCAGCAGGTTGACCTGCCAGGCGTGAACAGCCAGAAGAGCGACACCTACCACTCGTGGAGCTCCAATAGCCGATGGTTCGTATTCGCCTCGAAACGCGACGATGGACTCTACGGCAAGCCCTATTTCTGCTATATCGACGCCAACGGCCGCGTGAGCAAGCCCTTCTGCCTGCCCCAGAAAGACCCATCACGCTACGACAACATGCTCAAATCGTTCAACGCACCAGAGCTTGGCAAGGGAGCACTGCCCTTCGATGCTGCCGACGTGGCTCGCGCCATGAAGCAACAGGCCATCCCGTTCGCCACTACTGCATCGCCTCGAAAATAGAGGGAGTAGTCGAAAGGAAACTCCATTTCATCTGCTTCCGCTTATGGCATAAGAGAATCCCTCAACTTCCCCCCTCAAGGGAGATTGAGGGATTCCATCTATAACAAACTAGTCGATTCATAACACCTCAGACCGTTTTTCGTGTCCTTGTGGACCTTTACTCCCACTAGGTCCCGACATTATAAACTATTACTGTCCGCTAAACATATTTTTAGCTACATATTTACGACTTTTGCCACTTGACAAGCCCCCTCTGACCTTGAAATGGTGTAGCATTCGTTTTGTGTCGCAACTTCGGCGCTACTGTTTCTGTGTTGTCGCTATCAGGGGTTTCGCTTCGCTTCACCCCTACCTGTGCTCTTGTCACCCCTTCGGGGTTCTTCCCTGCTCAAAGTCCCATGCTTGTTGAACACAGCCCCAACATAGGGGGTCATGTTGACCCCACCCCTGCCCCTCCCCTGCAAGCAGGGGCGGGGAGCATAGATAGTGTATGTTTCCCTATCAAGAGGGCGGAACAGAAAGAACTCTACATA
>JAILAI010000061.1 GCA_024681705.1 Prevotella sp.
GAAAGTATACATGGGAACCATCACGCCTTTCAAGGGCTTTGACTACTTCAAACCATTCCAAGAGGCTTCCCGACAGGTGGTGAACGAGTGGATTCGCACTACCGACCTGATAGACGGCGTCATCGATTTTGATAAACTGGCTAGGGATCCTTCAGACGAACTGAGACTCAAGAAGGAGTATTCCGACGACTGGCTTCATCTGTCGCCGGCAGGTTATGAGGCTATGGGAAAATATGCCGCCGACATTCTGAAAAAGTAACGATGACGGCCTGAGTCACCATTTGTGGACACTCAGGCCTATTCCCGTTTTTAAAGGGCAAAATGAAAAAAGCAACCGGACAGGGCATTTCTGTAAGCGAGAAAGTGGGCTATTCACTTGGTGATGTGTCTGCGAATCTTGTTTTCCAGATTATGATGGTCTACCAGCTGAAGTTCTACACTGACATCTTCGGACTGGATGGCACCATCGCTGGCACCGTGCTGCTTTTTGCACCACTGGCCAGTGCCGTCATCGACCCGTTGGTGGGCATTGTCACCGACCGCACCCACACTCGTTGGGGAAAGTATCGCCCTTGGCTATTGTGGACGGCCGTACCCTTCAGCCTTTTCTATTTCCTTGCCTTCCACAATCCCGGCATCCACGACAAGACACTTGTAGCCGTTTACGCTACCGTCAGCTATGTGTTGCTGCTCGCCATGTATGGTTTCAACAATACGCCCTACGCATCGCTTGGCGGCGTCATGTCGGGCGACCCTCGTGAGCGCAACAGCATCAATACTTTCCGTTTCGTGGCCGCCGCGGTTGCACAATTCGTGGTGCAAGGACTCACGCTTCCTCTAGTTGACAAACTCGGAGGAGGAAATGTTGAACGCGGATGGACCTTCACCATCGGTCTGTTCGCCATCTTTGTATGCGTGTTCAGCCTCATCACCTTCTTCTCTACCCGTGAGCGCATCGCGCCGCCAAAGCAACAGAAGATGAGCATCCGCGAGGACATCCGCAAGACATTCAGCTGCACTCCTTGGCGCTGTATGTTCTTCCTGACACTGATTCTCTACATCGCTCTGGCCATGTGGAGTTCTTCCATGAATTATTATTTCCAGAACTATATCGACCCACAGGCGCTGACGAAACTGCTCTCCCGCTTCGGATGGGAGGTAACGCCGCACGAAGCCTACACCGTAGGGTTCTCCGTTTTCAACACGGTGAACGCCGTTGTTCAGTTCTTCGGCATCCTCTTCCTCTCCTCTTTCTTTGCCAACCGCTACGGAAAGCGCACCACATTCCTTGTCGGCCTCACGCTCTTTGTGCTGCTGACCGCGATGTTCTACATTGCATCGCCCGAGAATCCCGTCGTGGTCTTCGTCATCTGCTTCCTACGCAGCCTCGTCTTTGCGCCCACCATTCCTCTGCTTTGGGCAATGGTAGCCGACAGTGCCGACTTCGTGGAATACACCTACCACCGTCGTGCCACGGGTTTCTGCTTCTCGGGCATCGTGTTCGCTCTGAAAGGCGGAATGGGCATTGGCGCCGCTCTAGCCGGACTCCTGCTTTCGCTTTTCGGATATCACTCGGGAAGCAATGAGGTGCAGACGCAGAGTGCCGTTCAGGGCATCCGCCTCGCTTCGAGTATCATTCCGGCGCTGCTCCTTGTGGGAGCTGTCTTCGCCATCTGGAAATACCCCATTACCAAAACCTTCAACGAAAAGATGCAGGCCGAACTGGAGGCCCGCCGTTCCTTTGAAAAACTTAAAACAACAAAAGATAATGAATTATGGCAACAAACATGAACACTGAAGCCAAGGGCTTCTACAAACTCAACTGGTTGCAGCGCATCGGCTTTGGCGCTGGCGACTTGGCGCAGAATCTGATCTATCAGACCATCTGCATGTACCTTCTCTTCTTCTACACCGACGTCTATGTACTTGGTGGCGACGCGGCTAAATCGGCAGGTCTGGCCGGAACGATGTTCCTCGTTGTTCGATTAGTGGATGTATTGTGGGACCCGCTCGTGGGAACCTTTGTCGACAAGCACAACCCGAAACTCGGTAAATATCGCAGCTATCTCGTCACGGGAGGTATCCCTTTGACCATCCTAGCTATCCTTTGCTTCTGGGACGGTTTCAAGCCTTCAATACTCTATGCTTATGTTACGTATGTCGGCATGTCGATGCTCTACACACTCATCAACGTGCCCTACGGCGCCCTGAACTCATCGCTGACTCGCGACACCGACGAAATAACCATCCTCACTTCCGTTCGTATGTTCATGGCCAACGTTGGCGGACTTTGCGTTTCGGCTGGTGTGCCCATCATCGTAGCTATCTTTGCCGGAGCAGACAATCTGCCCATCGAGATGGCACTCTTCATGGGCTTGGGCTCGTTACCCTCGTTCATTTTCATGCCTATGGTACCTGCCATTAAGCGCAAGGTGGGCAAGAAGAACATGTTCTACATCTTCCTTTCGATAGCAATCTTCGGCATGGCGCTTCTCTACATCATCAGCCATGTCGGCACCGTGAAAGAGAATATCGTGCTCGTCTATATCGCTCAGTTCATCAAGTCTACTGGTGTCATCGTGGCAACAGGTTACATGTGGGCACTCATCCCCGAAGTCATCTCCTATGGTGAATACACCACCGGACGTCGCATTTCCGGTATTGTGAACGCCTTGACCGGCATCTTCTTCAAGGCTGGTATGGCCCTGGGTGGCGTGGTGCCCGGTTTCGTGCTCTGGCTCGTCAACTACAAGCCCGCCGAAGCAGCCAGCAATCTGCCGAAGGATTCTCACGCCTGGTTCCTCACCATGCTAATCTACTCACTTGTCGGTCTGGCATTGCTCATCTTCTGCTTCTCGCAGACCAAGGAGCGCGTCGTGATGGACGAGTCAGAGACCAAGAACGTGAAGGTGAGCGACCTCTGGAAAGAGTTCATGCGAAACCGTCCCCTGCGCATCATCGCCCTCTTCTTCATCACCGCTTTCGCCATGATGTCGGTGGGCAACGCTGCTGGTGCCTACTTCATGAACAACATGGAGGTTCTGCCGCCGCTCGTTCAGGAAGGTATCCGCTGGCTCGTTTGCGTTATCCCGGCCATCCTGCTTGTCGTTGCAATGTTCATCATCTCTAAGTACGAGCTGAGCGACGAGGTCATCGACAAGATCAATATGGAGATTGAGAACCGCAACAAGTAACCCCCAAACCCCATTAACTCAATATGAAGGAAAGACTATTTATGATAAGTACCCTGCTACTGGCAATGGTACTCCAGACGCAAGCCAAAGGCCTGAAGGACGTGCTCGGCCGCTACTATGACGTAAGTGTGGCCGTGAACGTCAGTCAGGTGAACGGCGATAACCCTGCCGCCATGAAGGTGGTGCGCAAGCACTTCAACAACGTGGTGGCCGAGAACTGCATGAAGGCGGAGGAGATACAGCCGCAAGAAGGCCAGTTCTACTGGAAAGATGCCGACGCCTTTGTCAACTTCGCCGAAAGCAATGGCATGTCCATTCACGGGCATTGTCTCGTGTGGCACAGCCAGATGCCCCAATGGATGAAGGTAGGCAAGAACGGCAAGGCGCCCACCCGCGAAGAGATGATTAACCGCATGCGCAACCACATCTTCGCCGTTGTGGGACGCTACAAAGGCCGCATCAAGTCGTGGGACGTCATCAAC
>JAILAI010000070.1 GCA_024681705.1 Prevotella sp.
CATGCGTCGCATGGGTGAGCTCACCATCGACCTGCGTTGTAGCGATATTTTCAATACGAACAAAACCGATGCCGTGCTCTACGGTCCGCGTGAACTCACTGTCCGCAATCCAGCGCGTCGCACCTTCTCGCTCGACCTCACCTGGAAGTTCAACGAGGCCCGCTCAAAGTATCGCGGAAGTGGTGCCGGCGAAAAGCAGAAGGCTCGTATGTAACCATTCGTCAAATGATACCAATAATTGAAAGAAATAAAAACAATGAATATCAGATTAGAAACACCCCAAGATTATCGTGAGGTAGAGAACCTCACCCGTGAAGCATTCTGGAACATCTATCGTCCTGGATGTACAGAACACTACGTTCTCAATCAATATAGAACGAATCCCGACTTCATTCCCGAACTCGACTTCGTGATGTTGGATGCCCATTTATTGATCGGACATGTGATGTTCTCAAAAGCAGAACTTGTACTTGATGATGGCAGTCGTGTACCCTCCTGGACTTTCGGCCCCATCAGTATTCATCCTGACTACAAACGCAAAGGCTACGGTCTGAAGTTACTTCAATATGCACTTGAGAAGGCCCGTGAGATGGGCATCGGTTTCCTCTGCATGGAGGGTAACATTGACTTCTATAAACACGCAGGCTTCGACCTCGCCAGCAAACTCGGCATCCATTACCATGCAGAACCCCGAGATGCGGAAGTACCTTACTTCCTCGCTCAGGAATTGATTCCCGGATGGTTAAAATTGAATGGTATTAGCGCCTGCGGCCAAGAAAATGCCGGACTGCATGCTCATCATGCTACCTATTGTCCGCCCAAAGGCTATTTCGTGGCAGATGATGACCCCGAGGCATTCGAGGCCTATGAGGCTACCTTCCCTATGAAAGAGAAAAAGTTGCAGGAGGGTCAACTGCCTCAGTTCTGCCAGAGCTGCGGTATGCCGTTGACCAACGACATCCTCGGCACCAACGCTGATGGTAGCAAGAGTTTCGACTACTGTATGTATTGCTACAGAGACGGGAAATTCCTGCAGGAGTGTACGATGGACGAGATGATTGAGCATTGTTCGCAGTTCGTTGGTGCAGTGAATGAGGGTTTGGAAAAACCCATCACGAAGGAAGAGTACATTGGAATGATGAAGACATACTTCCCACAACTAAAGCGTTGGCGCAAGGAGTTGTCCGTCGATGATGATAAGGCGATGAAGACGATTCCCGCTTTGTCTGGCGTAAAAGAACTGATTGCGAAGATGTCAGACACGCTACCCATCGCCTATATATCTTCTGTCGATAACGAAGGATTCCCCTGGACCAAGGCCATGCTGAAACCACGCCAGCGCGAAGGCATTAAGACCTTCTATTTCACCACCAATACTTTTTCACTCCGTGTGGCACATTACAAGGCGAACCCCAAGGCATGCATTTATTTCTGTGATGAAAAAGGTTTCAAGGGCATGATGCTACGTGGCAGAATGGAGGTGTTGACCGATGTCACCTCAAAGGAGATGATATGGCGCGAGGGCGACACCAAGTACTATCCCGGAGGCATCACCGATCCCAACTACTGCGTACTGAAGTTCACCGCCACCGATGGTCGCTTCTATAGTGATTTTTATCCGAGAAGTTTTGTGATTGAGTGAAAAAAATGATTGGGATTATAGTCGTATGAATATTCTGATTCTCTCAGGTAGCCCACGAAAGGGAGGCAATACCGACTTGCTGATTGAGGCATTCGCTAAGGGTGCCTCACAAAAGCACAAGGTAGAAGTCGTGTCTGTCCACGATTACCAGGTCAAGCCCTGCATGGGTTGTAATGTCTGTTTCAGAAACGAGCAACATACTTGTGTGCAAAAAGATGATATGGTGTTAATTTACGAAAAGATGGCTAATTCAGATATGCTTGTGATAGCCTCGCCAGTCTATTTTTACGGACTGAGTGCACAACTGAAGGCTGTCATCGACAGATTTCACAATCCCATTCGTGATTCTTTTCACGTCAAGAAGATGGATCTTCTGCTTGTAGGAGCTGCCACGCTCCCTGAACTTTTCGACGGCATCCTCTCTCAGTACCAGCTCTGCTTGAATTTCTTCAAACTGGAGGATGCCGGTCGTGTGCTGGTTCGTGGCGTTAGGGATAAAGGAGACATTCAACATACAGACGCCCTACAAAAGGCATTCAATCTTGGGTTAAATGTGTAGACAAAAAAAATGGAAATTGCAAATTGGTTTGAGGGAATGATCATTGAAGAAATATATGACTACAAAGTCATTTACATGCGACGCACGGGTCAATATGGTGTAGAAAACTATAAGCTGATGTGCATGGGCTTATTGAATTGACAAATGATGAAAAGAGAAATTAAGCCTCAGGAGAGCAGCCGCGCCCAAGCATTCAGTATGTGGATGTTATCCCCCATGCCAATGGTGACGGTGGTAAAGACACTTGATGTCAGCCGTTTAGTAAAGGTTGGAAAAAAGAATGGCATGAAGTTCAATATGCTACTGTGCTGGTGCATCGGCAAGGCAGCGAGTCAAGTTCAGGAGTTCTATACGCTACCTTTAGATGGAAAGTTGTATTGCTACGACATGCTTGCTATCAACGTCATTGTTGAAAATGGTAAAGGAGGCATCAACTCTTGCGACATACCTTTCTCCAATGACATACAACAATTCAATAGCGACTATTTGGAACTGACCAGACGTTCAGCGAGTGAATGTGAGAGCCTTTTTCTTGAGGAATATATGGTTATCGGCACATCTGCCATGATACAGACAGAACTCGATTGCATCGTCAACCAATACTCAGATAAGTTCAGCAATCCGATGGTGATGTGGGGAAAATTTCGCAGAGGATGGTTCAAAACGGTATTGCCTATCTCGTTCCAGTTCCACCACGTGCAGATGGATGGCGGACAAGCCGCTCAATTCCTCGACGGGTTACAGCGAGTTATCAAAATTATATAATAATCATCATTTAATCATTTAGAAAAGTATGAATCAGGAAGTATTTGCAGGAATCATAATGTGCCTGATTGGCATTTGTTTGTTGATCGTATCACCATACAAGATCTGGTCGATTACAGATAAGTGGAAAACAATCGGAGGCAAGGGGCCTTCCAAGAGTTTCATCATCACCACCCGGGTTTTAGGATTTATTTTCGCAGTAGCCGGTGGATATCTTTTGATATTCGGGTTGTAATTGTTTCGGAACCGCCTATGACAACAAATTCGCTGACTGTGTTGTTTGAGGATCCTTTCTGGATTGGGCTGTTCGAGGAAATCGACCATCAGGGATTCCGTGTCTGTAAGGTGACTTTCGGTGCCGAACCGACTGAAAAGGAGTTGATGCAATTTATCGATAAAAACTGGAATCAACTCCAATTCAGTCAAACTGTTGACGTTACACCAACCCCTGAAATTCGAAAAAATCCTAAGAGGCAGCTTCGCGAGGCCAAAAAGCAAATGCAATTACAAGGCATTGGAACAAAATCACAACAAGCCCTGAAACTACAACAAGAGCAGAATAAAATAGAACACAAGCAACGTTCGAAGGCTGAACGTGAGGCTAAGAAGCAACGCCAATTTGACCTTCGCCAGGCAAAGAAGAAAGAAAAGCATAGAGGACATTGATGAAGAAAAAAGTTATGAAATGGGCAGCTGTTATTACTGCAGCGATGATGAGTCTGACGGCTCAGGCAAAGACACAGGATGTAAGTGGACGAGTCATTGATATGAAAGGTGAACCGCTCGCATTTGTGAGTGTATCGCTGCTTTCGGAAGATTCTGTCTACATCGAAGGTGCCACAAGTAATGAGGAGGGTCGTTTCCTGATTCAGACGCCAGCGGCCGATGGTATATTGCGATTGTCATATCTGGGATATAAGACGAAATACGTCGATGTGAGAGGAATGGATATCGGTACCATTCAGATGGAGGAAGACCAGGCGATGCTGCAGGAGATTACTATCAAGGGGCAGATGCCGAAGACTAAACTGACGGGAAACTCGATGGGGACAACAATCCAAGGAACTGTTCTCGGTCAGTCTGGAACGGCCAATGAGATGCTGGCAAAAGTGCCGGGTATGATTGCCAAGGGCGAAGAACTGGAAGTGCTGGGAAAAGGCACCCCTATTTACTATATTAATGGTCGGAAGATGCATGACAAGGATGAACTGAAGCGACTCCGCTCTGAAGAGATTCTGAGCGTGGAGGTCATCACCAATCCTGGTGCCCAGTATGATGCGACAATTTCTGCCGTAGTCAGAATCAAGACCATCCGGCATGAAGGGGACGGATTCGGTTTTGACATCGCCACCAACACCAACCAAGACCTGACTTTCGGCTATTTCGACCCCAACGCCACCTTGAATCTGCGCTACCGCCACAACAGTCTGGACTTCTTCGGAATGGTGAACTGGTGGAAATGGGACCAGACGAATATTTTCAAGGATTCCATGTCCACATGCCTGCTGACTGACGCCGGAGTGAAGAATATCCTTCAGAATTCAGACGTGCGACAGCACTGGCAAGGAAATGGCATTAACTACAACCTCGGTTTTAATTGGCAAATCAGTGACAAGCATTCGCTGGGTGCAAAGGTGGAACGTCACGACTCATACGATTCTGGCAATCATCTGGCCAGCAAAACGGTTTTGGAACACCGGTTTCAAGAAGTACCAGCTTTTATGAATGAAGAAGTTGAAACCAAAAACGACGAGCAGCGCCATACTCCCTATAGTTGGCAGGCAAATGCTTATTATAACGGACAGGTGGGTAAATTGAATATTGATCTGAATATGGATTTTTTGACTAACAAGTTGAACGAGGCCAATAACATCACCGAATACAGGACCATCACCAACCAAACCAAAGAGCAGAGTACGACAACCAAAAGCACCTCCAATATGGAGCAGGATGAACATTCCTCATCACGCTTGTGGGCTGCAAAGTTGGTACTCACCTATCCTGTATGGAAGGGACAGCTACAAGCAGGCACGGAGATGAGTTTTGCACGCCGCAGTAGCAGTTCTTTGATGACAGACTTTTTGTTGCCGGCATCCGATACGGAGGTGAAAGAAAACAATATGGCAGCGTTTGTTTCTTATCATGCCAATCTGCAGAAATGGGGAACCATCAATGCCGGTTTACGTTATGAACATGTAGGCTTCGACTATACAGACAATCTCGATGCCAGTCGCTCCATGACGCGGTATCAAGATGAGTTCTTTCCAAATCTGTCGTGGGCCCGGCAGTTTGGCCCCTTTCAGACTTCGTTGGCCTATAGCATCAAAACCATCCGTCCCAATTACGACCAACTTTCAGACCATATCGTATATGTCAATTCCTATACGCTTATACAAGGCGACCCCAAGCAGAAGAATGCGATTATGCAGGAAATGAGTTTGAATGCCCGTTGGAAATGGCTGAATTTATTTGCCGCTTATGAACGCCGCGACAATACACTCTCACAGTTGCCCCAACCATATAAGGATCAAGGCGTAATGTTGATGAAACGAGTCAATCTGGAAGACCCCGTCCGCAATCTGGCTGTCTTTCTTTCAGCCAATCCCACTTGGGGCGTGTATAGTCCTAATTGGACCATCGGCGGACAAAAGTTCTGGAACACGATGGAGTTTGATGACCCTCGTTCTAAAACAGGAAAGACAAGTGTGACATATACGAAACCCATCTTCTTCTTTGATATCCACAATACTTTCCGATTTAAGCACAGCTGGCAGTTGGAGGCAAACATGAGCATTCAGACTAAAGGCGATGTCATTAACTTCCGCATGACATCAGTATCAAATATGTTAGGATTCGTGGTCCAGAAAAGTTGGTTGAAGAACGATGCCCTCTGCTTGAGAGCCAGCGTCAGTGATGTTTTTCAACGAAGTGTCCAAGATATGGTTATGGACTGTGGATTTTATCGAGCTGAAGAGGCGACCCATCGTAGTAATCACCGCTTCAATATCTCCATCCGTTACACTTTCAATGCCTCAAAGAGCAAATACAAAGGGACAGGTGCCGGACGGGCCGAACTGGAGCGTATGGGTAGCAGCAGCTGACCAACTGTCACAGACTCATGCAGAATATCCCAAATATATGGCGGTATTCGCAACTATAGATACTTTTGCAGCGGTGTCTAAACATGAACGCCCACCGAACGACATGCTTAAATCATAAATGATGGAATCAAACCGAATGAAAAAGAGCATCATATTATACATTCACGGCCAAGGCGGCTGTGCAGCGGAGAGCGATCACTACAAGGCGCTGTTCCCCGGTTGTGAAGTCATAGGC
>JAILAI010000073.1 GCA_024681705.1 Prevotella sp.
CCCGCAACTCCCTGCGGACGAAGGAGAAGTCCATCTCCTCGTTCATGCGGCGGAAGATGTGGTCACGTGGAATGAGTATGTCATAGATGTGCGAGAATTCGCTTAACCGGGTTTGCTTGTAATCTCCTAACATGGCTGAACATTTCTGCTAAGGTACTGAAAATCAGTGACATATGCAACTTTTTAAAGTTAAATATATATAACAGGCTGACATTTCTCGGCAGACAAGGCTGACGAGTCCAAATGTTAACGAAATTAACATTACTGACTTTTTCAGTGGGCTCCTTGCAGGGGAGGGGTAGGGGTGGGGTCAACAAGGCCCCTATGTTAGGGCTATGGTCAACGAGCAGGGGACTTTGAGCAGGGAAGAACCCCGAAGGGGTGACAAGACCACAGGCAGGGGTGAAGCGAAGCGAAACCCCTGATAGCGATACAACTAAACGACAAGCGCGACACAATACGAATGCTACACCATTTCAAGGTCAGAGGGGGCTTGTCAAGCGGCAAAAGTCGTAGTTGTGTAGCTAAAAATATGTTTAGCGGACAGTAATAATTGAAGAAAAACAACGAAGGAATGCTCGCTTTTCTTCTAATTGAGTCAATCGGACAAGTCAAAAAACTTGTCGTATTGAGACATTTCACTTTCTTTTTGTGGTTATCTCAAAAATATATATTATCTTTGCAACGAAATGGAAGAAGATTTTGACATCAGAAATGAGCAGCTCTCATCGGCCGAGAAGGAGTTCGAGAACGCCCTTCGTCCGTTGAAATTCAACGATTTCAGCGGTCAGAAGAAGGTGGTGGAGAACCTTGAGGTCTTTGTTGAGGCGGCGCGCTATCGTGGCGAACCTCTCGACCACACCTTGTTGCACGGCCCTCCTGGTCTGGGTAAGACGACTCTTTCCAACATCATTGCCAACGAACTCGGTGTGGGATTCAAGATTACCAGTGGTCCGGTGCTCGACAAACCGGGCGACCTGGCCGGTATTCTGACCTCGCTGGAGCCTCGCGACGTGCTCTTTATTGATGAGATTCACCGTCTCTCGCCCGTCGTCGAGGAGTATCTCTATTCGGCTATGGAGGACTACCGCATCGATATCATGATCGACAAAGGACCTTCTGCGCGGAGCATCCAGATAGACTTGAACCCCTTCACACTTGTGGGTGCCACCACCCGTAGCGGCCTGCTCACCGCACCTTTGCGGGCCCGTTTCGGCATCAACATGCATCTGGAATATTACGAGCCTGATACGCTCGCACGAATACTGAAGCGCTCGGCCATGATACTGAAGGTGCCCATCACCGAGGAGGCCGCCATGGAGATTGCCCGACGTTCGCGCGGCACGCCCCGTATCGCAAATGCCTTGTTGCGTCGAGTCCGCGACTTTGCGCAGGTGAAGGGCAATGGCAGCATCGACACGCGCATCACCAAGATTGCTCTCGAAGCGCTCAATATCGACCAGTATGGACTGGACGAGATCGACAACAAGATTCTGCTCACCATCATCGACAAGTTCCGCGGAGGTCCCGTGGGCATCACAACTATCGCCACAGCTATTGGCGAGGATGCCGGAACCGTCGAGGAAGTCTACGAACCTTTCCTCATCATGGAGGGTTTCATCAAGCGTACTCCGCGTGGACGTATGGTGACCGAGCTGGCCTACCAGCATTTCGGGCGCAATCCCTATAAAGGCAACATCATGTCGCCCGGACTCTTTGACTAATAACGAACAGAAACTATAGGAAGTATGACCACAGGAATATTCACGGGGAGCTTCGATCCCTTCACCATTGGCCACGACAACATTGTGCGCCGCGCATTGCCCCTCTTCGACCGACTCATCATCGGCGTGGGCATCAACGAGCATAAACAATACATGCAAGACGCCCGCCAGCGTCAGGCTCGCATTCAGGAGCTCTACCGAAACGAGCCTCACATCACGGTAAAGACCTACGACGACCTGACCATCGACTTTGCCCGTCGCGAGAAAGCCGACTATATCATCAAGGGAGTGCGGTCGGTGAAGGATTTCGAATATGAGCGCGAGGTGGCCGACGGCATCTATCAGCTGACGGGCATCGACACATTGCTGCTCTATGCAGACCCGAAACTGGCCTTCCTGAGCAGTAGCATGGTGCGTGAACTTATTCACTTCGGAAAGGACGTTCGGCAATTCCTGCCCTGACATAATTTTTATCGCATGATTTCATACAACACCGACGGCGTAAAGATGCCGCCCATCAGAAAACGAAAGGTCACCGCTTGGGTCAGACGCGTTGCCGACACTTACGGCAAGCGCGTGGGAGAAGTGGGTTATATGTTCGTCAACGACGAGAAGATCTTGGAAGTGAATCAGGAGTATCTGGGTCACGATTACTACACCGACATCATCACCTTCGACTATTGCGAGGGCAACGTGGTGAGTGGCGACCTGGTCATTTCTCTCGACACGGTGCGCTCGAACGCCGAGATGTTGCATAAAGACTATTTTGAGGAATTGCATCGCGTCATCATCCACGGCATCCTTCACCTTTGTGGCATCAACGACAAAGGTCCTGGCGAACGTGAGATCATGGAAGAAGCCGAGGACGAAGCTTTGGCGCTGCTCTGACAATTCTTTCGAGGGGATAAAGAATTTCGCTAATTACACGAAAGCAAAATTCATCGTGTAATTAGCGAAATTCGTTGTATATAAAGTAGGGCGTTATTGTTGAATTACCTCCAATGCCCGCTGAACCGTATGGTTGTGCTCGTTCATGATGGTGAAATACTCGCTCATATCCCATAGGTCTCGGGCGACGAGCGCCTTGAGTTGAGCCGACAGATAGGGCAGGGTGCGTTGCAATTCTTCGTCGTCCTTGGGCTTCACGTTTGCCTTTTCACCCTCGGCAATGATGGTGTCGATGAGCGATTGCGGAACGTTGAACGAGCGTTGGAATGTTGCGAAGTCAGGATAATCGCTCTTCAGCTGCTTGCGGTTGTCGTCGATGTAGTGCAGGTTTGAATTCACGATGATGTTCTTTGCCGCCAGCTGACGGTGGAACTTCGTGTATTGTAACGTGTCGAGCGGTACAAATTCATCGGGCATGATGCCACCGCCTCCGTACACCGTGCGATTCTTGCGCAGCGTCTCATAGCGGAGTGAGTCGTCGAAATGAATGCTGTCGCGGTTGGTAAGTTCACCGTGCTTAAGTCGGTTTTCAAAGTCCTGCTCGTATTCTTTCAGCTCTCCTTTCTTATAAGGTTTCTGGATGCAACGTCCCGACGGTGTGTAGTAGTGTGCTACGGTGAGTCGGATCATCGACTGGTCGGGCAGATCGATGGGGCGTTGCACGAGGCCCTTGCCAAACGTGCGTCGGCCTACCACGAGTCCACGGTCCTGATCTTGTATGGCACCGGTGACGATTTCGGCCGCTGAAGCAGAGAACTCGTTCACCATTACCACCACTTTACCCGTCGTCAGCGTACCATGTCCGTCGGCCACATAGTCACGACGATGTTGCTTTAGTCCCTCTGTGTAGACGATGAGATCGTCTTTCCACAGGAACTCATTGGCGATGCGCACGGCCGATTCCAGATATCCACCGCCGTTTTCCTGCAGGTCGAGGATGAGGTCTTTCATGCCTTGTTCCTTCAGTGTTTTCACGGCTGCCATGAATTCGTCGTAGGTTGTGGCACCGAAGTTCTCAATTCTGATGAGGCCAATGCCTGGTCTTATCATGTAGACGGCGTCGATGCTCTTCACCGGAATCTTGTCTCTTGTCACGGTGAAATAGAGCATTTCGGGCACACCTCTGCGCACCACGCCTAGTTTCACCTTCGTTCCGCGCGGACCGCGCAGCTTCTTCATGATGACGTCGCGCGACATCTTCACGCCTGCAATCGCCGTATCGTTGACGTTCACGATGCGGTCGCCGGCCAGTATTCCCACCTTTTCCGACGGGCCTTTCGTGGTTGGCTGAATCACGAGCAGCGTGTCGTCGACCATGTTGAATTGCACACCGATGCCGTCGAAGTTGCCCACGAGCGGCTCGTTCAGCTTCTTCACCTCCTCAGCAGTCGAATAACTACTGTGGGGATCGAGTTCCTTGAGCATTCCGCGTATGGCGTCTTCCACGAGTTTGTTTTCATCTACTGAATCCACGTAGAGGTTTGAGATGGCCATTTCGGCGTATTGCAGTTTCCCCATGGGCGAGTCTTTGCCCAGATTGATTCGAAATTGTCCGTTCACGGTGACGGCTAGCAGCAGTGCCGCCAGAATCAATAATGTCTTCTTCATTTTCTTTTTTCGTTGTTTTAATCGAGCGGCATGCTGTCTTCCTCGGGCAAGTCTTCTTCTATCACCAGGTTCTCGATGATGAAATTCTGCCTTTCCATGGTGTTCTTTCCCATGTAGTATTCCAGCAGTTTGGCCACTTGGTCGTTCTTGTGGAGTGTAACTTGTTCGAGTCTCATGTCGGGTCCGATGAAGTTGGCGAACTCATCGGGCGATATTTCTCCTAATCCCTTGAATCGTGTAATCTCTGGTTCCGGTCCCAGATCGGTGATGGCTTTCTGGCGCTCTTCCTCACTATAGCAGTAGCGGGTGATGAAATCGAGTTTCTTTCCCTTGGCCTCGTCGGCTTGTGCCACCGCCTTTTTGTTCTTGATGCGGGTGCGGCGGTTGCGTACGCGGAACAGCGGCGTTTGCAACACGTATACGTGTCCCTTCTTGATGAGGTCAGGGAAGAACTGAAGGAAGAACGTGATGATGAGCAATCTGATGTGCATGCCGTCAACATCGGCATCCGTTGCCACAATCACCTTGTTATAGCGCAACGAGTCGAGTCCGTCTTCGATGTCGAGTGCCGCCTGTAGCAGGTTGAACTCCTCGTTCTCGTAGACCACCTTCTTGGTGAGTCCATAGCTGTTGAGCGGTTTTCCGCGCAACGAGAACACGGCCTGTGTGTTCACGTCGCGGCTCTTGGTGATGCTTCCGCTGGCCGAGTCGCCCTCGGTGATGAAGATGCAGCTGTCTTCCTTCCGTTCGTTCTTCGCGTCGCTGAAGTGTATGCGGCAGTCGCGCAACTTTCGGTTGTGCAGGTTGGCCTTCTTGGCGCGTTCACGAGCAAGTTTGGTGATACCGGCCATAGCCTTGCGCTCTTTCTCGCTCTCGCTGATCTTCTGTAGCATCACGTCGGCCACGTCGGTGTTCTTATGCAGGTAGTTGTCGACCTCTTCCTTGATGAAGTCGCCCACGTATTTGTTCACGCTGACGCCGTCGGGACTCATGCTGAGCGATCCGAGTTTGATCTTCGTCTGGCTTTCGAACATCGGTTCCTCCACGTTCACGGCGATGGCGGCCACCAGTCCGTTGCGAATGTCGGTATACTCAAAGTTCTTGTTGCTATATTCCTTTATGGTACGCGCGATGTGCTCCTTGAAGGCGCTCTGGTGCGTGCCGCCCTGTGTGGTGTGCTGACCGTTCACAAACGAGTAGTACTCCTCACCATACTGGTTGGTGTGGGTGAACGCAATCTCAATGTCTTCGCCTTTCAGGTGGATGATGGGATAGATGCCCTCGGTGGTCATCTGGTCGTTCAACAGGTCTTCCAGTCCGTTGCGGCTCAGAATGCGGCGGCCGTTGTACATGATGGTGAGACCCGTGTTCAGGTAGGTATAGTTGCGAAGCATCGTCTCCACGATGTCGTCGTGGAAGCGGTAGTTCTTGAACAGCGTGTCGTCGGGTTCGAAGAAAATGTAGGTGCCCGACTCGTCTTGCGTCTTACGCGTGTCGTCGAACATCTGCTGACCGCGCTCAAACTGAACACTTCGTACCTGTCCCTCGCGATAGGAACGCACTTCGAACTTTGAGCTGAGGAAGTTCACGGCCTTGATACCCACGCCGTTCATGCCGACCGACTTCTTGAAAGCCTTCGAGTCGTATTTGCCGCCGGTGTTCAGTTGGCTGACGGCTTCCACGAGTTTACCCTGCGGAATGCCGCGTCCATAGTCGCGCACGGTGACGCGCAGGTTGTCCTCAATGTCAACCTCGATGCGCTTTCCGGCGTTCATTCTGAATTCGTCTATTGAGTTGTCGATGACCTCCTTGAGCAGCACGTAGATGCCGTCTTCAGCCATCGATCCGTCGCCCAGTCGGCCGATATACATGCCTGGCCTGGTGCGGATGTGCTCCACGTCGCTCAGGTGGCGGATGGTTTCCTCGCCATAGTCCGGGCTGTCGGGAGTGGGAATTTGGGGGTTGTTATTGATTTTCTCTTCTGCCATTTCTTTTGTTTTCTTGGGTTTCGGAGGCTGTCTCTAGCCTTCTTGCGCGTTTCCGATGACCTTCTTGTAGCAACGGCGGCGCTTGTGGTTCACGGTTTCGAAGTAGCTCCACTGGCTCTGCACGTTCTCATTGGTCTCCATTTCCACCTGACTTTCGCCCCATTCGATACCGTATTTGTTGTACCACGGGATGAGATGGTAGAACATCAGCGCGTTGACGCCCTTCGAGCGGTATTCGGGAAGTACGCCGATCATCTCAAGATCCACGATGTTCGTCTTGTGGAACTTCAGTGCGCGCAACAGGTGCCACCAACCGAAGGGGAGCAGTCGGCCCCGACGACACTTCTGCAGGGCACGGCTCAGCGAGGGAATGGTGATGCCCACGCCTACCAACTTGTGTTCGTCGGTCGACCAATCCTCGACCACGGGAATCAGGTTCAGGTCTGCCAACGGCAGGTACATGCCCACGTATTGGTCGATCTGTTTGTCCGAGAGGTGCGAGAAACCATAGAGATCCTTGAAGGTTTCGTTGATGAGAGCGAATATCTTGTGGCCCATACCGCCGTCGAATATCTCCTTCTTCGTCAGCGTGCGCACCTTCAGGTTGTAGCGCTTCATGATCATCTCCGAGATTTTCGTCATCTTCTCGGGCACCTTCTCCGGCACGAATATCTTGTATTCCACGTAGTCGTTGTCCTTCTGCCAACCGCCCAGCTTCTCCATGTGCTCGGGGTAGTAGGGGTAGTTGTAGATGGTGGCCATCGTTCCCAGTTGGTCAAATCCTTTGGTGAGCATTCCCTCGGGGTCGAAATCGGTGAATCCGAGTGGCCCGATCATCACCTGCATTCCCTTCTTCCGTCCGAAGTCTTCTACGGCGTTGAAGAGTGCGCTGCTCACCTCGATGTCGTCGACGAAGTCAATCCATCCGAATCGTACGGCCTTCTGCTGCCAGCGCTCGTTGGCCTTGTGGTTGATGATGGCTGCGACGCGTCCGCACAGCTTACCGTCCTTGTAGGCCATATAGTATTCCGCCTCGCAAAATTCGAAGGCGGCATTCTTGTCTTTCGACAACGTGTTCACGTCGTCGCTATACAGGTTGGGCGCATCGTATTCGTTACCCTTGTAGAGGTCGTAATGAAACTCGATGAAGGCTTTCAGTTGGTCCTTCGTTTCCACTTTTCTAATTTCTACAGCAGCCATTTCCTTTTTATTATAAATAAGGTATGTATATAATTCATGCAAAATTACAGAAAAAAGGCGAGAACGGGGCTCTCCGTGCCCAACTTTTCAGTTTTTTTATGATGCAGGCGCCCCCTTTCTCGCCTCAGGACCAGATAGATACCCTGGTTTCGCCGGTTTTCCTTGTTTTCGGAGTCGATGCGTTCGCCTTTTTATGGAGCTTCGTAGTTGCCGATGGCCTGATGGCGGTTGAGTCTGTCATCGAGCCTGATGCTGACGTGAATCCATCGTGCCCCCGTGGTTTTGCTATGTTCAAAGAGCAGTTGGTCGAAGGGCAGGTAACGCTCAATGAAGTCGAACATCTTCCGTCCGTTCTCTTTCGACGTGATGTGGATGTCGGCCGCCTGTCCCAACCTATGCTGACTTCGAGGCGCACCGCCCACGGCCTTGTTCAGCGTGTCGCAACGGTAGCCGCTGGTGATGCGCACTACGCCAAAGCGCCGCCGCAGGGGTTCGAGCACTTTCTGGCAGAGATGTCTGAGACATTCCACCACGATGTCGGGCGGACGGTTGTCGATGCCCAGCCTGATGGCGGTGCCCGAGCGGGTGAATTCCGCCAGTCTGAAATGCTCGGTGAGTTGCATGTCTGTTTCAAGTGTTTCCATTTTCTTTTTCTTTTAAGGTTTAACATGTCGGAGCGGCAAGTGCGTCACACGACGGTCACCAGCTCCGTGGTTTGTTTTCTCACTACAAATTGCCTGAGTGGTTGTGCTTTCGGGTCTTTGTCGATCAGCGCGTTGTAGCGCTTCATCAGCGAGGAGCGCCGCACGCCTTTTCTTACGCCGGCACGCCCCACTTTCGCCCAGGGGTTGCGCGGTTCTTTCACGTGGAGCACGTTGCAGGCCATTTTCACCAGCTCGCTGAAGTTCACCAGTTCACCATCGTCGTTGGTCATGCGTCCGTATATGTAGGCCAGATGGAGGGCTTCCATCAGGTCGGTCTGCGTTCCGGTCCACATCAGTCCGTCGCTTTCCCCGTGGCTGAGCATTGTTTCCACTTCGTTACAGAGCCTTTTCCGCATTCTGTGGCGGCGCTCCAGTTCCATTGCGCGGATCTTTGCCTCACGGTCGTCCGCAGATGTTATAAATGTGCTGTTCATGATAATTTGGTTATTAATTATGGTTATCCTCTGGCCCGCGGAGAAGATCCTCAGTCTGAGGGCGGGCATGTTGTTTTTCCTGGTGCAAAGATAAGGTGGTTTGTGTGCACAATATGTTCGCAACTAAAAATTTATTTGTTAAAAAATCTTATCAACTTTAGGGTTTTTTCTTCGATAGAAGAGCCGTATGGTCTGAATGCGGGAGCGGACTAGCCCGCGTATAGTTGCTACTACGCCCGCTCCCGCTGATGACGTGCCTCGGCTTTAGATGCAGCTGGCGGCACCGAGCGTTCCGAGGATGGCCGTGAGAATGGCCACCAGCAATTTCAGAATCAGCTTCCAATTGGTGTTTTTCATAGTTTTTTTCCTTTCTTTATTATTTAATGTGAAACATGGAGGTTAATGAACTCGGGTGCAAAGGTAGCGTTATTTTGAGTCGAAATCAAGGGCGATGTGGGTAGATATGTGGGTAGTTAGGCATAGTTATTTGCAGGTTTTCATGAAAAAAGAATGAAATATTTGGCAAGTAGAAAGATTTTCGCTACCTTTGCAACCGAAATTTATGATTGGACGATGGTGTAATGGTAACACTACAGGTTTTGGTTCTGTCATTCCCGGTTCGAATCCGAGTCGTCCAACCACACGTGAAGGCGGTTCCCGTGGGAGCCGTCTTCATGCGTTTACAACGTTAAGCCCTATGCATATAGAAGTCAACGACGAACAGGCCCTAGTGAATGCTGGCATCCGGGTGACGGCCGTCCGCATGCTCATTTGGCGCAAAGTGCGCCACGGGTTCTCCGATGCCTTCAACCTGGCCGACCTCGAGGCCGCCCTGCCAACGGTGGATCGCTCCACCTTGTTCCGCATGCTGACGCTTCTCACCGATGCGCATCTGCTCCACGAGATCGACGACGGCTCTGGCACGCATAAGTATTGTGTGTGCCATCTCGACGACACGCGCAATTGTCAGGGCCACGTGCACCTGACGTGCCGCATCTGCCATCGCACCTCGTGCCTCACCAACGTCCGCATCCCATCCGTCCCCCTGCCTCAGGGCTTCGTATGGGAAGAGACTGAATACGTGGTGAAGGGCGTATGCGCCGATTGCGCCCGCCGCCTCAACCTCCAGTAGCCTTCGCCGTCGGGCTCACCCCGAATACCTCCTCCTTTTCACCCTGCCCCCTCCTTCCTCCCTCAACCATGGGCGCAGACCCCAGGAAGGTGAAGGCTTCCGCCCCGTCCCCTTCGGTCTTCTAGTCAAAGATTTGTATCGCCTCGTCTTGTCCCCTTCGGTCCGGTGAGCTGTGCTACCAGCACAGCCTTCCCCCCTCTCCGCCGCCCCTTTTCCCTTCCCTAAATATTAATCTATTTTAAATCATATCGCCTTTCTGCGTCGATACGATTTTTTTTCGTAACTTTGCATCGAAACAAATCAGAACAAAAAGATGAAGACAAACTACGAAATTCGCTATGCCGCACATCCTGAAGACGCGAAAGGCTACGACACAACCCGTTTGCGTCGCGACTTTCTCATCGAGCGCGTTTTCGCCACTAACGAGGTGAACATGGTCTATTCCATGTACGACCGCATGGTTGTGGGCGGTGCCATGCCCGTCGACGAGGCGTTGCCCCTGGAAGCCATCGATCCGTTGAAGGCCCCCTTCTTCACCACCCGCCGCGAAATCGGTGTGTTCAATGTGGGCGGTCCCGGCACCATCAGCGTAGGCGAAGAATCGTTCCACCTCGACTTCAAGGAGGCATTATATATAGGTAAGGGCGATCGCGACGTCGTTTTCCGTAGCGACGACGCCCAGAACCCGGCCAAGTTCTACTTCAACTCCACCAACACACATGCCGACTATCCCTGCCGCAAGGTGACCAAGCAAGACGCCGTGGTGGCCCACATGGGAAGTCTGGAAATGTCGAACGAGCGCAACATCAACAAGATGCTCGTCAACCAAGTGCTGCCCACGTGTCAGCTTCAGATGGGCATGACCGAGCTGGCCACGGGTTCGGTGTGGAACACGATGCCGGCACATGTGCACTTGCGCCGCATGGAGGCCTACTTCTATTTCGAGGTGCCCGAGGCGCAGGCCGTATGCCATTTCATGGGCGAACCTCAGGAGACGCGCCACATCTGGATGCAAAACGACCAGGCCGTGCTCTCGCCCGAATGGAGCATCCATAGCGCCGCCGCCACCCACAACTATACGTTCATCTGGGGCATGGGCGGCGAGAACCTCGACTACGGAGACCAAGACTTTTCTTTAATAACAGATTTAAAATAAAACTACTATGGCAAATCCATTTTCATTAGAGGGTAAGAATGCGTGGATCACTGGCGCATCTTATGGAATCGGCTTCAACATTGCGAA
>JAILAI010000171.1 GCA_024681705.1 Prevotella sp.
GTTGGTACGATAATAATTGGATTGTATTTTTGTAAGTGCAAAAAACAAGATACTTTCACATTAGAACCGTACCAATATGCAAAGAAACGAAATTTCCTTCAAAGGACAAAAGATTTTCATAGGAATCGACGTCCATGCGAAAAGTTGGAAGGTGGCGATAGCCCCCGAAATAGGAGCGGTAAAGGGTCATTCCCAGAAGCCCTCCGCTAAAGAGCTCTTTGACTTCTTGAAGAAGAATTACCCGGATGGCGAGTATAAGGCCGTCTACGAGTCGGGCTTCAGCGGTTTCTCTACCTACTATGCCCTGACGGAGGTCGGAATTGACTGCATCGTAATCCATGCTGCCGACGTTCCGACGACTCAGTATGAGGAGGTGATGAAAACCGACAGGATTGACGCCGCGAAACTGGCGAGATCACTGAAGGCCGGCCAGCTCAGGGGCAACTATGTCCCGGAGAAACAGTTCATCGACGACCGCTCTGTAGTCCGCATACGCAGGACGATACAGAAACAGCTCAGTGGATACAAGTCGAGGGTCAAGCACCTGCTGCATTGTCATGGCGTGGAAATGCCTGAGAGGTTTTCAAAGATACAGACGCACTGGTCAAGGGCGTTCATCACGTGGCTGATGAATGACGTGAAGCTGATGTCCGACACCCGCATGTCGCTTGACCTGCTCATAAGGCAGGTGGAGGTTCTCAGGGGCACGCTGCTGGAGGCAACGCGCCAGCTGCGCAAGATGAGCCAGACGGAAAGATACAAGCGCAGGTACGATTTGCTAAGGACAATTCCAGGAATCGGCCCCATCGTTTCCATGTGCATCCTTACAGAGGTGTGCGACGTGAAACGATTCCACAACGAGAACGAGTTTGCCGCGTATCTCGGCCTAGTGCCCACCAGCCACAGCAGCGGTGAGAAGACCGTACATGGCGAGAAGACATTCCGAGGAAACAAGCAACTTGGCCCGATGGTAGTCGAGGCAGCATGGGTTGCCATCGGCTGGGATGCGGGACTTGGCGCACAATACTTCCAATACAAGAAACGAATGCAACCACAGGAGGCGATAGTGAGAATTGCGAGGAAACTCTCAAACATCATCTTCTCCGTCCTGAAGAACGAAAAGGAATATGTACCATACAGTACGGGTAATTGACATACGGATTATCAGACAGCTTCAAAAGACGACTCCTAGCAAACGCTGAGGTGCCGCTACGGCGGTGTCCCCTTATATAAGATTGTTGCGTCTTACTATATATTCTGAAGAAGTAAATTGATGGGCGGAAAATGGGCATCCGCGTCATCTCAAGGAAGTTTGTCTGGTAGGTATGTTGTAGATAGTCATTCTGGACCCGGCGTCAAGGACGCTGGGATGATGGCTACGTCTTCTTAAAAGGCCATAGTAATAATCGGCTTCACATTAAGTGATTGATACTGAATAGTTAATAAACAATAAATATTTTCCAATTATTTGGAAAGCAACATAGAAGCGTTTGTAACGCGCTTAAGCGGTGCCAACGAACAGCAAAATTGCCATAAATTTGCAGCAAGCAAATAACGCTTTTATCGGGTTGCAAACCCTGACACTCTATGCATCGAGGTTGCAAACCTCGATGAACCAGGCTGCGATGGGATGATATAAGATATTAAGACAAAGTAGGGTGTGCCAAAATGAAATGACACACCCTCTTCCTATTGCAAAAGCCAAAGGTTGGTTTTGGTACAAATCAATTGGATTTGCCCAATATCAGATTTATCAAGATGTCCACATCAGAGATGCCCAAACTGCCGTCGCCATCCATGTCGGCAAGTTTCTCGTTGATATAGCAACCATTGTCTTCCAAAACGTTGCTGATGAGCGCCGTCACGTCAGCCACACTCACGAAACCATCTTCATTGGCATCACCCATTATTCCATCATAAAGGGTAACCATATAAGGATACTTTTCCATGGTGGCCTCATCAAAGTTTCTGATGCATGAATAGCCCTCTTGCAAGAAATCACGCTCCAGATTATGCGAGTAAAGGCCACCAGAACAACTAATGGAGCCGTTAGTTGTTTTATACAATAGAGATTTGCCTTTACCACTCATCTTGCAATCAGTAATGGTCATTGTCGAAGCTGCAAGACATGCAACTCCTGTTCCTTTGTTTTCAATTTCACCACCAGAAATGTTTGTGATGCCAAGTAA
>JAILAI010000225.1 GCA_024681705.1 Prevotella sp.
ACATTGTTGACATGAATCTTGCGAAAGATGTTCTTGCGATGAGTATTCACGGTGTGGAAGCTGGAAAAGCGCTTGTCGGCAATCTCACGGGTAGTCATGCCGAGGGCGATGTCGCGGAGGATTTCAGTTTCTGTGGGAGTCAGCTTAACGGGGTCAGGCAGTGATGCCACACCCTGCGGATGGGAAGAATGAACGAGCAGATTTTCGGCTATCTGCTGACAGATGTACCGATGACCGATGGCCGCACGCCTGAGTGCCTCACGAATTTCGGACGACGGACTGTCCTTGAGCAACACGCTGAACTGCGATGAAGAGGCAATGACCTGGCGCACAAAATCATCGCTCAGATCATCACTGAACAAAATCCAGTGGACAAGGGGGAACCGCTGGCAGAGGATGAGCAGTTCGGCCACATCGTTGACATCGAAGAGCGTATAGTCGAGCACCACGACGGCCTCTGGTTGGGCCTGAAGCTGAATGAGCATCTCGGCCTTGTCGAGGGTACGATGCACTTCAAAGCCGCCCATCTGCGACGACAGATAGACGAGTCCCATGCGGGTGATGTCTTGCGGGTCAGCCAGTAGAAGAGGAGTCATTGGGCGGAATGAAAGGGAGAAAGCAAGTTGACGAGTTGTTCGAGAGAGGTGATCACGTGAGTGGGAATGGTTTCGTCTTCAGCCTTGTCGGTCCATCCTTCGCCCTTGTACCAAGCGGCCTGGCACATCAGGGAACGTGCAGGAACAATGTCCTTCGACATGCTGTCGCCCACCACGAGGATATCCTGAGGCTGTAGCTGTTCGCCCGAAGAAGCCTGGAAGTCGCGTTGCAAAGCCTCTACGGCCAGTTGGAAAATCTGCGGATCGGGCTTGCGGATACCCACCACCGCCGACTCTATGACATGCGAGAAGAGATGATTGAGATGCATCTCGTGGAGCACGGTTTCCACATTGCCGTAGAAGTTGCTGACCAGCACCATGGGATAGGTTTCGGCCAACTGCGTGAGCACGGCCTTGCTCTCGGCCACCGTCTGGCGCACCTCGTCGTAGAGATGGAAGAGCAGCTGCTGGTGGATTTTCTTGAAGGCCTTCGAGTCGGAAAGCAGCTGGGCGAGCGGGCTTTGTACCTCCGGCGTCGCACAAGGCGTTTCGATGCCTTCCCCACCCTGCTGGACATCGCAAGCGAACTCACGTGCCAGGTATTCGAGCTGGAGCCGAAGCTTCACATCGAGCGTCAGCTTGAAGGTATACGAAGGACGGATGATGGGGTTACGGCCGAGCGTGCGCTCTGCATAGACGTAGGCATCGCGGAACTGCTGTTCGCTGACGGGCACTCCCATCTGCTGATAAGCGTGCCAGATGACTTTCCCCCAGTGGTTTCCACGTGTGTCGAGGGTTCCTCCGTAGTCGAAGATGAGTGCTTTTGTATGCATTGTTTTGGTCTTGAAGTGAAAGAGAATGGCCCTCGGTCAGAACGTCATGCGAAGCATGAATCGAACGCCTTCCTTGTTGGCCGTGGGCAAGTTGAGATACGACAATCGGCGCACATACTCCACATGCAGAATCTTGAAGATGTTGTGGATACCGGCGGCAATCTCGAAGTAGGGCTGCTTCTTGTCCATCGTGAACGAGCCCTGCGGGAAGGGCATCAGCGTCGGGTCGTCGGCATTCTCGATGAGGAGCGGGTTGTTCTTGTCGGTGAGCGTTCCCCAGAGCATCTTCACACCGAAGAACTCGCGCCACTTCAGTTTCTTCAGAAGCGGTATGCGGTTAAGAATCTTGCCGTTCATGTCCCATGAGAAGTCCACCGAGACGTATCTGTCGTTGAGGAACTCCATGTTGTTCACCAGGTTGAAGGTCTCGTCCTCGATGATGTAGGAGAGGTTGGCGGCGGGCATGATGAGCAACGGGAAGGGCACCTTGCTCCACTGGATGCCGCCCTTGGCGTAGAAGTCTATTTTACCGAAGTTCATCGGTAGCCAGAAACGCTTGTAGATGCTGGCCTCAGTGAACTGGTAGTCGTATTGTCCGCCGAGCACCTTGTTGAAGCCCATGGTGTGGCTGACGGTGAAGACGGGAGCGTCGAGGTTGATGGGCAGACGGCGCTGCTTGGTGTTGACGAAGGTCTCACCGGGAGCAAATCGCAGCTGTGCCGAGAGTTCTGTGGTGCGTATCTTGCCGTTGTGCAAGGGCAGAGGGCCGTTGCCGTCGTAAGTCTCCACCGGTACGTCCATACCTCGGAAGAAGAGGTTGCCACAGGCCTCGTTCTCTTCGGCCTTGAAGCTGACGGTGGTCTTGAATCCGAACTCTTCTTCGCGCTCGAAGGTGAGCTGCTGGCGGTTGTAGAACATCATCTTGTCAACGGTGCTCCACTTGAACGATGTGAACACGTTATCCTTATCGGTGTGTACGAACTTGTCGGAAGGGCTGCAGACGTCGTAGGTCGACGTGAATGTCAGCGTGCGCTTGGGGAACTCTCGCGGCAGGTAGTCTTTCTTGTTGAACGAATAGGTGACCTCGCCTTTGTAGTAGTTCTTCTTGCTATCCCATCCACGAGCATAGTAGCCGTTGAAGAACCAGTGGGGATTCAGGTTGGCGGTGGTCTGAGCGCTGAGTCGCGTTCTCGTCCCATCGACAAAGTTCTTGGTCAGCATCGTGTTGATAGGACCAATGTCCACCTTGCTGGGATGCTCCTTGGAGCCTGTGTCGATGAAGTTCTCCACCAACGCCCTGAGTGCGAAGATGCCGTATTTGAAGCCCTTTATCTTCTCGAGATTGGCCAAGAAGTCGTCCATTCCCTTCTCGCTATCCGTCAGCTGGACGCTTCGGTATTGGTTCCAGAAATCGTCGTCGCGCATCTTCGAGTTGGCTTCGTGCCTCACCTTCGCCTTTCCCTTGAGCAGCTTGTTGTTGATTTCCTCGAAGTCGTAGTCCTGCATTCGCGTCGTCCTGATGACGATGGCCTTGGTGAGGAACTTGGCCAGCGACAACTCCACGAACATATCGTCCTCCGTGAGCACCCACTCGCCCGAAGACACCTGCTCGTACGACTGGCGTATCTGTAGGTTGTCGACAAAGTTCACGTCGCTCTTCTTGGGTATAGTAAGGTTGCAGGTTTTTACATGTAACGTACTGTCTTTCAGGATGTAAAGGTCGCCTCTGAAACCGAAGTCCTGCTGGTTGTTGGGCATGAACTGAACGTGGAAGCACGAGTCGCGTCCCACCATCAGCGTGTCGGCGATGTAGAAGCGATAGAAGCTGATGGCACCCTTTCCGATGGGCGACGTGAAGGGGTATTGCAAGAGCCTTATCTCGTCGTCGTAGATGTCCACATCGGTAAAGACGTCCTTCACCATCGTGGTCATGATGTCGCCCGTTTCAAACAGGTCGTTGATGCCGGTAGAACTCTCACCCATAATGATGTCGCGCTCGGTCTTCGGGTCCTTTCGGTACATCTTCTTCGTGACGGTTTCGCTCACGCTGATGGGAAGGATGAGCTTGCTATTGAGCGGACACACCTCAACCTGATTGAGCAGCCACTGGCGCTTCTTGAACAAAGGCCCCTCGAGGTCGGTGGGCGTCAGGTCGTTCAGGCCGAGCGTCATCTTCTGGTATTTGTTGAACTGATAGTAGTCGTGATTGGCCAGATTGGTCTTCTTCTTGGCCTCAATCACGCGGCGCATCAACTCGACGGCTGGATTGTTCTTCCTTGAATAGCGCTGACGCTTCTGCTTCACCACGACACCCTCTAGCTGGTTGGCTTCGGGCTTGAGCGAGATGCGCATCTTCGAAGGTGAGTTCTTGCCAATGAGAATGCGTTGGGGCTTGTAGCCGAGGGCGCTGAACGTCAGGTACCAGCCGTCGTGACGGTCGATGCTGAACTGACCCTTTTCGTCGGCAGCCACCATCACATGATGTCCGCGATAGATGGCACTGGCCAGAGCGATGCTGTCGCCCGTGTTGTCATCGACCACCACACCAGTAATCTTCTGTGCTATAGCGGGTATGGCCATCAAGGCCATGAGTAGACTTACGATTGTTTTCTTCATTTTCCTATTTTTTCTGTCAGTCGTTCGCAAAGCTGTTCGTGCTCGCGATGCATATAGATGTAAAGAACCGAAAGAATCAATATTTCAATAAGCATGTACACCCACGGGCAATTGAGCAGACAGGTGACATAGATGCAGATGGCACGCACGTTGAAGGTGAGGATGTTCGTGTACTTCATCAGCGGGCGGCTTCCGTTGAGGAACTCGGTCTTGGTTTCCGTCAGGTCAACGCCAGCCTCGCTCTTCTCCTTCCAAAGGCTGAAGAACTCCTGGAACTTCGGCGTGCGCTTCTCCTGACTCTTGCAATAGTTGGCGTAGTTGTAGTAGAACAATCGGGCGAACCATTGCTCGCGGGGCAGGTTGTCGTAGACGGCACGTTGCTGAGCATAGTTGTCGAGTTCGCTACCTTCCTTTCCCTTGAGGAAGAAGAGGTGAATCTGCCTGTAGTAGTCGGCCAATGAGCTCTGAGGACTATGGCAAAGTACGCCCGCGATGAAGGCAAGCACCCAGATGGCGATGCCCCAATGGAGATTGGTGCCAGGAATGTTCTGTCCCATCATGCGACAACAGAGGGCGAAGTAGATGCAGAAGAACCACACGTCGCCCGAGAAGCCGTCGAGCACGCGCCCCACAAGCGTTTTCTTGCCAGTAAGGCGAGCCATCTGGCCGTCAGTGCTATCGCAGAAGTTGGCCAGCATCAGCAACACCACACCTGCCACATTATGCCACAAGTCGGTGAAGTAGAACATGTAGCCAGCACCGATGCCCAAGAAGATGGACAAGATGGTGATGGCGTTGGGATGCACGCCCAGTTTGTTCCAGAAGAGGGCGAACACAAGGCCGATGGGGCGGGTGAAATGAACATCAAGCCACTCCTCGGTATCATTGCTTTTGAAAGATGCCTGAAGCATCTCCTTGAAACTTCTTTGGTTCATTGTTCCTATTTTTTTTGAACGTTGAATTTTCGATTTTTCTTTTTTT
>JAILAI010000117.1 GCA_024681705.1 Prevotella sp.
CGTGCACCCGCCGCAAAGGGCCATAGCAGCTGCTATCTTATGTGGATAGGTGCCCGCAAAGTCCATCGTGCCGTAACCGCCCAGACTCATGCCGAGCACGCTCACACGGGTGGTGTCCACGCGGTAGTGGGTCTTTGTCCACTCGAGAATGTCGTCGAGTTTCTTCGGACTCCATGCTCCTCCCGGATTCTGCGGTGCCACCACGATGGCCGGAATATTGCGCCCCATGTCGATGGCGGCCAGGGTGCCGTAGGTCTTCACGCGACTGAGGTTCTTGCCGCAAAGGCTCGCTCCATGCAAGAAGAACACCACGGGCAACGAGTCCTGATGGCTGAGGTAGTCGTCGGGCAAGCTAATCCAGAACGGATAGCCTCCGTTCTTCACGCCTTTATGGGTGGTTTGTTTCACTACTTGCGCTTGCAAGCCAAGGGCAGCGAGCGCGAACATCAGTAATATGGTGAAGCGTTTCATATCGAGAAAAATAATAATATGATTTGGGTTTCGGGTGCAAAGGTACTGCTTTTTTCCCAAAATCTGCCATGATTGCGCCAAAAAGCGCCTACAAACGCAAATCCCTAAGAGCCATTGCGTGGGTTCTTAGGGATTATGTCGGCCTTGTCTTTGTTTGATGGGTTGCGACTATCAGGCCGCTCAAAGACAAGCGTTTGTCGATTAGTAAGAGGGACCGATTACTTGATGATTGCGGTCCATCCGCCACCCGACGAAAGCTTGATGTGCAACTGGTCGGAGGCTGTCACCGTCTTCGTGGTGTGGCGGTAGTCGCGAGCGTCTTTCATGGCGTTGGTGCCATCGGCAAAGATGCTGGCTTCATGGTTGCCTTCGCCCAGGAACGACAGGTTGATGGTGAACTCACGCGGCGTCCAGTCGGTCATGGCGGCGACGAACCACGTGTCGCCTTTTCTACGGGCCACAATGGTATATTCGCCCAGCTGGCCGTCGATGGCGATGGTCTCGTCGAAGGTGGTGGGCACCTGAGCGATGAAGTCGGTGCACTCCTGCTCGCGCTCGTAGGCCGACGGGCTGTCGGCGAGCATCTGTAGCGGTGCTTCAAACATCGTGTACATCGCCATCTGGTGAACGCGTGTACCCTGACTCATCGGATTGTCGTTGTTGCCGAAGAAGTTGTTCTTCATCGCATTGGTCATGGCGCCGGGCGTGTAGTCCATCGGACCGCAGAGCATGCGCAGATAGGGTGCCGTCACATCGTAGCGCGGCTGGTTGTGCAACGGTCCGTCGCCCACGCGTGGTTCCCACTTTGAGTTCTCCAATCCCTTCACACCTTCGAAGTTCACCACGTTAGGATAGGCCCGCTGGATGCCGAATGGCTTCAGCCCGTGGAAGTCGAGCATCAGGTGGTGCTTGGCGCCGATGTCGGCCAGACGATAGGCAGAGGCGATGACTTCCTGGTCGTCGCGGTCGAAGAAGTCAACCTTGAAGCCCTTCACACCGCGCTTGGCATAGTGGCTCATCACCGTTTCGGCCACGTCGTAGCCATCGGCGGGTCGGTTGCCGATGAGGTTTCGCCAACTCGACCACAAGATGATGCCCACGCCTTTCTGCTTTCCGTAGGCAATCAATCGGTCGAGATCGATGACGGGACTCAGGTCCTCCATGAGCGATTCCTTGCCGCTCCAGCCCTCGTCGATGATGATATATTCCAGATGGTTCTTCGAGGCGAAGTCGATATAGTACTGATAGGTGTCGGTGTTCATGCCCGAGGCGAAGTCCACGCCCGTCAGGTTGGTGTTGTTCCACCAGTCCCACGCCACCTTTCCGGGACGTATCCACGACGTGTCCTTCACCCTACAAGCCGGAGCGAGGCGTTGTGCCATATCGCAATTCAGAATGTCGGCGTCGCGGTCGGTCACCACCACGACACGCCAAGGCAACGACTGACAGGCGTTGATACGGGCGATGTAGGAAGCGCGCTGGGTGGGCACGAGGTTCAGACGGTCGAAACCTCCCACCTCCTGTTGTAGTGGGTAGGGGGCGAAGACGGCATTCAGGCACTCACTTCCCGGCGTACGAGATGCGCTGGCATCGCGCACCAGCATCATGCCGGGATAGTTCTCTACGCCGCAATCCATCACGATGGCCTTCCGGCCGTTGGCCAGACAGATGGCCAAAGGCGAGATGGCAAGCGAGTCGCGGTGCATGGCCGAGAGGTTCACCTCGTCGTAATAGGACTCGAAGGAATAGCAGTAGCGCTCGCCGGCGCGGTTGTCGTTCACGTAGGGAACAAACGCCTTGGGGTCGCCTTCGAAGCAGAACTGGGCCTGTTCGTTGTCGATGTTGGTGGCTTTGCCCGTCCATAGAATGCGGTAGGCGGCGCCGTCGTCGTAGGCACGAAATTCCACATTGGCCTTGCCAAAGCGAAGCGTCAGCGTGGCGTAGTGGTCGTCGACGCGAGCCTTCTTGTAGAACGGAGTGGCGAAAGATTGGTTCACTTCCTGGCATTGCACCTTGCGTGCCTTGCCCAGAATGGCCTCTTTGCCATTCACCACGAGGCCGATCTGCGAGGGTAGCATCACCGTCTGTCCGCCTTTTTCTATGCACCAACTCAGTCCGTTGCTGCTGCTGGTCATCTTCACTTTCAGTTGTCCGTTGGGCGAGGAGAGCTCGTGTGTCTGTATCCAATTGGTCGCCCATGTGGTCAGGCAGAGGCAGAGCATGGTCAGTACCCCTGCGATTTTCTTCATTCGTTGTGTCATATTGTGTTTCCTTTTCGTTTGTATCAATTGTCGATAGTGTCTATTTTCTTTGCCGCCTCGTCGAGCATGGCCAGCGCCTTCTCGTGCTTCATCACCTGCTTGGTGTGGTTTCCGGCTCGTCCGCGCTTTAGGTTGTTGTTCAGGTCGTTGCGCTTCACGGCCAGCGCCGTCGGGTTTCCAGAGTCGATGATGCGTTGCACGTAGTCGTAGTAGTCGATGGATTTGTCGTGCGTGAGCAATCGTAGCGCTTCGACGATGCTATGGTCTACACCGATGGCATGTAGCACTTCGAACGTGTAGTTTGTATCCTCAACCACGTCGTGGAGGAAACCGGCGATGATTTCCTCGCGGTTCTTCCCGGCCAATCCTACGGCCAGCGGGTGAAGGATGACGGGGTTCCCGTCGAGGTCGGTCTGTCCTTCATGTGCCTGAATGGCGATTCTCAATGCGTTTTCAATAGTTATCATGGCGTTAGTATTTAAGCGGTGCGGATAGCAGTTGCCGCATCGTGTTGTCCTTGCGATTGCAAACTTACGAAAAAAAACTGAATTGTGCAACAACAGAGCATAAAAAATAGCGCATGTGGTGCGCTATTTCAGTCGTTGACGATATTCGCTTGGCGTACATCCGAAGGCCCGCTTGATGTAGCGGCTCAGGTAGGATAGCGACGAGAAATTCAGGTCGGTGGCAATGTCGGTGAGCGGTTTATCGAGATCGGCGAGTTGTCGGGCAATCTCTTCGATGGTGAATCGCTCTATCCAATAGGAAGCGTTGTGACCGCTGGCGGCGACGCATGCCTCGCTCAGATATTTGGCCGTGATGCCCATGAGCGAGGAATAGTAGTCCACGCTACGCTCTTTCTTGTAGCGGCCTTCCTGAAGGAGGGCGACTAAGCGTTGCAAGAGTCGCGTGGCCTGATTGACGCCCTCGATCGCCTGTCCCCTTTGTCGAGCTACGATGTCGCACACATCTATTACGAGCAGTTCCACGGCTCGTTGCAATGTGGGCACGTAGAAGTTATGATAAGGGTGGGAGAGTCGCTGGCAGATATTGTCGATGTCGCGCTGGCAACGGTCGAAATCCGATGGTTGGATGGGTAGTAGAAGCGGATGTTTTTCGCTATCGGTGTTGTCGTCGGCGTTTGTGGAGGGTTCGAGGGCTTTGAAGGTTTTGATAGTTCTTCGGGATGTTTCTTCGGACATTGCAGACGATAGGAAAGTGCTGGAAATGAGCAGGGCCGAGACTTGGAAGTCGTCGGAGCAGCTGAAGTCAGCCAATTGGTAGTCGTCAGGCTTTACTAGAAGGTCGCCTACGGCAATGCGGCGCGTCTCGCCATCGGCCGTGAAACGGG
The DNA here is from genome assembly GCA_024681705.1 of Prevotella sp. Classification (GTDB taxonomy): domain Bacteria; phylum Bacteroidota; class Bacteroidia; order Bacteroidales; family Bacteroidaceae; genus Prevotella. The sequence goes on from JAILAI010000117.1 coordinate 4,084, forward strand.
CTTCTCCGTCCAGACAAAGGGCGAAGAGCACGTGGCTGGTGAAGCGCGGATTGGCGCATGCGTCAAGGTCAAGAGCCGGAATGATATCGTCGAAGAATTGGTCCATGCGATGTCTATTTGCAACCGCCCCGACTGCATTTGCAACCGGGGCGGTTCTTATCTGTAGGTTCCCTGAGGGTTTCAGGGTTTACTTGGTCTTAGCAACGGGCGTCATCACCAGTTCGATGCCTCTGTTGGCAGAGAGAATCATCTGGAAGAACTTCGACATGCTTTCTGGTGTGAGAGCCTCGACGGTCTTCTTGTAGTCGGTATAGGTGTCGAGACCTTTTTCCTTCCACGTGTTAATGATGGAAACCCACTCGTTGTTCGTCTTGAAGTCGATGTCGGCCTGGTTGAGCATGTGCTCCTTCACCTTGGCCAGTTTGTCGGCGTCTACAGCTACAGCGCAGTCGTTGAAGCCCTTGTAGAGCAGTTCTCTAGCGCGGTCGTTCTTTTCGGGATTACCACTAGAGATGCCGAGCAAAATCAGCAGGGGTTGCTCGCCACTCTGGTCGATGTTGCCAACGGCACCGCAGGTGTAGGCGGCACTCTCTTCCTCGCGGATGGTGGCCAGGTAGATTTGTGTGAGCAAATCCTGAGCAGCCGTAAGCTTCACCTGATTCTCAAGTGTCAGTTGGATGGGAGCTATCCATGACAGGACAGAGTAGGAATTGGGAGAATCGGTCTCCACGTTGAAGTGCTTCTTCACCCTTGTGGTGGGATAGGTGCGCACGTCGCGGCTCTTGTCGGCCTTTTCCTTTGTCGAAGGAAGTGAGGCAATGTACTGCTCGATGAGCGGACGGATGGTTTCTTCCTCGAAGTTACCCACGATGATGAAGGTGAATTGTGAGGCGTTGCGCATGCGTTCGGCGGCAATCTGAAGCACGCGGTCGTAGTTGATTTCGCTCAGGTCTTCTACGTTCAGCGGCATGAAGCGCTTGTTTCCACCATAGTTAAGAGCAGCCAGACTATCTTGAAGCACTGAAGATGGATCGAGATTCTTGTTCTTCAGCTGAAGCTCCAGGTTCGTCATGAGATTGGCCATCTGCTTCTCGTCCTTCTTCACGTTGGTGAAATAGAGGTATGACATCTGGAACATGGTCTCCAGATCCTTCGGTGTAGAGTGGGCGTTGAGATACTGATAAGTGAGGCCGAGGTTGATGTCGGCGTTGCACTCCTTGCCGGCGAGGGCCTTCTGGAGCTCAGTGCTAGAGAAGTTTCCGATGCCGCTTAAGCTGATGATGTTGTCAATCAGCTTCAGGTTGGTGTAGTCGCTTTCTCCATACATGCTCTTGCCGCCCTTGGCATAGGCCTGCATGATGACTTCGTCGTTCTTGAAATCGGTCTTCTTCAGGATGACGGTAGCACCATTGGAGAGCTTCAGTTCCTTGTAGCCGAACTTGTTGTCCTGCTTCTCGCTCTTGATTTTTCCAGCCTTCGGCTTGTTCTCATCGGTGATGAGGGGTTCGTCCTTCACATTGTCCACATAGGCTTCGAGCTGTCCCTGACGTGAAACCTCGATAGCTTTCTTCATATCAGCCTCGGTAGGATAAGTGAGACCTTCGGCCTCGCGGGCCGTAGCCAGCACGACGAGGTTGGTGTCGTTCTGAAGGATGAGTTCGGAAGCAGCCTGGTTGATCAGTTCCACGGGGATGGACGGGGCCACCTGATTCATGATGTTGTAGAGCATGTCGATGCTGATGAGCGGCTCGTTGGAGAGGAAGTGATCGCGGCACTGATCGCCAAACGTGTTGTTGTGACGCTTGTCGCGATTGGTGAATTGCTTCTCCAGACCTGACAGATAGTCGGCACGTGCACGGTTGTACTCAGTAGCGGTGAAGCCGAACTCAGCTACGCGACGGGCTTCCTTCATCACGGCGGTCAGAGCTTCCATGTCTTTGTTCTCCTTCGGCGTAACTTCCATTTCGAAGCAATCCATCGGCTTCGACAAGATATATCGACCGTAGCCAGCACCTGATCTAACGAAGGGACAATCGGGTTCCTGAGCGATTTCCGTCATACGGGCGTTGAACATTCTGCTGATGACATTGGTCATATACCTCATCATGAGATAGCTGATGTCGTTTTTGTTGCTATCGGGCATGGCCTCGCTCTTCATCATGATGTCGATGGAGTTCTGCGGCAATTCGAGGTCTTTCTCGAACAACAGGATAGCCTCGTTGTTGTCGGGCACTGGTTCGGTGACAACAGGAGCGGGATTCTCGGGAAGTTTGATGCCGCTGAAGAGACGCTTGATTTCGGCTTCGGTGTGGTCAACATCTACGTCGCCCACCACGATGATGGCCTGATTGTCGGGGCGATACCACTTCTTGTAGTATTGCACCAGCTCTTCGCGCTTGAAGTTGTCGATGACAGACATCAGTCCGATAGGCATGCGCTCGCCATATTTTGAACCCGGATAGAGCTTCGGCAGGGCACGGGTGATGATGCGCTGGCCAGGGCCTTCGCCCATACGCCACTCGTTGTGCACCACGTCGCGCTCCTTTACAATCTCCTGTTGCTCCAGATTCAATCCGTTCGACCAGTCCTTCAGGATGAGAAGACAAGAGTCGAGGGCCGTCTGGCGCTTTGTGGGAACGTTGCAAACACGATAAACCGTCTGGTCGATGCTGGTGTAGGCGTTGAGGTCGCTACCAAATTCCACACCGAGAGAACGGGTAAATTCGATGATGCCATTTCCGGGGAAATGTTCAGAGCCATTGAAGGCCATGTGCTCGAGGAAGTGGGCCAGACCGCGCTGACTCTCTTCTTCCTGAATACTGCCCACTCGCTGGGCAATGTAGAAGTTAGCTACATTCTCGGGCCACTCGTTGTGGCGAATGTAGTAGGTAAGTCCGTTGTCGAGCTTGCCAATGCGCACTTGGTCGTCCATGGGAATGGCCATCTGAGCCAAGGCTGCCACTACGCTGACAACACTCAGCAAAGAGGCTACTAAAAATCTTTTAATTACCATAAATGTTAATGTTAAATTTCAATGATGCAAAGGTAAGGCTTTTCTAACACCTCTGACATCGTCAATATGTAAAATTAATTTTTTTTAAACCATCTTTTTCCGTTTGAAACGTATTCAAACACATATTAGACGCAACAAACGAAAGAAAACTACAAAGAAAGTTCATTTTTTTTCATTTTTTCCGTCAAATATTTGTAAATGATGTTTTGGAATTACCGATGATGCATCTTTGAACTCTTTTATTTAAATTTTTACAGACTTAAAATTGGTTTGTTGGTAGAATTTTTGTATTTTTGCACGATAGAAGAACTCTCAAAAGGCGATTGACAACAAAATACTAATCATAAAAACCCTGCGAATATGAAGAAGAGAATGATGTTGATGCTAGGATTGGTTGCTTGGATGCAACTGGCTTGGGCTCAGAATACGGTGGAGAGCATCAGGCAACGCTATAATGAAATGAAGGAAAGAATCTCTTCGCACACTGGTGACAACCAGTATGACGGAGCCACATGGGGACAATATACGCATGTGGAAACGCAACAAACCCTACCAGGAACAGGCGGGCATCGCGAAGATGTCTACATGTATTGGAATAGTCGCGAGGAAGATCGCATCTACGAGCGTCATGACTTGGCGTTCGCCACCTCGCGCTACAATTTTTCCGCCCGACAATTCTATGAGGAGTTTCTCTACGATGCTGACGGTAGTTTGGCCTTCATCTACGCATTCGAGTCGATGGGCGACTATGGCGATGGCGACATCAACGATTATGAATTTCGGTTCTATCTGAACAAAGGCCGTCTGTTGTACGCTATCGTTAGCTATGAGGAATATGGAAATCCGAACAATAAGCATGAGTTCAAAGGCACTCAACTCAAGAGCGAGTACGCCGAAGTGAAGGCTCAGATGGAGCAGAAAGCTAAGGAAATACGCAAACTTTTCAACAATACTGAGGTCTACACCTATCCTTACGATGAATAAGAGGGCACTCAAAACCAATAATATCGCACTCGAAAAGCGCCGATTTTGCTCATGAAAAGCGGCGTATTTGATTACGAAAAGCGACGGTTTTGATGATGGAAAGCGCCGATTTATCTAGATTAGAAAATAGAATCTACAAAAGAGACATCTTTATTCCTTTAAATTTGCGTTTAACACCTACCCAACTCCTATGGCCACTCGTAAAGGCTATGGTAGGTCTATGGTAGGTGTTGCCACAAGACCTACCATGTAAAATCCCCTTTATTTATAGGGGTTTGCGGGTGGTTATGGTAGGTCGGTAGGTCTTTTTGCGAAAAGACTCAAAAATATAAACTAGCATGAGTTCAACGAAAAACGATGAGAAATTAGTCCTTAATATCTAATGCGTTTAAGGACCTAATGGCGTAGTATTAAATCTTCTCGATATGAAGTGTTTGATCGCAATAGTCGACAACGGCCGGACGATGGGTGATGAAAATAACGGTGCGGTCGTGGTTGGCGAGAATATTGTGGAGCAATTGCCGTTCGGTTTCGGGGTCGAGGGCGCTGGTAGCCTCGTCGAAGAGCATAATAGCACGGTTGCGAAGCAATGCACGGGCGATGGCAATGCGTTGCGCTTGTCCCTCACTTAGTCCGCCACCCTGTTCGCTACACGGTGTGTCGAGCCCCAAAGGCAGGTCGTTCACGAAGTCGGCACATGCCATGTGGAGCACTTCTTTCATGTCGTCGTCGGTGGCCGTCAGGCTTCCTAATCGCAGGTTATCGCGAATACTTCCGCTCATGAGCGTGTTGCCTTGCGGTACGTATACGAAGTTGCAACGAAGTCGTGGAGAGATTTCACGCGTGTTCTTATTATTATATATAAGTGCCCGCCCGCTTTGTGGTGAAAGAAGGGCAAGAATAATACGCACCAATGTGGTCTTTCCGGCGCCCGTCTCGCCCAGAATGGCGGTGCAAGTACCTGGTGGGAAGTCGAACGAAAGGTGGTCGATAACCTTAGCAGAGGTGGTTTTGTTGGCGTTTTCATTGCCATTTTCGCTCATGGTATCCTCGTAAGCATAGCACACGTCTTCGAGTTTGATGCCGCACGGATTGTCCATTTCGATGGGGTCGCCCTGCTCTTCGAGCGGGTTTTCCTCCAGTTCCATAAGTCTCTCGGCGGCGGTCAATACGGCCACGAATGCCGGCACTAGCTTGGTGAGTCCGCGAGCCGGTCCCTCAATCCTATTGACCAGTTGCAAAAAGGCCGTCATACCACCGAAGGTAAGTGTGTTGTGGTACATGCGCGTAGCACTCCAGAGGAAGGCGATGAGGTAGACAAGAGCAAATCCAAAGTTCAGAATCAGGTTGCTGAACACCGAGAAAGCCGTGCGCTTCACCACGTTTTGGCGTAGTTCGCTTTGCGTATTCTCCAATCGGTCCACCATTGCCGAGTCGCTCTCCATCGTCTTGATGAGCATGCGGTTCTGAATGGTTTCCTGAAGTACACTTTGAACGCGCGAGTCGCTATCGCGCACTTGGCGGGTCAGTGTTCGCATGCGTCGCATGTAGAACTTGCTGAGGAAGATGAATATCGGCAACAACCCCACGACGATGAGGGGCAGCGTCTTGTCCATTGAGAACAGATAAACGAAGGCGCCGATGAACAATCCGAGTGTGGAAATGGTGCTCGGAATGGTCTCGGTGAGGAAAGTAATGACGTTGCCAACGTCCTTCTCAAGACGATTGATGACGTCGCCGCTATGCATCTTCTCGCGGCCATTCCATTGCGAGCGTAGTATGCGGTCGAGCATGCGTTGTTGCATGCGGTTCTGTGCCTTGATGCCCAGGATGTTCTTCACCCATATACTACTGATGCTGATGGCGAAGTTGCAGAGGATGAGCAAGCCCATGAGAGCCACCGCCCACGGCAATGAGCCCTCGATGGTATGGGAAGCTACGTCGATGGCGTGCTGGACGGCCCACACCTGACTCAGTGTGACGCCCACGCCAAGCAATCCCAGCGTGGCATTGAGAATGGCCTGCAACTGGTTGCCGCGCCATGCTCTCCAAAGCCATTTGCTGATCTGGCCAATCGAGTATTTGCTTTCCTTGCGCTTGAATATCTCTCTGATCTTCATGATGAAAACATTCTAACGGTTGTCGAGTCCCCATGCCATCTTCTCGCGTAGGGTGGCGAAGTACGACTGCCCTCGGCGACGCACGATGCGGATGCCGTAGGGAGCACGGCAGATGGTAAGCTTCGTGCTCTCCTCACATTTCTCCGAACGGCCGTCGATGGCAATGAGGAACTGGTGCGAACGACTCTCTACGGTGAGTTCGATGCGGCTGTTGTCCTTCAGCACGATGGGCCGGATGTTGAGGCTATGGGGTGCTACGGCGGTAAGGCAGAGCGTACCCGATTGTGGCACGATGATAGGTCCGCCGTTCGAAAGCGAGTAGGCCGTAGAGCCAGTAGGCGTACTGACGATGAGACCGTCGGCCTGATAGGTCACCAGATGCTCACCGTTCACCACCGTGCGGATGCTGATCATCGAGGCGTTGTCGCGTTTCAGCACCGCGATATCGTTCAAGGCTCGCGGACAGGTGTGAAGCGATTGCCCATCGGTTTCCACCTGAATGACGGCATGCGTCTCCAGTTCGTATTCGCCTTCGTAGAGTGCATCGATGGCGGTCTCCACGTTCGTAGGACTCACATCCGCCAGGAAACCAAGCCTTCCCATGTTGACACCCATCACCGGGATGTTCTTCCGTCCCACGAAATGAGCCGAGCGGAGGAAGGTGCCGTCGCCGCCCATCGAGATGACGAAGTCAGCATCGAAATCGTCGCCATCGAAGATACGGTCGACATCGGCCTTCAGACCGTGACCACGCGTCAGGAAGTCGTAGAACTCCCGTTCCACGAAGATGGAGGCTTCGCGGGCTCTTAGGCACGATAGTATTTTCTGTATACCGGCCGATTTCTTAGGCTGGTATACGTTACCAAAGATGGCAAACCGGAGCTTCTTTTGCGTTTCCATGTGTCGTCGTCTACGTTCTATATATGAATGATTGGCTGCAAAGTTACGAAAAATCGGCCGTAGCGCAAAAAGAAAGTGCCATTTTTCTGACCATACATGGCAAAAATGCTCTCACCCACTTGGTTGTTTCGTGGATTATTGCTATCTTTGCAGCGACAGTGAAACATAACGAATGAAAGCAAATTACGGATTATGGCAAAGAAAGTATTCCAATTCATGGCCGATGGCTTCGAAGATATCGAGGCGCTGATTCCCGTCGACGTATTGCGTCGCGGAGGTGTTGACATCAAGACGGTGAGCATCACGGACTCCAACATCGTGGAGAGCGCCCATGGCGTCCAGATGGTGACCGACGTGTTGTTCGAAGAGATAGAAGACCAGCTTGAAAGTGCCGACTTGCTGATGCTACCCGGTGGTATGCCTGGTGCAGAGAACCTCAATGCCCACGAGGGTCTGAAGAAGGCTCTGGTGAAGCAGTTCGAGGCCGGAAAGATGGTAGCTGCCATCTGCGCTGCCCCCATGGTGCTTGGCGGACTCGGCATTCTGAAGGGCAAACGTGCCACCTGCTATCCTGGTTTCGAGGGCAAGCTCGAAGGTGCAGAGTATACCCATGACCTGTGGACCACCGACGGCAACGTCACAACGGGCGAGGGTCCCGCCGCCGCATTGCCTTATGCCTACTCGTTGCTGGCCATGCTGACCACCGAGGAGAACGCCGCTGGTGTGGCCGAGGGAATGCGCTATCTGCATCTGATGGACTCACGGATGATGTAAGCCGTGGGCGAAAGGGTGGTGCGGTGTTGGCTCGGAATCTTTGAACAGAAACCTTGCCGGCCACGACCACCCGTCAATCCAAAAAGAGAAGACATGAGCGACTACGCAATTATTCTGGCAGGGGGCAAGGGACTTCGCATGGGAGCCGATGTGCCCAAGCAGTTCCTGCCCGTGGGCGGACTGCCTATCCTGATGCGCACCATCCGCCGTTTTAGGGAGTATAGCAGTCAGCTTCACATCATCTTGGTGCTCCCTTTGGAGCAGCAGGCGTATTGGCGCGAACTCTGTGAGAAGTATCATTTCGACGAGCAATACGACGTAACAACGGGCGGAGAGACGCGATTCCATAGCATCGTAAACGGACTGAAACTCATTCCCGACGATGCCGATGGAGTAGTCAGCGTGCACGATGGCGTGAGGCCTTTCCCATCGGTCGAGGTCATCGAACAGTGCTACGAAACGGCACGACGGACAGGTACGGCCGTGCCTGTCGTACCTGTTGTCGAGACCGTGCGCCATCTTTCTGACACCGCCTCACCCGATGCGATGACTCATTCCGAAACCGTGCCGCGCGACGAATACCGGTTGGTGCAAACACCGCAGGCGTTCGACATCCAGCTCCACAAGAAGGCCTATCGCCAACCCTTCAGCAAGGCGTTTACCGACGATGCGTCGGTGGTGGAGGCAATGGGCTATGACATCACGCTCGTGGAGGGAAATAGGGAGAACATCAAGATAACCACACCGTTCGATATCATCGTGGCCGAGGCGATTGTCAATCATTAGCGCATTCTTCTCGCGGCATAATGCATAGTCGTTGACTTTATTCCTGGATGATGGCATATGCGCATTCCTGACATTTCGTCGTAATACCATTTCTTTGTTCCTTAAGACATGACGGACATACTTCAGCAAGACATCAAATACGTGCCGGGCGTCGGACCGAAAAGGAAGGACATCCTACAAAAGGAATTGGGCATCGAGACCTTCGGTGACCTGTTGGAGTATTATCCTTATAAATATGTGGACCGTAGCAAGGTATATCAGATTGACGAGTTCAGTGGTGAAATGCCCTTTGTTCAGGT
>JAILAI010000174.1 GCA_024681705.1 Prevotella sp.
CCTTCCTATGCTCAGCACCCCGTCGTCGGCACGATTCGTTGCCAATACACTCATCAACGGTCGATAGATGTGACCGACGCATCGAAGCCTTTCTACCGCCACCAGATTCCCTATATCCCGCGCCATAGCGGCTCGGCCATCGTTGGCATCGAGTGGAAAAGCCTGAACGTGAACTATAGTTTCCTATATACGGGCGAACGATGGAACGAACAAGAAAACATCATCTACAACCACGTGCAACCTTGGTACACAAGCGACATCTCGGCGGCCTACCGATTCGCACTTGGCAAATGCCAAATGAGGGTGAGCGCTGAAGTCAACAACTTGTTGGACCAGCAATACGACGTCATCACCAACTATCCCATGCCGGGACGAAATGCCGCCGTTAGCTTGGAGATAAGATTATGATAAAAGTTGTATTGAACATCAGACGTTCAACGACAACAAATAAGAACAACGATTCAAAACAATAATGAATAAAAGAGCAGAGAGCAAATGGCACATGCTAGCGCTGGCACTATTGGCGCTATTGATGGTTTCTTCGTGTCGCGAAGACGACATCGTTGTGCCTATCACCACCGACGATACCGGCGAGCAAATCATCACCGACTACTTGGGAATGTATGTGCTTTGCGAGGGAAACATGGGGTCGAACAAAGCCACGCTCGACTATCTGGACCTTCATACGGGTACGTATCTGAAGAATATTTTCCCGACGCGCAACCCTCAGCAGGTGAAGGAACTGGGCGATGTGGGCAACGACGTGAAGATCTACGGGTCGCGTCTATGGCTCGTCGTCAATTGCTCCAATAAAGTGGAAGTGTGCGATGCCGAGACGGCAACATCACTCGGTCATGTGGACATTCCCAATTGCCGCTACCTGGCTTTCAATGATGGCTATGCCTACGTGTCGAGCTATGTGGGACCCGTTGGTGGTTCTTCGGTTCAGGGAAGTGTTTACAAGGTAGACACGCTTTCGCTCAAGGTGGTCGGACAAATCAGTGTTGGCTATCAACCCGAGGAACTTGCCGTCGTGGGAGAGAAGCTATATGTAGCGAATAGTGGCGGTTACGAAGCCATTCAAGGGCGCCCCTACGACCGTACGGTGAGTGTTATCGACCTGAACACCTTCAAGGAGGAACGACGCATCGACGTAGCACCAAACCTCTTCCGCCTCAGAGCCGATAGTCACGGACAACTATGGGTAAGCTCGCGCGGCAACTATGCCGACTATCCCTCGCGTCTCTATCGGTTGAAGGCCGACGCTAAGGGTCAGATGGTAAAGGTAGACTCGGTGGATGTTCCCGTCAGCGACATCGCCCTCAGAGGTGATTCGCTCTGCTTTGTGGGCACCAGCTACGACGAGAATTGGAACACTTTAACCAACTTCGGCATCATCAACACGGAGAGTGGAAAGCTCATTGCCGACCAATTGGTGAAAGACACCACCCCACTTGAAACCCCTTACGGCCTGATGATACACCCGCTGACGGGCGACATCTATGTGATGGATGCGACGAACTATGTATCGAGCGGTTGGCTTTTCTGCTTTGATAGCAACGGCAATTTCAAGTGGAAGACCTCCACGGGCGACATTCCCGGACATGCGTGCTGGTTTGTAAAACAAACAATAAAGAAATAAAACCCTAGTTGATATGAAAAAAATATTGACCCTACTCCTGATGATGAGTCCCTTCGTTTGGCTGGATGCCAACGCTCAGAACTCGAAATACATTGTTGCGGTTGACGAATATGTACCTGCTCCTGGGCAATTTATCAACACCCTGCCATCGGCAACGGCCGACGATACACCCGCGACAATGGCCACAAAATGCACGGAGAGAATAGCCAACAACGCCGGGCAACTTGTTACGCTCGGTGCATACGGTGGCTATCTTACCTTCCACTTCGACCACCCCGTGGTGAATGTGAAGGAGAAGATGGACTTTCTCATCAACGGAAACACTTTTACCGGTGGTAGCGAACCCGGCATCGTGATGGTGAGTCAGGACGAAAACGGCAACGGAATCCCCGACGATACGTGGTACGAGTTGTCAGGTTCGGCCGACGTCGATAGCATCGGAAAGGTGACATACGGCTACGAAATCACCTATACAAAACAAGGCGAGCTCGCGAATGTTCCTTGGACCGACAATCAAGGTGCCACAGGTGAGGTGCCGCGCAATGGATTCCACAAGCAGGAATACTTCCCACTTTGGCTCGGAGAATCACTCACTTTCAAGGGCACATTGCTACCCAAGAACGGCCGTAACACATCGACAACAGGGCAGAACTGGGTGCTCTCGGCTCTTCGCTACGGGTATATCGACAACCTCCCGAACGATGATGTCGAGGGGAACAGCTTCAATCTGGAATGGGCCGTGGAACCCGTCACACGACAACATGTAGACCTCACTCATGCTGACTTCATCCGCGTCTACACGGCTTTGAACCAGGTGGCTGGTTGGCTTGGCGAGACATCGACCGAGATTACTGGTGCTGAAGACCTCCATCTGGAGGAATCGGTCAATTGGCATACCGGTATCAAAGAAGTCTTGCAAGCAAATGGGAATGACGACACGGACCTCAACCAAGCCATCTGGTGCTCGCTCGATGGACGCGTTTTGCAAACCAAGCCCACCCAAAGAGGCATCTACCTGAGAAATGGAAAGAAAATGATTATTAACCAATAAATAAAATCGCTTATGAAGAAAATTTTCTACTCGATGATTGCATTCTGCCTTGCCATTACCGCACAGGCAAACGACGTTGTCACCTTCGAAGAAGTGCTGACAATGGATGGTAAAAATGCAGAACTGAACGACCAGAATTTCCAACGCAACTTCTTCGATGAAGACGCTGGTGTAGGTATGTTCACGTCACTCAATGGTGACTTTGTGTTCGACAACTATTGCATGGAAGATTGGGACTTCTATTGTGGTTTCGCCATCTCCGCACGAACCGAGACCACGTATGAGAAGCTTGTGCCCGACCAGTTCAATAGTTGTGTGGGACATGGAGCCAATGGTTCGGAGCGCTATGCCATCTTCTACGATGCTGGATCCATGATGCCTGCCCAAATGATTCACTCTGGAACGGAAGAGGATCAGACGGCAACGGGATTCTACGTCACCAACACCGCTTGGGTTGTGAAGGCTATTCTCGAAGGCGATGGCTATGGCGATGCTTTCAAGACCGGCGACTTCGTGAAACTAACCATCACCGCAACCAACAAAGCTGGTGAGACAAAGAGCCTCGATGTCTATCTGGCCGACTACACCTCCGAGACCGAAGCTGACCACTACTATCTCAAAGATTGGACATGGGTCGACCTGACCGAACTCGGAGCCTTCAGCACGCTCGCTTTCTCGATTTCTAGTAGCCGTGCTAACGATTGGGGTTACACGACGCCTTGCTACTTCTGCATGGACGACTTCAACGCTAGCAATGGTCCAGCCGTTGCCACATTCGAAGACCTTGAGATTGGCGACGAGCACCACATGAGCGTCAGCACCGACGCAGATGACGAGCGCACCAGCTTCACTAGTGGTGGCTATGAGTTCGCCTCTGGTTGCATACACGACTGGAGTTATTGGTATTTCTTCGGTTATGCCAACGAAACCGACAACACTTTCAGCTCACTCGATGATCAATGGAAGAACGTAGTTGGTGGCGGTTACAATGGCTCGAGCAACTATGGCGTAAGCTATTGCGCAGCCTTCAACGGACCATGCTATGCTACTGTGCTCGGCGATGCTGAGGCAGTAGTTCCCGGATTCTACATCACCAACTCGGCCTATGCCTATAACTCGATGAACAATGGCGACGGTTTCGCCAAGAAATTCGAATTGGGTGACTGGTTCCTCCTCACCATCACGGGCTATAATGCAGCCGACGAAGAGACTGGTACCAAGGAGTATTATCTGGCCGACCTACGCGATGCCGACAAGGCATTCATCATCAACGATTGGCGCTATGTGGACCTGAGTGGTCTTGGCAAGGTGAAGAAGATGAAGTTCGAACTGACCAGTAGCGACGGTGAAGGCACAAACATCAACACACCTACCTATTTCTGCTTCGACGATTTCGGTGCTACGGGCGTTGAAATATTACCTGAAAAGAACATCGACTTCACTGGTATTGTTTCACATCAGACCGATGCTACAACCACCGTCCGCGGTCATTATGACATCAGCGGTCGTCAGACAACGGGATTGAAGAAGGGTGTGAACATCATCCGCATGACCGACGGAAGCGTGCGCAAGGTCATCGTTAAGTAAGTTACAGTTAAGACTTTTGGCAATCCACTAAAACCGATTTGCCAAAATGAAATGAAAAAATCTAGAAAAAATTTGTTGAAACCGCCAATTTCGATGAACTTTTTCTAGATTTTTTTTCGCGCCAACGTCAACTTCATTTTTCGAAAAGGGCAAGATGAAGGCTGGCGAACGATGGGAAAAAGTATGGCTAATCTCTAAGATGAGTTCGACGAAGACAACTTGAAATAAGACTTTTTGATAAAGATGAAGGTTCGCGAACGATGGGAAAGGGTATGGCTAATCTCTAAGATGAGTTCGACGAAAAAAAGATTTAAACAAGACTTTTTCAAAAAAGACCTACCGACCTACCATGATAGCCCTCAAACGCCTTTAAATAAAGGGTAACGGCAATGGTAGGTCTTTGAATAACACCTACCATAGACCTACCATGACTCGAACCCTTAGTGAGTGGGAATTTACATCGCTAGGCATGAGCAAAAGCGGCGTTTTCGATGATTAAAATCGTCGCTTTCCGTGATTAAAAGCGCCGCTTTTCACGTTCGATATTGCCGCTTTTGAGTGCCTATAAAAGCATGAATCTCCAAATAACAAGAAAGAGGTTCTACACTCATTCCCATCGAACCGACATCAATCCAAATGGAATACCTCCTGAATGGGTATGGTAACGGGCGAGTTATCGGGATTCACCTCCATGATATCTGCCATCATATCCCACCATTTCTGGGTGATGGGGTCCACATCGGTGGTATCCTGGCTATTGCCTTCGCCTGAGCACTCCTGATAGGCAAAGAGGATATTGGTCTCTTTATCCCAGAAGATGCTATAGTTTCCTACACCCTGGTCTTTGATCATCTTCACCAGTTCCGGCCAGATGGCGGCGTGTCTTTTCTCATACTCTTTTTCGAAGCCAGGCTTCAAATACATTTTAAATCCGAATCTTTTCATGGGTTTTATTTTCAATGTGAATAAATATCGTTGATGAAAACCTCTCCGTAGAGGTCTTTTTACTCAATTTCCGTCGGGCTTCGTCACATCTGCTTTATCGGGCGAAAGCCACCATCTGAAGGCATTGAAGTCGTCTGGGTCAACGGGATCATAATCCTTCCAATCGGCCCGAAGATGGCTAACGATGGGGATATTGAGTTCCTTCATACCCATCACCACCATCTTTGCCATCTGATAAGCGCCATAGGGATTGAAATGAGTATTATCGGCCAGCGCCTTTTCTTGTCCGGGGAACGTGTTGGCGGGATAATGCACCAATGCACGTTTGCTATCCTCGAAGCCGAGCGTCTCGAAGAACGACTTCGACATGGCATTCAAATCGATGAGGGGAACCTGTTCGCGCTCAGCCACCATGCGCATAGCGGCGGGGAAATCGCCATGCGTATTGAGGATGCAAGAGTGGGTCTCTTCGTCGAAAGCCCTTCGTTGGGTGGGCGTACAGAAGATGATGTGTCCACCAGCCTCGCGCACACGATCAACGAAAATCTTCAGATTATAGATGTAGTGATACCAAGGACCGTCGCCTGGACGATGCTCTTTCTCGTCGTTATGTCCGAACTCACACACCACATAATCGCCGGGACGCATCATCGAAAGAATCTTATCGAGTCGGTTGGAACCTAGGAACGTACGGGCGGTTAGGCCACTTTCGGCATGATTGGAAATGGCAATCTTATCGTCGAACCAACGTGTAATCATCTGTCCCCACGACGCCCAGGGATCGCTCTCCTGGTCAACTACGGTGGAGTTTCCGCAAAGGAAAACGGTCGTAGCCGTCGTGTCGCGTGCTATCTGGATACGGCTAACGGCCGGCGCATCGCCATTGAACTCCAACGTGAGCAGGTTGTCCCAATTCAGATAGCCTTTCTCGCGCTCCTTGATCTTCACGATGCCCTCCTTCATCTCAAACGATTTGTTATCGCGCGAAGGCTCCTTATAGAGATATTTGGGCGAACGTTTGCTGACGATGAACGAGAAGGTCTGCATCTTACCCTTCTTCGTGGCCACCTCCTCTACGAAAAGACGGCGGCTCTCTGCCTTCACTACGGTGTGGGCGGCACGTTTCTTTGAACCCAACGTAACGGTAACGCGATAGTTGCCATCTTCGGCGGGAATCGAGAAATAGAACGGTTGTTTGGCCACTTTGTTCAACACGGTATCGACGAGGGTTTGTCCTTTTACCGAAACGGCCATGAGGATAGCTGCTAGTATAGCAAATGATTTCTTCATATGAG
>JAILAI010000188.1 GCA_024681705.1 Prevotella sp.
AACTTGGTGCATCAGGCCATCGTAGACAAAAGCAACATGAAGCAGGTACGCGATTTGCTCTGCCTCCGTTAATTAACATTAATCAAGAGAAAGGAAACAAATTATGCCAAGATCAGTAAATCACGTTGCTTCAAGAGCAAAGAGAAAGAGAATCCTGAAACTCACACGTGGCTACTTTGGAGCCCGTAAGAATGTATGGACCGTTGCCAAGAATACTTGGGAGAAGGGTCTGACATATGCCTATCGCGATCGCCGCAACAAGAAGCGCACCTTCCGCGCTCTGTGGATCCAGCGCATCAACGCTGCCGCACGCCTCGAGGGTATGAGCTACTCTCAGCTGATGGGTAACCTTCACAAGGCTGGTATCGAGATCAACCGCAAGGTGCTCGCCGACCTCGCCGTGAACAATCCCGACGCTTTCAAGGCTATCGTTGCCAAGGTGAAGTAAATAGTGCTCGAAAGAGGCGTTCTGGAGAGCGTCTGAAACGACACTTTCAAAATCATAAAAAGACGGATGGACGCCGATGCTCCCCGAAGTGAGCCCGAAGTTCATCTGTCTTTTTTTCAAAGGGAAACGATGGTTTTAGGATGTCTTGCCGATATCCGATAATTTGCTCAACTCAGTTTATTTGTCCGTATATTAGTGCATGCTGCATGTATGTTCATGCGACATCTTTCATCCATCAGTGCGGTAGAAAAAAAATATGCTTTTTTTTTGACAAAAGTTTTTGCAAATCAATTCTTTTTTGTAACTTTGCACCGCAAATGAGTCGAGCGACTCGATATTCTTTGAAATGATGAGAAGATAATAGCGTGTAATCGTCTATAGGGAAATCTGGACATCCCAAATGTTCAACGATGATGAAAGCAAGCCAGATGTTGGTGTAAAGGCAGCACCAAGGACAAACGCATATTTTTTTGGCGTGGGCTTTGCTTATCAGTTGCACAGGTAGTCCAGAACCTCCATTTTTAGATAAGCAAATGACCCACGCCTTTCTTCCTACAAGTGGAAATACAGCAAGAAGGTGTATCAATCGTCTGATTGATGCACCTTCTTTTATAACAAGGATTTTGGTTCTTCTAGATTCTCTAGATTCTCTAGATATTCTAGAACCTCTAGTTTCTCTAGAACTTCTAGTTATTCTAGTTTCTCTAGAGCCGCGCAAGTTTACTCCACGTTCTTCATGGAGAGGCTGATGCGGTTGCGGCGGCGGTCTACTTCAACCACCTTCACTTTGACGTGCTGATGGAGGCGAACCACATCGTTCGGGTCGCGCACATAGCGGTTGGCCAGTTGCGACACGTGGACGAGTCCGTCCTGATGCACGCCAATGTCGACGAAGGCGCCGAAGTTGGTGATGTTGGTGACAATGCCCGGTAGAATCATTCCCTCAACCAAGTCGTCCACCTCCTTAACATTCGGGTCGAACTCAAACTCCTCAATCTGCTCGCGTGGATCGCGTCCGGGCTTCTCCAGCTCCTTCATGATGTCGGAGAGTGTGGGCAAGCCGACGTTAGCCGTCACGTATTTGTTTACGTCGATTCTCTCGCGTAGCTCCTTTTGCTCTATGAGTTGCTTCACGGTGCATTGCTGGTCCTTTGCCATCTGTTCTACAATGTGGTAGCTCTCAGGGTGTACGGCCGAGTTGTCGAGCGGGTTCTTTGCTCCGGGAATGCGAAGGAATCCGGCACATTGAACAAAGGCGGCGGGTCCTAGTCGGGGTACTTTCTTCAGCTGGTTCCGCGATGCGAAGGCTCCGTTTGCTTTTCGATAGTCCACAATGTTCTTGGCCAATGTGGGACCGAGACCGCTCACGTACATCAGCAGATGTTGCGATGCCGTATTTAGATTGACGCCCACTTGGTTGACGCAACTCTCTACCGTCTGGTCGAGACTATGCTTGAGCTTCGTCTGATCGACGTCGTGCTGGTATTGTCCCACGCCGATGCTCTTCGGGTCAATCTTCACCAGTTCGGCCAACGGATCCATTAGTCTGCGTCCGATGCTCACCGCTCCTCGTACGGTGACGTCTTCGTTGGGGAACTCCTCGCGCGCTAGTTTCGAAGCACTATAGACCGAAGCTCCATCCTCGCTGACCACAAACACTTGCGGTGCGTCTGCCTTTTCTTTCTTGTCGGCTTCATTTGTCGAGAGGTTTTTCAATGTGTCTTTCACGAATGCCTCCGTCTCGCGGCTGGCTGTTCCATTACCGATGGCGATGGCTTCTATCTGGTAGTCGCCAATCATTTGTTGCACGTGCATAGTTGCTTGCATGCGATGGTTGATAGGCGGGTGCGGGAAGATGGCTTCATGGTGGAGCAAGTTGCCTTGTGCATCGAGGCAAACGACCTTGCAACCCGTGCGAAAACCTGGGTCGATGCCCATCACGCGCTTTTGTCCGAGCGGTGCTCCAAGGAGCAACTGACGAAGGTTGGCGGCAAACACACCGATGGCTTGTTCGTCGGCTTGTTGCTTGCTCAATGCGGCGAACTCCGTCTCGATGGAAGGTAGCAGCAACCTCTTGTAGCCGTCTTCAACCGCTTCGGCCACGAGTGTTTGGCAGGGACCGCGACCTTTCACGTATTGACGCTTCAGCCGTTCGGTCGCCTCGTCGTCGTCGATGGTCAGTTTCACCCTTAGTATTCCCTCGGCCTCACCGCGCCTCATGGCCAGTAGTCGGTGGCTGGAGCAACGTCGAAGGGGTTCCTCACAATCGAAATAGTCGGAGAATTTCGCGGCTTCTTCGTCGTCTTTCTTCGCCTTCACCACGCGGCTTTCGATGAATGCCTCGCGTCTGAACGCTTGTCTCACCTGATTACGGCTTCGCTCGTCTTCGGCCACCATTTCGGCGATGATGTCCTTTGCCCCTTGAAGAGCCTCGTCGGCCGTAGCTGGTGACTTCCCGTCCTTGCCCACGAACCGCATGGCCGCCTTTCTCGGAGCATTCTCGCGTTGCATAAGTAGTAGTTGTGCCAGAGGTTCCAGCCCTTGTTCGCGCGCCACCATTGCTCTGGTACGCCGTTTCGGTTTGTAAGGCAGGTAGATGTCCTCCAGTTCAGTTGTGCTCCAGCAATCGTTTATTCGCTTCTCCAATTCGGGTGTAAGTTTCTCTTGTTCGCTGATGGTCTTCAGGATGGTCTCCTTTCGTTTCGATAGTTCCTTCAGCTTGTCGTTCCAATCAGCAATCTGGGCTATCTGCACTTCGTCGAGACCTCCCGTACGCTCTTTTCTATAGCGCGAGATAAAGGGAATGGTGCATCCCTCGTCGAGCAATGCCAACGTGTTGTCGACTCCCTGTTCGGGCAATGAGAGTGCCCGTGAAATATGTTTCGTGAAAATGTTCATACGTCAGTACTTTTGTTGCAAAGATACATCAACAAATCCAAAGAGACGAACTTTCTTCGCCCTTTTTTTCGTTTTGAGGTCAAAAAAAGTAAGGCACGCTTTCGCTTTGCCGTTTGTGGTTGAATGAAAAAAAACAGGCAGAATGACCTCACTTCGCAAAAAAATGATTACTTTTGCACAAATTATCGATAATTTGAAATGATTTCAGTAGAAAGCCTGAAAGTGGAGTTCGGAGTGAAGCCACTTTTCGACAATGCCAGCTTCGTGGTGAACGACCGCGACCGAATAGCCCTCGTGGGTAAGAATGGGGCGGGGAAGAGCACGTTGCTGAAGATACTCTGCGGGATGCAGAAACCGACAAGTGGCATCGTCTCGATACCCAACGACACGACCATTGGCTACTTGCCTCAGGTGATGAACCTGCAGGACCAGACCACCGTCCGCGAGGAGACGCGCAAGGCTTTTGCCAATCACACGAAGATGCAGGAGCGCTTGGAACGGCTGAACCGTGAGATGAGCGAGCGCACCGACTACGAGAGCGAAGACTATATGCGTCTGGTGGAGCGATATACTGAGGCGCACGACCGCTTCCAGATGATGGGAGCCGGCAACTATGAGGCCGAGATGGAGCGAACGCTTGCCGGACTTGGCTTCAAGCGAACCGACCTGGAGCGACCCACAAACGAGTTCTCTGGTGGTTGGCGTATGCGAATAGAACTGGCCAAGATATTGTTGCAGAAGCCCGACGTGTTGTTACTCGACGAGCCCACCAACCATCTTGACATCGAGTCGATTCAATGGCTCGAGCAGTTCCTTGCCCAATCGGCGAAGGCTGTTGTGTTGGTCAGTCACGACCGAGCTTTCATCAACAATGTGACAAACCGAACGCTAGAGATTTCTTGCGGTCAGATTGTCGACTACAAGGTGAAGTACGACGAGTACGTGAAACTACGTGCCGAACGACGAGAGCAACAAATTCGTGCCTACGAGAACCAGCAGAAGGAGATGGCCGAGATGCGCGCCTTCATCGAGCGTTTCCGCTATCAGGCCACCAAGGCCGTTCAGGTTCAGCAGAAGATCAAGCAACTCGAGAAGATTGTGCCCATCGAGATAGACGAGGTAGACAACCGCGCGATGCATCTGAAGTTCCCGCCCTGCCTCAGGAGCGGCGACTTTCCCATCATTTGCGAAGAGGTGGCAAAGGCCTACGATGCTCCCGTCTTCTCCAACGTCAACCTGACGATTCGTCGAGGCGAGAAGGTAGCCTTCGTGGGAAAGAACGGCGAGGGAAAGACCACACTCGTGAAGTGCATCATGGGACAGATACCTTTCGAGGGAAACCTGAAGGTCGGACACAACGTGCAGATAGGCTATTTTGCCCAGAATCAGGCACAATTGCTCGACGAGCAGCTCACCGTGTTCCAGACCATCGACAACGTGGCGAAGGGTGAGGTGCGCTTGCGCATCAACGATATTCTCGGCGCATTCATGTTTGGAGGTGAGGAATCGGACAAGCGCGTGAAGGTGCTTAGTGGTGGCGAACGGAGTCGTTTGGCGATGATTCGCTTGTTGCTTGAACCCGTCAACCTGCTGATTCTCGACGAGCCTACCAACCATCTCGACATGCAATCGAAGGATGTGCTCAAGGAGGCCATACGAGCCTTCGACGGCACCGCTATCATCGTGAGTCACGACCGTGAGTTCCTCGACGGACTGGTGACGAAAGTCTACGAGTTCGGAGGCGGTAAGGTACGCGAGCATCTGGGCGGCATCTACGATTTCCTTCGCCACAAGCAGATCGACTCGCTCGACGAACTCTCGGCAAAGACTCCGCAGACATCGACTGAAGCAGAAGTCAATGTCCCCCGCCAGAAGGTCAAGGAAGCGCCCGTAAACACCGAGAACGTGATGTCGTATCTGGAGCGGAAGGAGCAGCAGAAACGAGTGAAGCGACTCGAGAAGAGCATTAAGGAAGTGGAGAACAAGATAACCCAGCTGGAGGAACGCATCGGCGAGCTCGACGCCATCCTCTGTACGCCCGAAGGTGCCAGCGATATGACCGTCGTCACGGAGTACACGTCTATCAAGAAAATCATCGATCAGGAGACCGAGCGATGGGCGCAGCTCTCGGAAGAGCTCGAGTGCATACAATTATAGAATATATTTAACATAAACAATAAATGATTATGAATCTAAAGACAATGGTTACAACCATGTTGATTGCATCAGCCTCTATCGGGGCAGATGCTCAGGAGTTGAAGTCGGGGCTGGTGACGTCCAACCTCGACACGAGTGTACGCCCTCAGGACGACTTCTATGAGTACGCCTGTGGTGGATGGATGAAGAACAATCCTCTGCCCGCCGCCTACTCTCGCTATGGTAGCTTCGACCGTCTCCAGGAAGACAACGACAAGCGCATCAATGGAATCCTCGACGAACTCCTCAAGGGTAGCTATGCTCAAGGAACCGTCGAGCAGAAGCTCTCCGACTTCTACAAGCTCGCTATGGATCAGAAACGTCGTAACAAGGAAGGCGTGAAGCCCGTGAAGCCCATGATCGACAAGATGGAGGCGGCCAAGACCAAGGAGGAGCTCTTCGACATACAGAAGGAACTCATGGCCTATGGCGACCAGCAGTTCATGTATATGGGCTTTGGTGCCGACGAGAAGAACGCCAAGATGAACATCCTGAACGTTTATCAGAGTGGTCTTACGCTCGGTCAGAAGGAGTATTATCTCGATGACGATGCGGCTACGACATCTATTCGCGAGGCCTACAAGAAACACATCGTCCGCATGTTCCGCCTCTTCGGCTTCAGTGCTAGTGCCTCGAAGCAGAAGATGGAGTCGGTCATGAAGATTGAGACGGCACTCGCCAAGGTGAGCAAGAGCCGCACCGAGTTGCGCGACGTAGAGGCCAACTACAACAAGATGACGCTCGCCGAGTTCGAGCAGAAGTATCCCAACGTGAAAATCTCACAACTGGCAAAGGCCGAAGGCATCGATCTCGCTTGCATGAAGGAGATGATCGTTGGTCAGCCCGACTTCGTTGCCGGAACCAACCAGCTGATTGCCGACATGACCGCCGACGATTATCGCGCCTATATGCAATGGGGTCAGATTGTAGGCTCTGCCAACTATCTCAGCGATAAGGTGATTGCCGCCAACTTCGACTTCTTCGGCAAGACCATGCGCGGACGCAAGGAGAACTATCCTCTTTGGAAGCGTGCCACCGGACAGGTGGAGAGTCAGATGGGCGAGGCCCTCGGACGCATCTATTGCGAGCGCTATTTCCCCGCTTCGTCGAAGGAGCGTATGGAGCGTCTCGTGAAGAACTTGCAGCTATCGCTCGCCGAGCGCATCATGGCACAAGACTGGATGGAGACCGACACCAAGCTCAATGCCCTCGCAAAGTTGTCGTCTTTCTACGTGAAGATTGGCTTCCCCGACAAGTGGAAGGACCTCTCTTCGCTCAATATCGACCCATCGAAGAGCTTCTATGAGAATGTTTTGGAGTGCTACAAGTTCCAGACGAAGCGCCACATCGACGAGAAGGCTGGCAAGCCCGTTGACAAGGACGAATGGCACATGACACCGCAAACCGTCAACGCCTACTACAACCCGACGACAAACGAGATTTGCTTCCCGGCAGGCATCCTTCAGTATCCCTTCTTCGACCCCACGGCCGACGATGCTTTCAACTATGGTGCCATCGGTGTTGTCATTGGTCATGAGATGACTCACGGCTTCGACGATCAGGGTCGCCATTACGACAAGCTCGGTAACATGACCGACTGGTGGACCGAGAGTGACGGAAAGAACTTCGAGGCTCGTACGGGTAAGTATGCCGACTTCTTCTCAGCTATCAAGGTGTTGCCCGATCTCAATGGTAACGGTCAGCTCACATTGGGTGAGAACCTCGCCGATCACGGTGGCCTCCAGGTGGCTTTCAACGCCTATAAGAACGCTACGAAGAATGCTCCTCTGAAGGATATCGACGGTCTCACACCCGACCAGCGCTTCTTCATCGCCTATGCTGGTGTATGGGCCGCTAACATCACCGAGGCCGAGATTCGCAACCGTACCAAGAGCGATCCTCACTCATTGGGTCGTTGGCGTGTGAATGGTGCATTGCCCCATATCGACATGTGGTACGATGCCTTCGGCGTCAAGCAGGGCGACAAGATGTTTATCCCGAAGGCCGAGCGCCTCGAACTTTGGTAAGCAACGCGTAATCCTCCCTTAAATTAGGGAGAAACAAGAATGTCCGTCGGGTGAGAATCTCATTCCGACTTGTAGAAACAAGCCACTCATGCCTAAGAACATGGGTGGTTTTTTTGTCCGTCTTTTGTCAATTCGCGGCTAACTATATATCGGGCTTTTATTATCTTTGTTCGGCCAATTGTTCGCACTTGACGAATCCTTTTCTCAACTCTAATTGAGCATCTCAACTAATGCTTCATCAAAATCGGCAGATTTGATGATGAAAAGCGGCAATTTTCGTCATCAAAACCGCCAATTTCTCTGATGAAAAGCGCCAATTTTGCTAAATGCAATTCAAACCCTCGTTTTAAACCCAAACAGGTCGTTAGGATTTATGTCAGATTAGTATTTGTTTTGAGCAGTTTGGTTGCATCGATATCGAAGGCGTAGCGGGCTACGTCGAGATATAGATGTGAACAAAATGCCAAAACAAATGCCGAGATGACATGAATAGACTGAAAACATCAGAAAAGTAATCAATCTTCGGCCTAACGACCTATTTGGGTTTAACAAATGTTTCATCGCCAACCAGCCTTGAAAAAAACAAAGAAAAAAGAAGAAGGTTTGCATACTAGCTGAAAAAGTTGTAACTTTGCAACTCGTAAGGAGAAAGAGAACGCATTATGCCACTAAGAATACCCGATAAGCTGCCCGCGATAGAATTGCTCAAGCGGGAGAACATCTTTGTGATGGACGAAGAGCGTGCGCACAGTCAGGACATCCGACCGTTGCGCATCGTGATTCTGAACCTGATGCCGTTGAAGATTACGACCGAAACGGACTTGATTCGTCTGCTCTCGAACACGCCTCTTCAGCTCGATATCACCTTTATGAAACTGAAGAGCCACACGTCGAAGAACACGCCGATAGAGCACATGATGATGTTCTACCGCTCGTTCGACGACTTGCGACGCGAGAAGTTCGACGGAATGATTATCACCGGCGCACCCGTTGAGTCAATGCCTTTCGAGGAGGTGACCTATTGGGAAGAGATGACGGAGATAATGGATTGGGCACGCACGCACGTGATGAGTACGATGTACATCTGTTGGGCCGCTCAGGCGGGACTTTACTACCACTACGGCATACCGAAATACACGCTCGAGAAGAAGATTTTCGGTATCTTCCGTCAACAGACTTTGCATCGCCCGTTGCCCATCTTCCGCGGGTTCGACGACGAGTTCTATATGCCTCATAGCCGTCATGCCACCATCCGTCGCGAAGATGTGTTGGCCAATGATGCGCTGACCCTCATCGCCGAAGGGCGTGAGAGTGGCGTGAGCATGGTGATGGCCAGGGAGGGTCGTGAGTTCTTTATCACCGGCCATCTGGAATATGCGCCCGACACATTGGACAAAGAGTATCGGCGAGACTTGGGTAAGCGCGACGACGTGGAGATGCCTCTGAACTATTATCGTGACAATGATGCGTCGAAGGCACCGCTGGTGACTTGGCGCGCTCACGCAAACCTGTTGTTCTCCAATTGGATCAACTATTACGTCTACCAGATGACGCCATATAACATTGATGAAATCGAATAGTCAGCATTGCGAATGGAAGAGATTGAGTTGCTGGCACCTGCCAAGAATCTGGCTAGCGGCATCGTGGCAATCGACCACGGGGCCGACGCCGTCTACATCGGAGCACAACGCTTCGGTGCAAGGGTAGCTGCGGGCAATTCGGTCGACGATATAACCGAGCTTTGTAGCTATGCCCATCAGTTTGGCGCAAAGGTGTATGTAACGGTCAATACCATCGTCTACGACGAGGAACTCGAGGGCGTGAAGACGTTGCTCGGTGAACTTCGGGATGTTGGTGTCGATGCGGTGCTGGTTCAGGATATGGGACTCATCGCGCTCTCCGATGAGCATCAGATTCTCCATGCCTCAACGCAAACGGACAATCGCACGGTGGAGAAGGTGCGTTGGTTGCGCGATCAGGGCTTCCGTCGGGTGGTGCTGGCACGCGAACTGAGCCTCGACGAGATAAGGGAGATACACAAAGCGGTGCCCGACGTAGAGCTGGAGGTGTTCGTTCATGGAGCCCTCTGCGTGAGCTATTCGGGCGTTTGCTACGCTTCGGAATATTGCTTCGGGCGTAGTGCCAACAGGGGCGAATGTGCGCAATTCTGTCGTATGAAATTCGACCTCGTGGATGTTGATGGACGAGTCGTGGAGCGCGGTCGGCATTTGCTCTCGCTAAAGGACCTTTGCCAGATCGACCGACTCGAGGAATTGCTCGATGCGGGGGCCGTCTCGCTCAAGATTGAAGGGCGGCTGAAGGACGCTTCGTACGTGAAGAACGTGACGGCGGCCTATAGTCAGCGCCTGAACGAAATCATTGCTAGGCACCCCGACAAATACAGAAGGGCATCATTTGGGCATTGTTCCTACACCTTCGAACCGAATCTGAAGAAGACCTTTAACCGTGGGTTCACCCACTATTTCCTCGACGGACGCAAGCCCGATATCTTCTCGCCCGACACGCCGAAGGCAATTGGCGAGTATGTGGGAAAGGTGAAAGAGTTGCGGGGACACTCGTTCAATGTGGCAGGTACGGCGGCTTTTGCCAATGGTGATGGCCTCTGTTTCCTGAACGACCGTCGTGAACTCGAAGGCTTCCGCGTGAACCGCGCCGAGGGGAATCGACTTTTCCCATTGAAGATGCCTACTAGTTTGCGCCCGGGAATGTCGCTCTATCGCAACAACGATGTGGCCTTCGAACGACTGATGAGTGGCAAGACCGCAGAGCGTAAGATTGATGTGGAGATGACGCTGGAGTCTATATCTCAGGGATTCCGGCTGAGCATGTCGATGAAAGATGCACCCGAGCGTCCAACGGTGAGCATCGATAGACCGATGGAGCTTCAAATCGCGCAGAAACCTCAACAAGAGAACATCGTGCGTCAGCTGACAAAACTCGGCTCAACGCCCTACGAATGTGCTCGTGTAAGCTTTGTTCCTGACTCATTCAACTACTTTATCCCTTCGAGCGTGCTCTCGGAAATGAGGCGCGAGTTGGTGGAAAAAACCATACGTGGCTGGGGCGGAATGATGGTTGAGCGCCAGCATCGCCCTGACGAGAACATCGCGGTAGATTGGGGAAGGGTAGGGGCGTCCTACACGCAACGGCCTTATCTCTACAATGTGGCCAACCAGAAGGCGCGGGAGTTTTACGAGGCGAGGGGGTTGAGAGACGTCGCTCCCGCCTTTGAACTGACCGAGAAACGCCACCAACCACTCATCATGCAATGTCGTCATTGTCTGCGCTATAGTCTTGGCTATTGTACAAAGAACCGTGCGAAGAACCAGTCACCACCCTCTTGGCGCGAACCACTCTATCTGAGACTCTCAGACGGTCGTCGCTTCAGGCTTGAGTTCGATTGCAAGGCGTGCCAGATGAACGTCTACGGTTGAACATAGGCAACATCAAGAAAACGCATATTGAAAGAGAATGAAACAGCTTCTGACATCCATCATTGCCCTTTTGTTGGCATTTGTGCTGACGGGTTGCTATAATAGCCACCGGTCGCACCGCAACATATTGCCCTCCGTTGTCGTGCCCGATGATTCGGCTACGGTCACGGCATCGATGGATTCGGCTGCCATCAAACGCTATAACGACTCGTTGCGCTTCCTTAGTGAGCATCACTATCACGAGAACTACAACTTCGTGGTGCGTCAGGACTCGCTCGCACTCATCAGGCAACAGCCCGAGGAAGTGGTGTCGATGATGCCCACCGATTCATTCTATGTCTACCGTCATGAACCGCTTGTCGTGGCCGATATCCGCATCATGCCCACCGATAGCATCGATAGCGTGTGGGTGAGTGTGGCGCGCGACCAGTTCACCTTTGGCTGGATTCACGAGTCTTCATTGTTGCCTGCCGTCGATCCCGACGACCCCATCTCTCAGTTCATCACTCTGTTCAGCGATATGCACGTGCTGCTTTTCCTCATTGTCATCAGCATTTTGGTGGCCATCTACGTGGTGAGAAGCATTCTTCAGAAGCGGTCACACATCGTGCATTTCAACGATATTCCCACCGTCTATCCCACGGTTCTCACGCTGATTGTTGCTACCGCCGCTACGCTCTACGCCAGCATCCAACTATTTGCTCCCGATATGTGGCGCCATTTCTATTTCAATCCCACGCTCAATCCCTTCAGCGTTCCCACCATCCTGATGCTCTTCCTCATACTTGTTTGGGCCATTCTCATCGTGGGATTGGCTTGTGTGGAAGTGGTTCGTCAGACTCTTCATTCGGGCGAGGCGTTGCTTTATCTGTTGAGTCTTGGTGGAGTGTGTGCCGTCGATTACATTGTGTTCAGCATCACCACATTATATTATATAGGCTACATCTTGCTCATTGCCTATTTCTGGTTTGCCATTCGGGCTTATCTTCGCAATTCCCATTATCGTTATTATTGCGGGAAATGCGGTGCTCCGATGCACGAAAAGGGCCGTTGTTCCCGGTGCGGAGCGTTGAATGAGTGAACCTTTCATTATCGACTATCGTGCTTGTTTTTTCGGCAAGTAACAATTGTTATAAGGCAAAATCCACATAAATGAGGATTTTTCCAAAGGTGCAAAATACATACCTTTGCAACGCAATTATAACGATAATAACAGTGATGAAGAAAAAATTGAGCGTATTTCTGATGTCTGCGTTGGTTGCCGTGCCCACTATGGTGATGGCTTCCGATGAGCAGCATCCCGCTATTCCAACTTCGGTAGAGGTTTCTGACACCTCTCGCGTCCTCGATCTCGACGAGGTGATTGTGATTTCCCAGCCCAAGGAGAGTTTCCGTTTGCGTCAGCAACCGTTGAGTAGCACCTTGTTCTCGGGCGTTGATGTGGCCAATCTGGGTGTTCGTGACGTTCGCGAATTGAGCGATTTCGTTCCCTCTTTCACCATGCCTGGCTACGGTTCGCGATACACCTCTTCGATGTATATTCGCGGCATTGGTTCGCGAGTGAATAGTCCTTCGGTTGGTGTCTATCTGGACGGCATCCCCCTTGCCACCAAGAATCAGTTCAATTTCCATAGCTATCAGCTAGACCGTGTGGATGTCCTTCGTGGTCCTCAGGGTACGCTCTACGGCATGAATACCGAGGGCGGACTTGTGCGTCTGTATTCTCGCAACCCATTCCACTATCAGGGAACCGATGTGAAACTCGGTTACGGTATGAAGAACTACAAGACGATTGAGGCCTCGCATTATAATAAGGTGGGAGAGAAATTCGCCTTTTCGCTCGCTGGTTTCTACGAAGGACAAGATGGATTCTTCAAGAATGTAGCTACTGGCGACCACGCCGACCAATACGA
The DNA here is from genome assembly GCA_024681705.1 of Prevotella sp. GTDB lineage: Bacteria > Bacteroidota > Bacteroidia > Bacteroidales > Bacteroidaceae > Prevotella. The sequence continues at coordinate 12,938 of JAILAI010000188.1, forward strand.
TGAGGCTGGTGGCAAGTTGCGACTGATGTATCAGGCCTCTCCACGTTGGCTCATCGACTACATTGCCGACTATCAGTTCGTTAGTCAGAACGGCTTCCCCTATGGTGTGATGGATAGTCAGACGGGAACTACGCTCGACCCCAACACGAACCGTCAGAGCAACTATCGCCGCAACATGTTCAATACAGGCCTTAATCTTAGCTATAGTGGGCGCAACGTGAGTTTCTATTCCACCACGAGCTATCAGTTCCTGAACGATCACATGCTGATGGATATTGACTATCTACCTGGCGACTTCATGCACATGAAACAACATCAGCAACAGCATGCCTTGACGCAGGAACTGACCTTGAAGGGTCATCATTCCGACCGGTGGAACTGGACTACGGGAGCCTATGGCTCGTATCTGTGGCTCCATACTGATGCTCCAGTGTACTTCGATACGGAAATGAATCAGTTCCTCTCCACCAATATCCGCAACTACGCCTACTACGGTATGCTTAACGCGATGGCTGCTCGCTATACGGCGCAGGGCATGAGTCAGGAGCGGGCTTTGGCGATGGCCGAGAGTATTATTGAGCGTGCTGGCGGTTGTTCCATCGATATGACGTTGGAAACGATTCCCGGTAGCTTCTTCACTCCGCAGACGAACCTCGGCATCTATCACGAGTCGAACATCCTCATTCTGCCGCGCCTCACCGCTACGTTGGGCCTGCGCTACGACTATAGTCAGCAGTCCATCGACTATAAGACCAATGCCGTGATGACGCTTAAGGAGAGTGTGATGGGTGTGAACGTCAATGCTCGCGTCACTTCGTTGTTGCAGAACAAGCATCGTCGCGACTTCAACCAGTTGCTTCCCAAGTTCGGTCTGAGCTATAAGTTGGGCAATGGCGGAAGCAATATCTATGCTACCGTGTCGAAAGGTTACCGTGCTGGCGGCTTCAACATGCAGATGTTCAGCGACATCCTTCAGACGGAGTTGCAGAACAAGGCTCAGTCGGCCCGCGGTGATATGGAGATTGTACACGACAACGCCGTCTATCAAGACATTGTGAATACCATCTCCTATGATCCCGAGACCAGCTGGAACTATGAGTTTGGAACCCATCTCAACCTGCTAGGTGAGCGTCTGCAACTCGATTTCGCCGGCTATTATATGCAGGTGAAGAATCAACAACTCAGCGTTATGGCCGGAAACTATGGCTTCGGTCGTATGATGACCAATGCTGGTAAGAGCAGCAGTTGTGGCATAGAGTTGTCGTTGAGAGGTAGCGCCTTCGACAACCATCTCACCTGGGCGGCCTCTTATGGCTACACCCGTGCGGTGTTCAAGGAGTATAGCGACACCGTGAGCGGTCAGTTTGTCGACTATAAGGACAAACGCGTTCCCTTCATTCCCGAGCATACCATTGGCGGAATGGCCGACTATCGTTTCGACTTCAGCGGTAGCTTCATCCGTTCGTTCACCATCGGTGCGAATGTCTCGGCACAGGGCAAGACCTACTGGGACGAACAGAATACCTATAGTCAGGACCTCTACGCCGTGCTGGGCGCTCATGCCAACATCGATTTCGGTGTGGTGGCGGTCAATGTGTGGGGACGTAATCTGACAGATTCGCGCTTCAACACCTTTGCTTTCGATAGTGCGGCTACTGGTCAGAAGATGTTCTTCGCGCAGATGGGAAACCCCTTCCAGATGGGTGTGGATTTGAAGTTCCATTTCTGAAAAAACGTAAAACCACGTAATTGATTGCAATATAATTAGTTAAAATGTCACCTGTCGGTGTAGATAGGTGGCATTTTTTCGTGAAAAGTTTTGTCGTTTCAATTTCTTTCTTTATCTTTGCGAGTGAAAAAGGAAGGAGAACAAAATGAAACAAAAAGCGTATATTCTAAGAAGTTTACTCATGGCTGTGGCATTTTGGCTCACGGCATCTACCGCTTCAGCATTTACTGACGGTGGCGATTCGTTGTGCGTTATCAGTGGTGTGGTGACGAATGACCATCGTGTGCCCATGCCCCATGTGAACGTCACCGTGCCTAACGAGCACGTAGCAGTAGTGACAAACGAAGACGGAGCTTTCACATTGAAGTGTCAGCGCCAACCGTCTCACATCATCTTATCGCATGTTGGCTATCATCAGCGACGTGTTAAACTGAACCGACAATTTACCGACTTGCGCATTCAGCTTGTGCCGGCGTCGGTGGTGCTCAGCGATGTCATCGTTGTGGCCAACAATGCCCTCGAAATTCTCAACGCCGCTATGGCGAAGATTCCCGACAACTATAACAACGAGGACGAGCTTTACACCTGTTTCTATCGTGAGACCGTGCAGAAGCGCTCGCGCTACATCAATGTGGCCGAGGCCGTAGCCCAACTTTACAAGACACCCGTCTACCTGAATCCGTCTACCGACCGCGTGGCGATAGAAAAGGGGCGCCGTCTGCTGAGTCCGAAGGCCAGTGACACATTGGGCGTGAAGATCATGGGAGGTCCTAACACGCCGATATGGATTGATATCGTGAAGAACAAGGACTTCATCCTCAATCCCGAGGATATGCAGTACTACGACTTCAGCATGGAAACACCCACATCGCTCGATGACCGTCCGCAATATGTCATTCGTGTGAAGCCCGTCCGTAGTGCTCCCTATGCGCTCTTCACGGGTCTATTCTACATCGATCGTGAGACGCTGGCCTTCACCCGTGCAGAACTCTCGCTCGATATGAGCGATCGCGGCAAGGCCACACGCTATATGCTAGTGCGCAAACCGATGGGTGTACGCTTCAAACCCCGCGAGATGAGTGTGTTGGTGAACTATCATTACGACGGTCAGCAAACGCGTATCAGCTATGTGCGCGCCCTCTTCAGATTCAATTGCGACTGGAAACGTCGATTGCTGGCCACTAGTTTCACGGCCCAGAGCGAGCTTGTGGTTACTGATAGGGCGGTGGGCAAGGTGAAAGCGCCCCGCGGTCGCGATAGCTTCTATCAGCGCGATGCCTTCTTCGATAAGGTGTCTTATTTCGAAGATCCTGACTTCTGGCACGACTACAACATCATTGAGCCGAGCGAAAGTCTGGAACAGGCTATCGACAAACTTCGCAAGCGTATCGCCGAGCGATAGCTATTGAAGTGCCGCCATTTCGTTTGCCACTTGGACCTCACATGCCCTCATAGCTTCAAGGGTCTTCTGTAGGACCTCATCCAGAGGCCAACCCAGCATTTCTGCTCCTTGCTCAATCACCTCGCGCGAGCATCCAGCGGCAAATGCTTTCGACTTATACTTCTTCTTGAGCGACTTCAGTTCCATGTCCTGAACGCTCTTTGATGGACGCATCAGAGCAGCAGCACCAATCAATCCTGTTAGTTCGTCGGTAGCGAAAAGGACCTTTTCCATCAAGTGTTCAGGTTTTACATCCACGTGCATTCCGTAAGCGTGACTACAGATGGCATGAATCATTTCTTCGCCTACACCCCCTTCGCGAAGCAACTCAGGCGCCTTGATGCAATGTTCTTCGGGATATTGCTCAAAGTCGATGTCGTGCAAGAGGCCTACTATTCCCCAGAAATCCACCTCGTTGGCAAAGCCCAATTGTTGTGCAAACCAACGCATCACGCCTTCGACAGTCAGCGCATGTTGTAGGTGAAACGAGTCCTTGTTGTATCTTCTCAGTAGTTCCCATGCTTTCTCCCTTGTAATTTGACTTTCCATTATCATTATATTTTTAAGTTTTCAAAAACAATGCAAAAGTAATTATTTTCATTGAAAATGCGCAAGTTTTGGAGGAAAAACTAATGTATAGAAGATAGACAAGAAGCAATTGAGGCCATATCGCCTTTCTTCATCTGATATGAATAGATGCTAGTCCTCCTTTTGTTGATGCCCTAACTTGTCGTTGAAAAACACTTAAACAACCATATATTCCAAATAAATCCCATTTTTCTTCCCAATTCACTTGGCTCTTGTCTTCATTTGCATTACCTTTGCAAAAGAAAAACAATAGAAGTTGGAAAATAAGATTGACAAGAGAAAAAGAAATCTATAAAGTGACGCTTGTGGGCAGCCTCGGTAATGTGGCGCTGCTCATATTCAAGTTTGTGGCGGGAATCTTAGGACATAGTGCCGCTATGATTGCCGATGCCGTACACTCACTATCGGACTTTATTACCGACTTGATAGTGATTGTGTTTGTCAACATCAGTGCTCGTCCACAAGATGAGTCTCACGACTACGGTCATGGTAAGTTCGAGACGCTCGCCTCTTCTGTAATCGGTTTGGCCTTGGTGGCGGCTGCTACGGGAATCATCATCTCAGGAGTGATGAAGTTCCTCAGCTGGTTAGGTGGTGAGCAGTTGCAGACCCCCGGACGTTTGGCGCTATGGGCTGCTCTCGTGTCGATTGTTGTCAAGGAATTGCTCTACCAGTATACAGCCCGTAAAGGAAGAACTCTCGACTCGCAGGCGGTGATTGCCAACGCATGGCATCATCGGAGCGACGCTCTTTCATCGATAGGTGCGGCTATAGGTATTGGAGGTGCTATTATTTTAGGTAACCGCTGGACGGTTCTCGATCCTTTGGCATCTATTGTTGTGGGACTGATGTTGGTGAAAGTGGCTTGGGGACTGATAAAGGCAAGCATAGGTGAACTGACCGACGGTTCTCTGCCAGCTGATGTCGAGCACGAGATAGAGCAGATTATGCTATCGGAGACTGGAGTGTGCGAACCCCACAATCTGCGCACTCGACGAATAGGAAGCCGCATTGCTATTGAATCGCATATTCGCATGGATGGCCACCTGTCATTGAATGAAGCACACGAAAAGGCTTCGGTGAT
>JAILAI010000190.1 GCA_024681705.1 Prevotella sp.
CGTCGAACTATCACAAGCGCTACAAGTATAGTGGTTCGGTCTATTTCAACTATCAGAACACCAAGAGTGGCGACAAGGGAATGCCTGACTTCATGGAAACCGAGAGCTTCAAGTTGCAATGGAGTCATCGTCAGGACGCAAAGGCCAACCCGTTCAACACGTTGTCGGCACAGGTGAACTTCGCTACCAGCAGCTATGAGCGCAACAACTTGAGCAGTCTGTACAACCCGCAATCCATGACGCAGAGCACCAGGACATCTTCGGTGTCGTGGACTACAAACTTCAGCAGCATCGGTCTGTCGCTCAGTGGAACGGCCAACGTGGCACAGAACATGCGCGACACTACAATATCGCTGAAGTTGCCCGATCTGAACATTTCGCTGGCGCGCTTCTATCCCTTCCGTCGCAAGCATGTGGCGGGGAAAGAGCGGTGGTATGAGAAAATCTCCGTCTACTATACCGGTCAATTCTCCAACAGCATCGACACGAAGGAAAACATGCTGATGCATTCCAATCTTGTCAAGGACTGGAAGAACGGTATGAACCACAAGATACCTATCAGCGGTAGCTTCACGTTGTTCGATTATATCAACATCAATCCCTCGTTCAATTTCACCGACCGCATGTACACGTCGAAGGTGAAGAAGTCGTGGGATACCGCCTCAATGTCGGAAGTGACCGACACGTTGCACGGTTTCTACAATGTCTACAACTGGGACCTGAGCATGTCGGCCAGCACGAAACTGTATGGTATGTATCTGCCGAGTCGCAAGATTTTCGGCAACAAGGTACAGGCAATTCGCCACGTGTTCACGCCGTCTTTGAGCTTTAGTTATGCACCGGATTTCAGTTCCTCGCGTTACGGATATTATCAGACCTATACGAAGACCGACGCCGAGGGCAATGTGACCCTTGTTGACTACCAAGCATTCCAGAATGCCCTGTTCGGTATGCCGGGCAAAGGCAAGACGGGAAGCATCTCGCTGGACATAGGTAACAATATCGAGATGAAACTGAGGTCGGATGAAGATTCTACGGGGTTCAAGAAGATAAGCATCATCGATGAACTTGGCGCATCGATGTCGTATAACATGGCGGCTAAGGAAAGACCGCTCAGCGACCTGAATGTCCGTCTGCGTCTGAAGTGGTGGAAGCACTATACGTTTAACATGAATGCGCAGTTTGCCACCTATGCCTACGAACTCGATGAGAACGGTACTCCCTATCTGGGCACACATACGGAGTACGGTTACGGCCGATTCGGTCGATTCCAGGGAACATCGCAGAACTTCTCTCTCACCCTGAACCCAGAGAATCTGAAGAAATGGTTCGGGAAAAAAGAAGACCGGGATGACGACCGTGACGATGAGAACCTCGACGACGACTACGACACGGGGGTGGAATCGAATATCGATGAAGACATGGAGCGCGGAAAGCGTGGTGCTACCAAGAAGGATGCAGGAAAGGCCAGCACCGACGAAGATGGCTATCTGGCCTTCTCTATTCCTTGGAACTTGACGATTGGCTACGGTATAACGATGCGCGAGAACACCTCGGGCAAGTTCAATACGAAGACCATGCGCTATCCTTATTCATTCTCGCAGAACCTGAACATCAGCGGAAATGTGCGTTTGTCCGACGGATGGAACATCAACTTCACAAGTGGTTATGACTTTGACCAGAAGAAACTCTCCATGACGACGGCATCATTGTCGCGCGACCTCCACTGCTTCTCGATGTCGTGCTCAGTGGTTTTGGCGCCGTACACTAGCTATAACTTCTCGTTCCGTTGCAATGCTTCAACGCTTACCGACGCGCTGAAGTACGATAAGCGCTCAGGCTATTCGAATGCTGTGCGCTGGTACTAGTCGGCAGCAATCCTCCTTTTTATTCCACATTGTCGATGCTCACGCCATCGAAGTCGCGCATCAGCTCCAATAGGCGCGTGATGTAGCGGTCGCGACGTACGCGGACATCCATCTGCACGGAGTAGTGATGGCCCGTGGCGGTTTCCAAACGCTCCATGTGGTAGGTGCTGAGTTTCAGACCTGCCCTTTCGAGCACTTCGATTACGTGGAGCACATTTTCCTTCGAAGCAGCAGTCAGACGAAGCGAAACGGTGCGTGCACCGAAGCGTCGCAAGAAGAAATTGAACGCTTCCAGGCAGATGAGTGCCAGAAGTGTGGCCACTGCAGCCCAGACGTAGAGTCCCGAACCACATGCCAAACCGATGGCAGCCGTGCACCAGATGCCTGCTGCTGTGGTGAGGCCTTTCAGCACATGCTTTTGGAAAATGATGGTTCCGGCACCAATGAAACCGATGCCGCTCACCACCTGGGCCGCAACGCGCGACGGATCGAGACGATAGCCATTCTGGCCCACGACGTCGGGAAAACCGAATTGCGATACCAGCATGAACAAGGCACTGCCCAGGGCAACGAGGAAATGGGTGCGAAATCCGGCATCCTTGGCGTTGTATTCACGGTCGAGACCAATGACACCACCCAAGAGTGCGGCTACAAATAATCGTACGAGATATTCTGTTTCCATAGTTCTTCTATTATTTTTTTCTTTATTGTTAGGTTGTTATTTCATAAAGTTGTCTTGATAGAATTGCCGAGACGACAACCATTTGTCGCCACATGTCGCTGCAAAGATAATGATTTATTTTGACAAAAGAAAGAAACACGACAGATAAATCAATTCTGAAAAGCCGTAAATCCCCCAACTTTAGTCAAATAAGAACAATTGTGATAACAAGAAAAACTTAAACGCTAAGAAAAAACTTGAAGCAGAGAAAGTCCCCGTTTCCCTAATTCTACTACCGTATCAGTAAATATCTTGGTGGTTTCTTTCTCTATTCAGATTTTTTGATTACCTTTGCAAAAGCTATTGAGAAACAAGCAAAGAGGAAAAAACCTACGAAAATTGTTTATGAAAACAACAAAAAAGCTATGGTTGCTGGCATGTGGTCTTTGCTGCATGCATCAGGCAAATGGTCAGGAAATAATCCGCCTGAATCAGGTGGGCGTGTATCCTGGTCAGGAGAAAGTGGTGGTGCTGGAAGGCACTTCCAAGAAAGTCAGCGTGAAGAACAGTCGGGGAAAGAAGGCAGGAAAGGTGAAAGTGCTTCGTACCGCCCGCTCGCCTTGGTCGGGAAAGCAACGCACCGTGGTGAGCATTTCCGGACTTACACAGGCAGGTGACTACACCGTGACATCGGGCGCTGATAAAGCTACGCTCACGGTAAAACCGTCTGCCTTGCGTGATATCACCGCAGGCTCGCTCAAAGCTTTCTACTATCAGCGCACAGCTATGCCTATCGAGCAAAGATATGCTGGACAGTGGAATCGTCCTGCTGGTCACATGGACAATGAGGTTTATATCCATCCGTCGGCTGTGTCGCCTGGACGCCCAGCAGGAAGTGTCATCTCGTCGCCCTGGGGGTGGTACGACGCAGGCGACTATAACAAGTATATCGTCAACTCTGCTTTCTCCATCGGCATCATGCTTTGCAGCTACGAGCAGAACAAGGCGTATTTTGATCAGCTGAATGCTGACATTCCCGAAAGCCAGAATCAGACAGCCGACCTGCTGGATGAGATTATGTACAACCTGAAATGGATGCTCACAATGCAAGACCCGTGGGATGGTGGCGTCTATCACAAGCTGACTACGCCGAACTTCGAGGGCTTTGTTAAGCCTGGTGACTGTCATCAGAAGCGCTATGTGGTGCAGAAGTCGGTGACCGCAAGCTACGATTTCGCAGCTGTGATGGCTCAGGCCGCACGCGTTTTCAAAGGCAATAAGGACTATCCAGATTTCTCCGCTCAGGCAGAGCGCGCAGCAATGGCTGCCTTCAAATGGGCCGAAGAGAACCCCACGGCGTTCTACAATCAGGATGCCATGAACAAGAAGTTCGATCCCGATGTATCCACTGGAACCTACGGCGATGGCTTTGCTGGCGACGAGCGTTTCTGGGCAGCTACAGAGCTCTACATTCAGACGCAAGACCCATATTTCCTCGACATTGCCACCAAGACGGCGCCTCAGCGCTTCTCTTTGCCCACATGGGGAGGTCTGGCTTCGCTTGGTACCTACGAGTGGATGGCATCTTCGCTGGGTGACAAACTGAATCTTACACCGCAGCTTATGGCCTATGCCGATAGTATTGTGAAGACAACGGCCACCAGTTGCTATCAGACGCCCAACGGCAACTCACCACGCGACTTTGGATGGGGTTGTCTTGCCGAGAACTTCTGCGCCAGTGGTGTGACGCTGCTCTATGCTTATCGCCACACGGGTGACGCCAAATACCTGACTGCTGCCCAGCAGAATGTCGACTATCTCTTGGGCCGTAATCCCACGGGATTTTGCTATGTGACGGGCTACGGAAGCAAGTCTCCCATGCATCCGCACCACCGTTTGTCGGCATCCGATGGTATCGAGGCACCCGTGCCCGGCCTTCTCGTGGGTGGTCCGAACCCAGGACAGCAAGATTTGGGCAGCGGGTTGAAGTATCCTTCAAAGCATCCCGACGAGTCCTACCTGGATGAAGAGCCATCGTATGCCTCCAACGAAATTGCCATCAACTGGAACGCTTCACTCGTGGCTATGCTCGGATGGATTGACGCCGAGAGCAAATAAGTCGAGGCTGACTATCATGAATGAGAATCATAAACACTAAAAATCATATATGGAACTGACAGAAAGATTTCTGAATTATGTAAAGTTCGACACGCAATCGAGTGAAGACTCGACGAGTGTGCCGAGTACTCCCAAACAACTGATCTTCGCACGCTATCTGAAAGAAGAATTAGAACGAGAAGGTTTTGACGATGTTGAAATGGATGAAATGGGGTATATCTACGCCACATTGCGCTCAAATGTGCGCAAGGAGGTGCCTACCATTGGTTTCATTTCTCACTACGACACCAGCCCCGACTGTTCGGGCAAGGACGTGAAGCCCAGCATTGTACGTAACTACGACGGCTCCGACATCGAGCTTTCGCCGGGCATTGTCTCATCGCCATCGAAGTTCCCAGAGCTCCTGCAACACAAAGGGGAGGATTTGATCGTGACGGATGGTACCACGCTGTTGGGAGCCGACGACAAGGCAGGCATCGCTGAAATTGTGCAAGCTTTATGCTTCCTGCGCGACCACCGAGAGATTCCTCACGGTGATATCCGGATGGGCTTCAATCCCGACGAGGAGATTGGTATGGGCGCCCATCATTTCGATGTGGAGAAGTTCGGATGCCAGTGGGCCTATACCATCGATGGCGGCGACTTGGGCGAGTTGGAATTTGAGAATTTCAACGCCGCTGGTGCCAAGATATATATAAAAGGTGTGAGTGTGCATCCGGGATATGCCAAGGGCAAGATGGTGAATGCCAGCCGACTGGCTGCCGAGTTCGCCACGATGCTGCCAGGTGATGAGACACCCGAGGAGACCGAAGGCTACGAAGGTTTCTATCACCTGACAGGTATGGAGTCGTGCACAGAACACGCTAAGCTAAGCTACATCATCCGTGACCACGACCGCGACCGCTTCGAAGACCGCAAGCGTTTCATGCAGCGTTGTGTCGATGAGATGAATGAGAAGTATGGCGAGGGTACAGTAAAGGCTGAAATCAACGACCAGTATTACAACATGAAGGAGAAGATTGATCCACAGATGCATGTCATCGACGTGGTGCTCAAGGCCATGCAGGCCAGCGATGTGCCGCCTCGCGTGAGACCTATTCGTGGTGGCACCGACGGTGCACAGCTTTCGTTCCGCGGTCTGCCCTGTCCGAATATCTTCGCTGGCGGCGTGAATTTCCATGGTCCGTTTGAGTTCGTTAGCGTGCAGGTGATGGAAAAAGCCATGCAGACCATCGTGAAGATTTGCGAACTGACTGCTGGCTATAACGACTAAGGCTTCTGCTTGATAAATAAGAAATATGCGTGGATGCGAAAAAACATTCACGCATATTTCTTTCCACAATGACATCGAATATGTAAGATTTTCAGTAATTAACAGTGTGTTCCGTTGGTTAAACGCGGATTTTTGTATAACTTTGCAAATAAAACGAACGGATAGATATGGGAGAACTACCTGCGCTTATCAAAGACCTGGCCCTGATACTGATGGTGGCAGGCGTCGTCACATTGGTGTTCAAGAAGCTGAAACAGCCATTGGTGCTGGGCTATGTGGTTGCTGGTTTTCTGGTCAGTCCACACATGCCCTATCTGGCATCGGTGGTCGACCATCAGGATATTAAGACGTGGGCTGACATCGGCGTGATGTTCCTGTTGTTCTCGCTTGGTCTCGACTTCTCATTCAAGAAGATTTTGAAGATGGGCGCTTCGCCGATTATCTCTACAGTCACCATCATCTTCTGTATGATGATGCTTGGTATCTGTGTGGGTCAGTTGTTTGGCTGGAGTAAGATGGACTGCATCTTCCTAGGCGGTATGCTGGCAATGTCGTCCACAACCATTATTTATAAGGCCTTCGACGATCTCGGTCTTCGGCAACAGCAGTTTGCCGGACTGGTGATGAGCGTGCTTATTTTGGAAGACATTCTCGCTATCGTTATGATGGTGATGCTCAGCGCCATTGCCAGTGGTAGTGGAGCCGATGGTGGTCAGATGCTCACTTCGGTGCTGAAGATTGGTTTCTTCCTTGTGCTGTGGTTTGTGGTGGGCATCTTTGCTATACCCCTATTCCTGCGTCATACGCGTAAACTGATGAACAACGAGGTGTTGCTGGTGGTGTCGCTCGGACTGTGTTGTGCGATGGCTGTGCTCAGTACCGAGGTGGGTTTCTCTTCTGCTTTCGGTGCGTTTGTGATGGGTAGCATCCTCGCTGAGACTATCGAAGCTGAGAAAATCATCCGTTTGGTGGAACCGGTGAAGAACCTTTTTGGAGCTATCTTCTTCGTGTCTGTCGGTATGTTGGTAGACCCCAAGATACTCGTTGACTACGCTATCCCCATCATTGCCCTCGTCATGACCATCCTCGTGGGACAGGCTGTGTTTGGCTCGTTCGCTTTCATGCTGGGTGGTGAAAGCCTGAAGTCGGCTATGAGATGTGGCTTTTCGATGGCACAGATTGGTGAATTCTCGTTCATCATCGCTTCGCTGGGTCTGTCGTTGGGGGTCATCGGCAACTTTCTCTATCCTGTGGTGGTGGCCGTTTCGGTTATCACGACATTTCTCACGCCTTATATGATTCGTCTGGCCACTCCATGCTATAACGCCCTGGAGCGTAGGCTTCCCAAGCGTTGGGTGAGGTCGCTCAATCACTTCGCGACCAACCATCCAAACAGCACTGAGCAAAGCAAATGGAAGAAACTGCTGCTGGCTATGGGGCGAAACATGCTTATCTATAGCATTCTTTCGGCCGCTATTATTGCAGTGATGTTCACCTTCGTGTTGCCATTCATGAGACGACTGTTGCCCGGATGGGAACTACATTGGTATGCCAATGCGATTACGGGTATTCTTACCGTCATTTTCATTTCACCATTCTTGCGGGCTATGGTGATGAAGAAGAACCATAGCGAGGAGTTCCACGCATTGTGGGAAGAGAGTAATATCAATCGCGTGCCGCTTATCTTCACGGTTTTGGTGAGGGTAATCGTAGCTGTGGGATTCATTTTCTATATTTGCAACTATCTGACAAGGTTCTCCAATGCTGTGATGATCACCATCGGTGTGGTTGTTGTCATACTGATGGTATTGTCGCGTACCATCAAGAACCGAAGCATCAAATTGGAAAGGCTTTTCATTCAGAATCTGCGTTCACGCGACATTGAGGCCCAGGTACATGGTCACAAACGTCCTCTCTACGAAGGTAAACTGCTCGACCGTGATATCCATATTGCCGACTTTGATGTACCTGCCGACTCACTCTGGATGGGTCGCACGTTGAAAGACCTTAACCTAGGTCATAAGTTCGGAGTCCATGTGAGTAGCATTCTGCGTGCCAACCGACGTCTAAACATTCCCGATGGGGATGACTGTCTGTATCCTGGCGACCGTTTGCAGATTATTGGTAGTGACGATCAGCTGACGGCGTTTCGTCGTGCGCTTGAAACAGAGGTGCAAGAAGAGGACTATGAATTGGAGAAGCGTGAGATGAAACTGCGGTCGATGGTGATTGCTGGTGGCAGTCCGTTCATCGGTCAGACCCTGCAGGAAAGTGGCATCCGTCACCAATACAACTGTATGGTGGTGGGGCTGGAGGAAGGCGAGGAGAACCTTTCACAAGTGAAACCTACTTATCGTTTCCAAAAGGGTGATATTATTTGGGTTGTAGGTGAGGAAGAAGCCATTGCTGCGTTGCTCAAGGCCAAGGCTGGCTAAAGAGAAAGCAGTTTTAACTTTTCCGTATGTGAGAAGGCAAATCTGACTTTTAGTGTACTTCCCAAGGACTGCAAAATACGATGCTTCTGAGGAGATGAAAGGAAATGTGTTGAGAGTTACTGCGCCACATCGCAATGGCATGCAGTAACTCTTTTTCTTAGCTTCTTTGTGCTTGAGTTGTTAAGGGTCCAGTTACGCGATGTGCTCCGTCGTTACAGTAATAACTATCTATATTGCAATAGCTGTGATTCTTCTTCTTCTTTGATGTTGCAAAATTACTGATTTTACAGACACAATGAATGAAAAGCCCCCTCTTTTTGTGTCAAAAAGTAAGATATATTACGATTTGTGTGCTAGTTTTTTCTTAAACTTTCATTCTGAAAGCAAATTTTTCCTTAATGCTTTCAGATTGAAATATTTGGCCTTTTTTTTGATTTCCCGATGTTTATGGCGTGAATTACATATTACTTGAAGGCGGTTTTTAATCGAGGAACATTAGAGAAGTGTTATTGAATAGTGATAAATGAGTCGGTCTTAATATGTCGATTTTTTGAACTTTGCATTTTTTTCGTTATCTATCCCTTTTATTTTAAAAAAAGAATATGAGACGTTTGACTTATGGATTTGCCAGTTATTCTTTCAGTTCTTTTGCAGCCTTTTTCATTGCCTTTTGGAAACCTTTGTCGGCATGCAAACGCGCAATGGCTGCAGCACCGGCCAGACGTGCAAGGTCGACATCGCTTTGATAGTGATAGCCAGCGATGACGCGACTCTGTCCGTACTCAAAACCTCGCTTCAGAATGGCGTTCTGATTTTCGGGCATCAGTTCCGCGAGGACCAGCGCGATGGCCCATCCGGTGGCTGAATGGCTCGAAGGATAGGAACCTGAATGTAAGTGGCTGGCCTCCTCTTCAGGTACTAATGTGCTTTCGTTGAACTGTACATAAGGGCGCTTGCGCTTGTAGCTTTCTTTGGCTTTCATGGTAGCGTCGCAGGCTGCAGTTGTGACACGTTCTATCAGATAGAAAATGGCGGGTGTCTTTTCCGACGATAACTCTCTGCCAGCTGCGAGTGAGAAACACTTCAGAATGCTGTCGGTCTTCATGCAGTCGTCGAAGATGGCTTGCTGTCCGCGTGGAGTGTTTCTTAGACTCTTCCCCCAGTTGTATTGAACCCAGTCGTTCATGTAGTTCATGCTGGCTGTATCGGGTGGTGCGGGCAGGTATTTCGTCGCGTCGGGCATGGAGTCGCTGGGCAGGAACGAAGGATAGACAATAGGTTGTTCTGTTTCGTCCTCAGTGATTTGCTGAGCCTGTATGGCAATCGGGGCGAGGAATGCGAACAGCATCATCGTCCGAAGAAGAAGGTGTCTTTTCATTTATCTATATCTTTTGGATATCTCTGATGCCGTATCAGATAAGGCATCTGTCGCATTCTTATTTCTTACGCAGGGTGATGACAGTAATTTCGGGCGGAACACCAAACCGGAATGGAACAAGTCCGCTCACGCCAGCGCTCACGTAGAGTGCCCGTTCGCCCTCGTTATAGATGCCGGCAACGTATTTGGTGATGGCTCTGGCGGGTGATATTCCGAAAAGTCTCACCTGTCCGCCGTGAGTATGTCCCGAAAGGGTGAGTTGGGCGTGTGTTTTTCCTAAGATGCTGTCGGCCCAGAGGGTGGGAGCGTGTTGCAGCATGATGAGGAACGACTGGTCACCAACTCCATGTGTTGAACGGCCGATGTCGCTACGGTTCAGCGGTCCTTTACGATAGCGTGAAGGACAGTTGTCCTCGGTACCAGCCACGAAAATACTATCGTTGTTCCGCTTCACCATCCGGTTCTCGTTCATCAACAATTGCCAGCCCATGCTACGTATGCGGCTTTGCGTCTGCTGTTCGTTCAAGTGACGTGTGCTTTCTTCGGCTTCAATATAGTTGGCATAATCGTGGTTTCCCAACACCGCTAACACACCGTCATGTGCGCTGATGGTGGACAGTCGTGACTGAATGCCATCGAGTTCCTGCGGAAGAATGTTCTGCAGGTCGCCTGTGAAAACGGCCATGTCGGCTTTCTGTGCGTTGATGCTGTCGATGGTACGGTCGAGTAGTTTCTCGCGGAATCCGGTGAGAGAACCCGCGTGAATATCGCTGAAGTGTACAATGCGGTAGCCGTCGAAACTGGCGGGTAGGTCGGAGAAGGCCAATTCCACGTGACGTACCTTCAGATTCATTACACCCAATGTGCTGCCGTAGGCGATAAAGTAGATGGTGAGAAGTGCAAGAAGCAGTCCGATGGCGTTGCCCCAGTTACGGCGTGATTTGCGCATTCGGCATACCATCAGGCCCAACCAACTACAAAGGGCAAATACAGCCTTGGGAATGACAATCAGTCCGAGCAACAGCAGGAACAGATAGAGCCAGTTGATTTCGGTCGGGGCAAAGCCATCGACGGTTGTCAGGGCCAGTGCATAGGCTGTCATACCAACAGCAGGGAGCCAGAACAGCAATCGCTTCCACATGCTGTAGTTTTTCCGACGGCTCAGATAGTGCCAATGGAAATAGAGGTCTGGAATGGCAATGAGCAACAAGAGCAAAACAATGATGCGGGCAATCATATCAGTAGAGTGGGGTATTTTGGTTTTATGTTTACAAAAATGGAATGATTCTTTTGGCGGTTCGGTGCTGCGGCCTACATATTGAGGAATCGACGAGCCAGCTCAACGGGAATACATCGTCGACGGGCGTAGTCGCGCAGTTGGTCTTCGCCGATTTTTCCAATACTGAAATAGCGGGATTTGGGATGGGAAATCATTAGGCCGCTCACCGAAGCGTGGGGCATCATCATGCCGCTCTCTGTCAGTCGGATGCCTATTTGCCGCAGGCCGATGAGGTCGTCGATAAGGAAATTCAAGCTGGTATCTGGCAATGACGGATAGCCAACAGCTGGTCTAATGCCTTGGAATGCCTCGATGTGGAGCTGCTGCATAGACAGTTGTTCGTCGGGTGCATAGCCCCAGTGCACTTTTCTCACCTCTTCATGCATGCGCTCAGCTGCAGCTTCGGCCAGTCGGTCGGCCAGTGTCTGCAACAGCATCTTCATGTAGGGGTCGTTGTGGTGTTGCTCGGTGAGTGCGTGGTCGGTACTGGTGGCGAAGATGCCGATACGGTCAGGCTGACCAGATGACAGAGGGCGAATGAAGTCTGACAGGCAAAGGCAAGGTTCACCGTTACGACTCACTTGTTGTTGGCGCAGCATGGGCAGTCGTGTGGTGCCGACAATGATATCGTCGCCGTCGCTGTTGGCATCGAACAATCCGAAGAGTGCATACACGTGGTAGTGGCCTTCGAGTTCACTGAGCTTGGCCTCTGCCTCGGCGCGTAGTCGCTCGCGCTCCTCGCGTCCGTTGCTTCCCACTCCCCAGGCATAGTCGAAATAGGGCCAGTTGATATAGGGGACGGTATCGGCAATGGTGTATGTGAGTTTCTTGATCATCTGAAGCTGAGCTGTTCGCCTCGTGAGTTTTCGTCGAAACGACCGTTGTCGAAGATGAGGTGACCGTTGCAATATGTCTGTACCACTTTCCAATGGAAGGTGTGACCTTCGAGTGGACTCCAGCCGCAACGGCTCTGGATGATGTCGGGTGAGACGGTCCACGGGCTATTGGGAGCTACCATCACGAGATCGGCTTTATAGCCCGTTCGGATGAATCCGCGTTCGTGGATATTGAAAAGGCGAGCAGGGTCGTGCATCATCAGTTCGGCCAGTCGTTCCAGCGTGATGACGCCTTCATCAGCCAGTTGCAACATGGAGGGCAGTGAGAATTGAATCATCGGCATGCCCGACGCAGCTTTTGCAGCACCGCCGATTTTGTCGCTCAATTGGTGTGGCGCGTGGTCGGTGCCCACGGTCGTTATAAGTCCGTTGGCGAGTGCTTGTCGCAAAGCATCGCGGTCAGTGACTGATTTGATGCTGGGATTGCATTTGATGCGCGTGCCCAGCGTGTCATAATCGCGGTTGGTGAAAAGCAGATGAGCTACGACAGCTTCGGCCGTAATGTTGTCCGACAGTCCGAACAACTCTAGTTCGCGGGCCGTCGACACATGAGCTACATGCAGACGGGCTCCGTAGGTCTTAGCCAGTTGAACCGCCTGGAGACTAGACTCGTAGCAGGCTTGTTCGCTGCGGATGAACGGATGAAGCGTTACCGACGGGTCGTTGCCATAGAGTAGCTTGGCTTGCTTCATGTTCTGATTGACGATGTCGGTATTCTCGCAGTGTGCCACCAAGGGTAGGTTTGCAGTGCTGAAAATCTGACGCAGCGACTCCTCACGGTCCACCAACATGTTCCCCGTGCTGCTTCCCATAAAGAGTTTGATGCCGGGAACGTGATTGTCGAGCTGGCTGAAAAGACCAGCATTGTCATTGGTGGCGCCGAAGAAGAAGGCATAGTTCACGTGGCTCTTCTGAGCAGCCAATTGCCTTTTTTCTTCCAAAGCCTCGAGCGTTGTGGTCTGCGGCACGGTGTTGGGCATGTCGAAGTACGACGTGACGCCACCCCATGCTGCTGCACGACTTTCGCTTTCGATATCTGCTTTTCGTGTGAGCCCAGGTTCACGGAAGTGGACGTGGGTGTCGATGACGCCGGGAAAAACGAAACACCCCGAGGCGTCGACCGTGCGGTCTGCTTGCCTCGGGGTGGCTGTGGTTTCAGAAATCTCTGCAATACGGTCGTTTTCGATGAGGATGTTCCCCTGGAAGATGCGTCCTTCGTTGACAATCGTAGCATTCTTTATGTATTGTCTCATTCTGTCGATGAATTGATGATGCGAGTTGCAGATGAGTCCGCCCTTGCCATTGTGGCTATTTTACACTGTCGGCGGGCTGAGCGAGCTCGTTTGGCGTGGGGATATTTGGCAACGGAGCCGCCTGCTGGACGGGCGCAGGAGCAGTGGTTTGTTGCTCGGCCATGCCATTCATGATCGCTTCGTTTTGCTGTGCTTTCTCATAGTAGTCATGCACGTAGGGATCTTTCTTGAAGTTGTCTGTGGCCTTGGCCATGAGTGCTTCAATCCATGGTTGCAACTCGGGGTGTGGGTATCCTGCTGTCATCATGAAGAATACACCGGGCCCGAGTGCGTTGTCGAAGTTCTCTTCAATGAAACTTGTGACGAGACTGTCGGTGCGCTGTGTGAGTAGCACATATTCAGCTTGTAGGCGCTGGTTGGTAACCATCTCGTCTTCTCCATCCATGATGGCCTGGCTCTGCTTATGACTGAGATCGGAAATCTCACTCTGCACACGTCCGAAGTCGTCGAGGAACGACGATAGTTTATCGTTGAGCGGCGAACCGCTGGCGCGGCATTGCAGGTTTTGTATCTTTACGGTGATGTCGCCATCTTCGATGACAACCGGCATGATGCCTTCGTCGTCGATACACAGTGTGGCCAGACGCGCACTATCTACGTTGCCTGTGAAATTAAACTGCCCGTGAACCACTTCGCAAGAGTCTATACTCTTCAGATTGTTGTTGTTATAGACTTTCAGATACAACTTGCGCCCATCAAACATCTGAACGTCTGACGAGCCCTGAATGTTGTAGCTGTTGGCGCACGAAGCAAATGCAGCAATAGTCAGTAGCGCATAGAAAATTCTACTCATAGAGATGTTTTGTTATACTTTCAGTGGTATTGAAACCATTGCAAATGTACAACGTATTATTGAACTAATGAAAAATTTTTATGCTATTTAAAACAATTATGGGCACTTTTAGCGTTTTTTTGCCTCTTTATCGAGTTCGTGAGAGATTCGCTGCGTTGTGTAGACTTGTAAAATGGCTCCGATGAGAAGCAAAACAACCCATTTGTTATATATATATGTAATGTAGTTGATGCTGCCATTATGAACGTTGCTGAGGAACCACTGCCTGATGAATCCGTTGGCACTCTCCACCATGTCGAGTCCTCCAAGAATCAAGAACACATCGGAAAACAGCATGATTCGTCGCAGTCTTCTAATCACCATGCTGTTTCCATCGTAGGTCTGCAGCCATTGCATCGCTCCAAAAAGCAGACTACCTGCCAGAAACATCCATCCTCCGATGTTCAGTGAACCAAAAACCGCCAGACCGGCTCCAATCACCATCAGCGCCCCTCCCGTCAGGAGCAGGCAGCTCTGCCATCTATTCAGCTGCTTCATGGGCCATGGGCATTGGTTCGTTAATGTCGTCGCTCAGCACAAAGATGTCTTCATCGTCTGCTTTCATGAAATAGCGTTCGCGGGCAATCTTCGTGATGGCCTTTGGGTTGCGGCGCAATTCCTTCAGTTGGCGGTCGTCGCGCTCATATTGTGCGTTGTATTTCTCAATCTGCGCTTCCAACTCGCTAATCTGCATGTCGTACTTGACGCGCTGCACGAAGCTGTTCTCGTCGAAGAATCCAACGATGAGAACGCCCGCAATGAGCACCAGCCAATACTTGTTATGGCTCAAAAACGCGTAGATGGGATTGGTCTTACTCATAAAAAAATTTTATTTGGCCACAAAGTTAGTAATAATTCTCGGAAATTTACTAACTTTGCAAAAACTTTTCAGAATATTATGAAAGAATATATTGTTTCGGCACGCAAGTACCGTCCCATGTCGTTCGACACGGTGGTTGGTCAGTCGTCGCTCACCACTACGCTGAAGAATGCGGTGAAGAGTGGTAAGCTGGCGCATGCCTACTTGTTCTGCGGACCGCGCGGTGTGGGCAAGACCACTTGTGCACGTATCTTTGCGAAGGCCATAAACTGCCAGAACCCCACCGACGACGGTGAAGCCTGTAATCAGTGTGAAAGTTGTCAGGCGTTCAACGAGCAACGTTCCTACAACATCTTCGAACTCGACGCCGCATCGAACAACTCGGTAGAGAACATCAAGGTGCTCATGGAGCAGACGCGTATTCCACCTCAGGTGGGAAAGTATAAGGTGTTCATCATCGACGAGGTTCACATGCTCTCAACAGCGGCTTTCAACGCTTTCCTCAAGACGCTCGAGGAACCGCCAGCACACGTCATCTTCATTCTGGCTACAACAGAGAAACACAAGATTCTTCCCACAATCATCTCGCGTTGTCAGATCTACGATTTCGAGCGTATGACGGTGGCCAACATCGTGAACCACCTGAAGATGGTGGCAGAGAAAGAAGGCATTGGCTACGAGGAAGAAGCATTGAACGTGATTGCAGAAAAGGCCGACGGTGGCATGCGCGATGCCCTCTCCGTGTTCGATCAGGCAGCATCGTTCTGTCAGGGAAACATCACCTACCAGAAGGTGATTGAAGACTTGAATGTGCTCGACTCAGAGAACTATTTCAATATCGTGGACCTCTCGCTACAGAATAAGGTGGCAGAGGTAATGGTGCTACTCAACAACGTGATAGCCAGCGGCTTTGACGGAGGCCATCTCATCGGTGGACTCGCCACACACATTCGAAACGTATTGATGGCGAAGGACGCACAGACATTACCCCTGCTCGAGGTGAGCAAGCGTCAGATGGAGAAATTCAGCGAACAGGCAGCAAAGTGCCCCACGCAATTCCTCTATAATGCGTTGAAGTTATGCAACCAGTGTGACATCAACTATCGCCAGAGCTCAAACAAACGACTGTTGGTGGAACTGACGCTCATACAGATTGCGCAGATCACACAAGAGGAGGATTCGCCTGCCGCGGGGCGTAGCCCCAAGCGATTGAAATCCCTGTTTCAGAAACTTATTTCGAACGTTCAGCCAAAGGCGGCCGCTCAGGGTGCTGCCGAACGTTCGCGCACTGATAGCACCAGGCAGAAAGAGACGAAGGTTGCTTCTGCCACAAAACGTATTGCCGAAACGACGGCACCTGCTTCCGCTAGTCAAAATGAAGCTATTCAAGGACCCCAGCCTTCAGGACTGAAACTATCGAACATCGGTCTCACTTTCGCCACCATGAGAAAGGCGGGCGAACAGACGCAGCAAGTCGTGGAGCCTGAACTGAAGGACAATGGCGAGCATAAGTCGTTCACAGAAGACGACCTGCTGTACCATTGGACGAGCATGTGCAACCGTATGCCTCAAAGCATGGCGGGTATGGCCACACGAATGAAGAACCTGACACCACGAATCGTTCAGATGCCTGAGGTGGAAGTGGTGGTTGACAACGAGATTCTTCTCAATCAGATGACAGCCATCAAGAACCGCATCCGCAACACTTTGGCACGCGACCTGCACAATACGCAAATAAACCTCACGCTCAGGCTGGCCGAGCCCAACGAGGTGACGAAGGTGCTCACCAAGAAAGAATTGTTCGAGGATATGTTGCAGAAGAATCCTTCTATCGAAAGGCTTAGGAAAATGCTTGACCTCGAATTGGCTTAAAAACGAAGAACATCTAATTTCCCTTTTCTTTTATAAGCATCAAAAAAGCGCAATCTCCATAACCTATTAGGGGTCGAGGAGATTGCGCCAATGTATGGTTTGTGTTTTATTTTCCTAGAGGAGCGTCATGCCCAACTCTGCGCACTCTTTGCGCATGTCGCAAGGCCAGATGCTCGATTGAATTTCGCCCAAATGTCCTTTGTGAAGCAGTGTCATGCAAAGGCGGCTCTGACCGATACCACCACCAATGCTCAGTGGTAGTTCGTCGTTGAGAAGTTTCTTGTGGAAGTACAGTTCCGAACGCTCTTCCTTGCCACAAAGTGCCAATTGGCGTTGCAGGCTTTCTTTGTCTACGCGTATACCCATCGATGACAATTCTACCGAGCGGCCCAGCACGGGATACCAGATGAGAATATCACCGTTCAAACCCTGCAGACCGTTTTCGCCAGGCGACGTCCAGTCGTCGTAGTCGGGTGCGCGACCATCGTGTGGTTCGCCGTTCGACAACTTTCCACCGATGCCCATGATGAATACGGCGCCGTATTCCTTGGCTATCAGGTCCTCGCGTTCCTTTACGGTCTTGTCTGGATAAAGCTGCAACAGCTCTTCGCTATGGATAAAGTGTATGTTCTGCGGAAGGAAAGGCTTCAGCTGACGATAGCGCTCGCAAACGAGGAACTCTGTGCGGAGAATGGCGGCATAGATGCGCTCTACGATATCCTTGAGGAACGACACCGTGCGCTGTTCGCGTGTGATGACAGCCTCCCAGTCCCATTGGTCAACATAGAGCGAGTGCAGGTTGTCAAGCTCCTCGTCGGCTCGGATGGCGTTCATGTCGGTATAGACTCCGTAACCGGGTTCCACTTCGTATTCTGCCAATGTCAGCCTTTTCCATTTAGCCAGCGAGTGCACCACCTCTGCCTTTGCGTCGCCCAGATCCTTGATGGGGAACGTGACGGGGCGCTCGACGCCGTTCAGGTCGTCGTTGATGCCAAGACCCTGAAGCACAAACAACGGAGCCGTTACGCGGCGCAACCTCAGCTCTGTGCTTAGGTTCTGCTGGAAGAACTCCTTTATCAGTTTGATGCCCAGTTCCGTCTGCCGCATGTCAAGCAGAGGGCTATAGTCTATGGGTTTGATGATTTTGCTCATTGTTTCCTTCAATACTTTTATACCTTAAAATCAAAACTGCCTGCAAAGGTACACATTTATTATTAATGTGCAAGCAAAAACCTTGAAATTTTTGCATAGTGTCACGAAAATAACCAAAAATCGTTGCATTTTGCTTGATTTTTGACATTAAGCACCTACATTTTCAATTTTTTTCTCCCTCTTCCACTCGTTCCCTATCTCATCTGCCAATCTTAGTAATCCTGTCTTATCATCGTTTGATAACCACTCGCAAATCCTTAAATCCCAACCACCTTCACTTGTCATCCGCCTTATCCTCAGACCCAGCTATTGTCCCGAAAAAAACGCCCAAAAATTTTGCGTTCCCCTAAAATAGTTGTACCTTTGCATCCACTTATAAACGATTGGTCCCGTAGCTTAGCTGAATAGAGCGTCAGATTCCGGTTCTGAAGGTCTTGGGTTTGAATCCCAACGGGATCACTCACCAAAATCCGCAAGATTCTGAATATCAGTTTTTGCGGATTTTTGTTTTTATACAATGCACCACATTTGCAC
>JAILAI010000202.1 GCA_024681705.1 Prevotella sp.
CTGACGCGGAACACGATGGTGGCATTCTCGCGCCCAGCTTCTGTCAGTGCCCAGCGGAACGAGCCCTCGCCCGAGTCGTCAAGATTGGTCACTTCCACCACCTTGCAACCGCGTCCGCCGGTGGCGAACTTACCGAAACCGCGCGCCGTTGGGAAGGCCAGCAGTCGTTGTTCGATGGGTGCGTAGTCGGTGATGGCAGCCGTCTGGTGACGGGCTATCACGCCTTCGGGGTCGAACGATGTGGTGTTGCCAGTACGAACCATGAAGACGCTGTCTACGGCGTGCCACGACATGAGTGCCGCGTAGTCGGCATCGGTCATCTGATGGCTCCAGGATATGCGTTTTGAGACGTCGGCCAGCTCGCCGCCGGCGGTGCGACTCTTATACTCGGCGAAGTAGCTTTTGTCGCCCGTGTTGCCACCCATGGTGGTCCATCCTTCGGGTTTGATGAGGTCGTTCAGGTTGCAATTGAGGAAGATGGAACCGCATTTTTCCGCTCCCCACGGACGTCCCAGATACATGCTCTGGCTGCTGATGCCATCGCCCGTGACGGTGCACTGGTTGAAGATGAACCCCAGCCAGAGTCGCTTTCCGCTAGGACCGTCGGCCCAGATGGTAATGTCTTCGGGAGCCGTGATGTATCCCTTGGCCACGCAGTTCAGCGTGCATTGCTCGAACCATGCGGTGCCTCCGGCGTAGATGAAGTCGGTGGCCCCTTCGATGAGGCATTGCTTGAAGTAGCTACGCGTCTGTTTCTTCGAGCGGTGCGTGTCCTGATAGCCGAGGATGTGACAACGCAGGTAGGTCTGTCTGTCGCCCGAGACGAAGAGTGCCAGCGCCTGACCGCCCGCTTTCCCGGCGGTGTTGCGTAGGGTGATGTCCTGTGCGTAGAAGTCGTTGGCGTAGACCGCCAGTTCGGCCGTCTTCTCGATAGACGTGTTGTTGGGATTCTTCCCGACGGCCCATGTGATAATGGTCTGGTCGGCACCGTCGCCAATCAGACTGATGCGCTTTGTCGATGCCTGTTGCTTCGAACCGATGTTCACCTGTTCCTCGTATACGCCAGCCTTCACGCGGATGGTCGTCTCGGCCCCTTCCTCGGCGGCGTTGACGGCCGCCTGAACGGTGGTGAAGTCGCCGCTACCATCGGCAGCCACGGTGATGGTTTTCTGTGCCTTTGCCGTCAGTGCGACCAACGTCAGCGCTAGCAGATATAAAATTGTCTTCTTCATATTTTCCTCGTTATTTTGAAAGTGATGTTTCGTAAATGACGATGAAAGCGGTGTTTTGTAACCGTTCGCACGCGTGTCGCACCTTCGTTTGGAACGATGCAAAGGGTGATGGAACCGGGCGCTTTCCGCAATGATACCCGCCGAGCATAGACAGAAGTTGCGTGAATGTGTATCGGTTGCGTCGACACTAATAGGAATGTGCTTCATTATTATTCAATCCCTAAACACTATTAAAAAAACTTATTTTGCTTAGTACATTATTTATATAGCGTAGTCTTTAGAATGAATTGTTTTCAAAAGAATTTAAGGAAAATGAAGAAGAAGATTTTAGCCTTACTGGTGGTAATCCTGGGTGTTGCCACAGTTGCAAAGGCACAGTATCCGCAACTCACAAGCGAAGCAAAACAGCTGATTGACTCTCTGGAAAAAAGCTGGCAGGCTCATGCCGACAGTGCATGGGAGAAAGCCTTCCCCATCGTCATTAAAGAAGCGCGCGAAGGACGCCCCTACGTGCCTTGGGCCGCCCGCCCCTACGACCTGCGTCAGGCCAAGATTCCCGCCTTCCCCGGTGCTGAGGGAGGCGGCATGTACACGTTTGGCGGTCGTGGTGGCAAGGTGCTCACCGTGACCAATCTGAACGACGACGGTCCCGGCTCGTTCCGCTGGGCATGCGAACAGGGTGGTGCACGCATCGTGGTGTTCAATGTCTCGGGCATTATCCGCCTGAAGTCTCCCATCTACGTTCGCGCTCCCTATATCACCATTGCCGGACAGACAGCCCCTGGCGACGGCGTCATCATCGCTGGCGAGTCGTTCCAGGTGGACACCCACGACGTCATCGTGCGCCACATGCGCTTCCGCAGGGGTGAGACGTTGGTGTGGCACCGCGAGGACTCCTTCGGCGGCAATCCCGTGGGCAACATCATGATCGACCATTGTTCGTGCGAATGGGGTCTCGACGAGAACATCTCGTTCTATCGCCACATGTTCGATATGCACGACGGAAAGAGCAAGCGCAAGGAACCCACCGTGAACGTAACCATCCAGAACAGCATCTCGGCCAAGGCCCTCGACACGTGGAACCACGCTTTCGGCTCGACTATCGGCGGCGAGAACACCACCTTCATGCGCAACCTCTGGGCCGACAATACCGGTCGCAACCCGTCGATCGGGTGGGGCGGCGTGTTCAATTTCGTGAACAATGTCATCTATAACTGGGTGCATCGCACGGCCGACGGTGGTGAGTTCACCACCATGTCGAACTTCATCAACAACTACTACAAGCCCGGACCACTCACCGATAAGAATTCGGCCGTGGGCCATCGCATCCTGAAGTCCGAAAGCCGTTCGGAGGGTCTCTTCCCGTTCAAGCAGTTCGGTCGCGTCTATGCCACTGGCAACGTGATGGAAGGCTATCCCGAGATTTCGAAAGACAACTGGAAGGGCGGCATCCAGACGGCCGATAAGGACGGTGAAATGGACGAAACCGAGCTGGCGCTGATGCGTTCGGACGAGCCGTTCGAGATGCCGATGCTGAGCATCATGGGTACGCAACAGGCCTTCGACTGGGTGCTGCAGAACGCTGGTGCCACCATGCCTTGTCGCGATATCGTGGACGAGCGCATCTGCGAGGAAGTGAGAACAGGTGTGGCCTACTACGTTGAGAAATACGAGAAGAAGGTGAAGGACAATCCCTATGGAAACATGTGGGGACTGGACGACCGTTCGAAGAACGAAGAGGGATTCTTCAAGTATCGTCGTCTGCCGAAGGATAGCTACAAGCAGGGCATCATCACCGACCCGCGTCAGATGGGCGGTTATCCTCAGTATCGCGACTGGCAGCCGTATGTCGATAGCGACAACGACGGCATGCCTGACGCTTGGGAACTGGCCAACGGCCTGAATCCGAACGACGCTTCCGATGCCAATGCCGATTGCAATGGCGACGGTTACACCAATATCGAGAAGTACATCAACGGCATTCCAACCTCTGGATGCGTGGATTGGCGCAACCTGAACAACAACCACGACACGCTGGTTGGTAAGAAGAGCCTGATGGACTAATCGCGCGGGAACACTAAAGACCCCAATCTCACAAGGGACCTTGGGTCCCAAAAGAATCTTAGAAAAACATAAAAACACACCATCCCCCTTCGCTCACATGACTGAAGGGGGATGGTTTTTGAAGACTCTTTAACATTTCTGGCGCCTTTAACTGTTAAAAAAGTACCCTCAAAAAGACCAAAATTTTCGAGCAAAACTACCCACTTGTCTATCCCCTTTTTGCAATGTCGAGATTGCAGTCGAAAAGTCGGTTGAGCAAAAGCGGCAGTTTTGATCATCGAAATTGGCGCTTTTGATGACCGAAACTGCCGCTTTTGCTCATCGAAACTGCCGCTTTTGGTGGCCGTTTTTCTCGATTTTCTTGCATAATTCACGTAATATTATGCAAATAGATCGTTGGTAATTTTGTAAGGTGTTGGATATCAGAAAGTTACACTAACGGCTTGTGGTTGGCTTATATCGGTGCTTCGGAAATGTTGGCGCAGAATTTTTAAATGGTGAGGTTAAAAAAATAGGGTCGGAATATTAATGGAAGTTAAATTGTGGGGCGGAGAGGGTGAACTAGGACTACATCCAACGCCCCCTTCGGAGGAGGGACCACCAAGGGGCTGGGGTTCATGGGTGCATGTAGTTTTATGGGATTAAATGGGAGTTTATGTGACATCATTGGATATCGTGAGACAAAATATCATTCCCCACCATTTCCTATTATCTCCCATCAAATCCTATAGTCCCCTATAACCACTCATGGCTATGATTGCTCCAGATACTCCTTGGGCAGCATGCCGAACTCTTTCTTGAAGCACTTCGTGAAGTATTTCGGGGTGTTGAAGCCCACCTCGAGGGACAGCTCGTTGATGCGTATGTCGGGCTGTTGGCGGAGGATTCGGCATGCCTCTTTCAGGCGGATGCTGTTGATGAAACCTGTGACGTTCTGACCCGTCAGTGCACGTAGGCGGTTGTAGAGCGTGGAGGAGCTGACGCACATGGCTGAGGCGAACTGCTCGCGATCGAAATCGCTATCGTCGAGATGCTGCTTGACGATGTCGACGCATTTCTGGATGAACACCTCGTCGGGCGACGAATAGTGCTGCTCTTCGACCTTGAAGTCGGTCTGACTGACGAATTTGCGGCGTATGCGTTCGCGGTTCTGAATGATGTTCTCGATGCGCAGCTGTAGGGCGTCGAGCTTGAAGGGCTTGGTGATGTAGGCGTCGGCACCGGTTTCGAAACCCGTCATGAAGTCTTCCTCGGAGGTTTTGGCGGTGAGCATCACCACGGGTAGCTGTCCGTAGTCGGGCGAGTTCTTGATGGCGCGCGTGAGTTCCATGCCGTCCATGACGGGCATCATGACGTCGGTAACGACGATGTCGAGGTCGTGATGGTGGATGATGTTAAGGGCCACCTGTCCGTTGCGCGCGGTATATATATTATAATGTGGTGAGAGCAGGCGCTCCATGAGTTCGAGCAGCTCGGTGTTGTCTTCGACGATGAGCATGGAGTAGTCGTGCTGACCCGAGGGACTCTCGGTGGCTTCGAGGTGTTCGCTGTCGATGTCGATATGGTCCTCGAGCACTTTGCTCTGTCGTCGGTTGTCGGCGGTGACGTCGATTTCGCTCTCCTTGTAGTTGGCCTTGTCGATGGGGAACCGCACGGTGAAGGTGGTGCCCACGTTCTCTTCGCTCTGGCAATCGATGGTGCCGTGATGGAGGATGGTGAGGTCGTGGGTGAGCGACAAGCCGATGCCAGTGCCGAAGGTGTTCATGCGGCGGTAGTCGCCGTCGAGGAAGCGGCTGTAGAGGTGCTTCATCTTGTCCTTGGAGATGCCGATGCCCTCGTCGCTAACCTTCAGGCAGGCCTCCTTGCCGCTGGCCGAAAGCTCGAGGGTGATGCGTCCATGCTCGCGGTTGTACTTGACGGCATTGGAGAGCAGGTTGTAGATGATTTTGTCGACCTTGTCCTTGTCGAACCACGCGTCGATGCCGCCCTGTGGGCATCTGACGACGAGCTGGCTGTTCTTCGACTCTGCCATCGGACGGATGTTCTCGCAGACCTTCGACACGAAGGCGGAGAGGTCGTCTCTGGCTACGAGGAGTCGGAGCTGCCCCGCCTGCGACTTGCGCACCTCGAGTATCTGGCGCAGCAGTCGGGTGATGCGGTGGATGTTGTTCTGTATGAGTCCGTAGTTCTCGTCGAACTGAGGTGCCTTGAGCTTCATGTCGTCGACGGAGGCGGAGATGACGGTGAGTGGTGTGAGCAGCTCGTGGGTGATGTTGGTGAGGACGACGCCCATGGCGAGTCGGTTCTTCGTCTTGAGGTAGTTCTTGTACCATTGCACGATGCCGTAGATGGCGAGCGCGCCGAGAAGAGCGTAGAGCAGCTTTGCCCACCAGGAGAGGTACCACGGGGGCAGCACCTTTATCTGTATGGTGTAGGGCAGCTCGGTCCATCTTCCGTAGTTGTCGACGGCCTTCAGGTGCAACTTGTAGTTGCCCGCCGGCAGGTTCTGGAAGGTGACGCTATGCTGTTGCATGCCCACGTGTCGCCATTCGTCGTCGTAGCCGTCGAGCTTGTACTGGTAGCGGATGTGCTCCTGATGGGTGTAGGCAAGCAATGAGAACTCCACTGTGAACTTGTCGATGTCGGAGGGGATGGTGATTTTGCGGGCCATGGAAGGCGTGGTGGAGAGAATCTGACGCTGGAGCTCGGCACCGATGAGCTCGAAGGAGCGCTCGTCGATGCGGAGGTTGGTGACCACCAGTTGCGGACTCTTCGCACTCATGGCCATCAGTCGCTTGTCGGGTACGAAGGAGAAGAAACCCTTCTGGCAACCAAAGAACAGCTCGTTGGCATAGCGGCACGACGAGTTGGGCGAGAAGCGCATGTCGTCGAGCCCCTCCTCGTTGCCATAGCTGGTGATGACGGGCGCGCCCTTGTCGTCGAAGGTGAGGCACACGAGGGCGTGTTCGGTGGTGAGCCACAAGGCCCCAGCGGCATCCTCTTCGATGGAGTAGACGCTTCCGCCCATGATGTGGTAGTCGAAGTTGACAGGGTCGAAGCGGTCGGCCTGCTCGTCGTAACGGAAGAGGCCTCCGCTATTGGAGATGGCCCAGAGGCGGTGGTGGCTATCCTCGTAGCATGCCGTAGCGTCGTCGATGGCGAAGTTGCCGTTGGAAGGGCAGTAGTGGTGGTACTGGAGCTGTGTGGGATGTCGCGAGTCGCCGCTCACACGGATGATACCCTCGTTGTCGGTGGCTATCCACACGCGGCCCTTGGAGTCTTCGACGAACGAGAGGACGTTGCAGACGGTGAAGTCGTCATCGCCCTCCTTCATGGTGAGCGTGGTGCCCTGCGTCTTCGATGTGGCGAGGCTGACCTGCGAAGTCTGTCCGACCCACACCACACCGTTGCGCTGGCGCATCAAGGCGTTCACGCCGTCGGAGTTGAGGTAGGGCGTGTTGCGGAACGAGCGCAACTCGGCGGGTTTCCCATCTTGCCATACGAGGATGCCCATGGTGCTGGCGAACCAGACGTCGGCGCCCACCTGTGCCATTGAGGATACGGTCTGCAAAGAGACATCGTCGGCCCCAGTCATGTGGCTGAATCCTGGTATGCGATGGCCGTAGAGCGTCTCGTCGGTCTGCCGGTCGTAGCGCGCCAGACCGTAGGGCTGAAGGCCGAGCCAGAAGTAGCGTCCATCGTTGGTGAACACCGAGCGCGTGCATCCTACGAGCAGTTGCTGACCACTCGCGGGTAGGACGTAGTGGTGGAAGGGCGATGCCAGCGTGCTGAGGTGGGCAATGCCGTCGTTCTGGGTGAGCACCCACAGGTTGCCCTGACCGTCGGCATGGATATCGTTGCAGAAGTGGAGCATCTGACCGTAGTTGACCACCTTGTCGTTGTCGGTGAGGATGCCCGTGAAACCCTCGAGGCAACATCCCCATAGCGTGTGGCTGACGGGGTCTTCCACGAGTCGGTAGAAGGTGCGGAAGTCGTTGCGGTCGTTGTTGAATTGGTGTATCTGCGGTTGCCGCGTGTCGGAAGGGTTGTCGATGCGTTGGATGCCGTTCTCCCAGGAGCCTATCCATAGGCGCCCCTGGCTGTCCATGAGCATGGAGTAGACCGTGTTGCGCTTGTTGACGGGCGGGAAGAGCTCGTGCTTGCCCGTCTGGCGGTTGAGTCGTGCCAAGCCCTGCTCCCACATGCCGACGAGGATGTTGCCCTTGGCGTCCTCCTCGAACGACATCACACCGCCCGGCATGTCGTAGTTCCTGAACTTGTCCGTCTGTTTGTCGTAGCAGCTCACGCCAATGGTGGTGCCCACCCAAACGGTGCCGTCGTTCGAGGTGAAGAGGGTGTTGATGCCTCGTCGTTGCTCCCCTTGCAGACGGTAGGTACGGAACTGGCCCGTTCGCATGTCGTAGCGCACGAGTCCGTCGTGGGTGCCTATCCAGATGCCCTTGTCATGGTCTTCGGTGAGCGTGCGTACGTAGTTGTTTGACAAGATGCCTGGTGAATAGGCGTCGCTTCGGTAGTTGTGGAAGGAGTAACCGTCGTAGCGCAGTAGTCCCTGCTCGGTGCCAATCCACATCATGCCGTAGCTATCGAAGAGCAGACAACGCGCATCGAGGGCCCGCGAGAGAGGCGTCTGCGACATCATCCTCAATGAGGGCGATTGGGCAAAGGTCAGCAGGCTGACTCCAAATAAATATATAAATAGAAAAAGGATGGACTTTTTCATCACTCTGTTTCAACTGTTCTAATTGCCACAAAGATACGAAAATTCGCCGTATGCGCAAAATGATTTATGTGTTTTTTGCACTTCGCGCCGTTTTTTCATCGCTTTCGCGAAGTTGGGCGAGGAGCGGAAGATGGCAGACGGACCCTGTCAGCGCCCAGAGGGGAAGAAAATGTGAAAACGTCGGGAAACCCTTTAAACAGGGCAGAAATAACGATTTGTTCCCCTCAAATCACAATAAGGGGACGTCGGTTTTGCTCAATTCGCGTACTTTTGCAAACAGAATCGTTGTCGTGTTCAGAA
This sequence comes from Prevotella sp., assembly GCA_024681705.1. Lineage (GTDB taxonomy): Bacteria > Bacteroidota > Bacteroidia > Bacteroidales > Bacteroidaceae > Prevotella. Next base: position 8,338 of record JAILAI010000202.1, read on the forward strand.
GACAATGGAAACCTATCTCATCAGAATCCTATATTACAATCAAATAATCAATAACTTAAAACCTAATTAAATGAATTATGCTAGTTTGAAGAAACCATCAGGAAAAATCTTTTTCGCGATGGCATTGGCAGTTGGAATGGTAGCATTCCCCTTGCCGACAATGGCAGAACCCGACGTTCAGGATGTTCAGCAATCGGGCATCGTGAGAGGTCAGGTTGTGGACAAGAACGGTGACGGCGTCATCGGTGCTACGGTGAAAGTGAACGGTAGCAGCGTTGGTGCGGTGACCGACATTGACGGAAACTTTGAAATTAAGAATGCTCCCGCCCGAGGCACCCTGTCTATCTCCTACGTGGGATACCTGACGAAGGAAGTGGCCTTCGCGTCGGGACAGAGCCTGAACATTACGCTCGAGGAAGACTCGAAAGCCCTCGAGGAAGTAGTGGTCGTGGGTTATGGTGTGCAGAAGAAGTCGGACGTGACGGGTTCAGTGACCTCTATCAACAAGGACCGTCTGAGCAAGTTGCCCGTAACTAACGTGTTGCAAGCCGTTCAGGGTGCTGCCGCCGGTGTGACCATCACACAGGGCAGTTCGATTCCTGGCGACGCTCCCTCGGCATTGGTTCGCGGACGCAACTCCATCAACGCCGGAACAGGTCCCTATATCGTCGTCGACGGTATCCCCATCTCGAAGAGCGGCGGTTCGCTGAACGACATCAATCCCGGTGACATCGAGTCGATGGAGATTCTGAAGGACGCTTCGGCAACGGCCATCTACGGTACGAATGGTGCCAACGGCGTCATCCTGATCACCACCAAGCACGGTAAGGACGGCAAGCCCAGCGTGAGCTACAACGGCTATGTGGGCTTCGAGGATTTCGCCAACAAGATGGACTTCTGTAACGGTCAGCAGATCACCCAGCGCTACAAGGACTACGTGGCACAGAACCCCGGTGAGACGATGTACAACGACTACGTGAAGAACCAGGGTGAGGCCGCCGCACAAGCCGCTGGCGAGGAGACCGACTGGATATACGACCTGGTGTCGCAGACGGGCATCATTCAGGACCACAACGTCACCGTGAATGGCGGTGCCGACAAGATCAAGTACTTCATCTCGGGCGACTACATGTCGCAGAAGGGCGTCTTGAAAGGTTTCAACTACAAGCGCTACTCGATGCGTATGAACATCGACGCCGACGTGACCGACTACCTGAAGATTGGTACCAACAGCTACATCGTAAGCCATAACCGCGATGGCGGTCGCGTGAACTTCATGATGGCTGAGGCCATGTCGCCTTACGGTCAGGTGTACAACGAGGACGGCAGCTATTGCATCTACCCGATGGCTTCGGAGAACCTCTTCTTCAACCCTATGCGCGACGTGAATCAGGACCATGAGCGTCGCCAGTGGAACATCAACCTCAACGCATACGCCGACGTAGACTTCGGCCACATCTGGAAGCCCCTCGATGGACTCCGCTACAAGTTCAACTTCGGCTACTCGTTCGTGCCCAGACGCGAGAACTACTACAACGGTGCCGAGCAGAACGATCCCAACGGCTACGGCTACATCTTCAACGCAGAGACCCAGAGCCGCACGGTGGAGAACATCCTGACCTACGCCAAGGACATTCAGAAGCACCACTTCGACATCACTTTGCTCTACGCCTCTTCGCGCAAGAAGTATCACGACAACACCGCTACGGGCGCTAAGTTCATCAACGACGAGCTGCTCTGGCATAATCTCGGTGGCGGCGGTACACAGACCTCGAAGTCGTATACCGATTTATATAAGACCGTATCGCAGATGGGTCGTCTGAACTACTCCTACGACAGCCGCTACCTCTTCACCTTCACGGTGCGTCGAGACGGTTCGTCGGTGTTCGGTTCCGACAACAAGTACGGTACCTTCCCATCGGTAGCACTCGGTTGGAACATCTCTAACGAGGCATTCATGAAGAACGTCGACTGGCTGAACAACCTGAAACTGCGCCTCTCTTACGGTAAGGCCGGTAACGAGGCCATCGGCGTCTACGAGACGCTGGCCAAGATGTCGAACGCCGCCCTCACGATGGACGGAGCATCGGCCACGGCCCTCTATCCGAGCAGCCGCATGGGTAACTCAGGACTTGGCTGGGAGACCACTAAGACCTTTAACATCGGTGTGGACTTCGGATTGCTGAATAACCGCATCAACGGTAACATCGACTTCTACACCTCTACCACCACCGATCTGTTGCTTCAGCGCAACCTGCCGAAGATTTCGGGTTATTCGAACGTGTACATGAACATGGGTGAGACCGCCAACAAGGGTCTCGAGGTGACCATCAACTCGAAGAACATCGTGACGAAGGACTTCACCTGGGGCACATCGCTCGTGTGGTCGTGGAACAAGAACGAAATCAAGGACCTCTACGGCGACAAGCAAGACGACCTCGGTAACCGCTGGTTCATCGGCGAACCCATCAGCGTAATCTACGACTACGAGATGGAAGGCATCTGGCAACAGAGCGAGATTGACGCAGGTCTGCACAAGAACCAAGACCCGCAGGCTCAGGCTGGTGACGTGAAGCTTCGCGACATCGACGGCGACGGCAAGATCACTCCTGAGGGCGACAAGACCATCCAGGGACAGACCACGCCGAAGTGGATTGGCGGTCTGACCAACACCTTCACCTACAAGAACTTCTCGCTGAGCATTTTCATACAGACCGTTCAGGGCCTGAAGCGCTACAACTCTCTGCTGAGCACCGCCAGCGACGAGATGGGCCGCCGCAACTCTACCACCGAGGTGGGCTACTGGTCGGCAACCAATCCCAGCAACGAGTTCCGCTCGCTGAGCAAGACCTCCAACCGCTGGGGATACGGATTCGCACGTGACGCCAGTTTCACCCGCGTGAAAGACATCACCCTGAGCTATCAGTTCCCCGCTCAGATCACCAACGCCCTGCGCATCAGCGCTCTGACCATCTATGCCAGCGGACGTAATCTCTTCACCTTCACCGACTGGATTGGATGGGACCCCGAGGCCAACATCGCCGGTCGTGGTTCAAGCGGCTACGAGAACAACTATCCAATGACCAAGAGCGTGGTCTTCGGTGTTAACGTGACGTTCTAAGCAAATAACAGAAATCAGTAATCAAGAAAAGTTTACAATTATGAAACTAAGAAACATTATATATTCAGCATTGACTGTCAGCGTGATGGCTCTCACCTCATGTAGTGACAGCTACTTGGATGAGGAGATGTTCTCGAACTACGGAACCGACGTTTCCGACGTTGAGGCAAAGGTCATCGGTCTGCACTATAAGTTCGCCTCGTTGTGGGGTATGTCGTGGCCGCAGGGCTTCACCGGCTGCTGGCAGGA
>JAILAI010000204.1 GCA_024681705.1 Prevotella sp.
TCAGGCCAGAATAATTCATGACGCTGGGGTCGCGAATGATGTAGTAGAAAGCCGTCTTCAGCTCTTCGCCAGCCATTCCGTTGGCCATCTTATAATACTTCAGGGTACCGTTTGGTCCTTGTGCGTGAGCGCAGACTACCGGCATCAGCAGCCACGCTAGATAGAGTAACTTCCGCTTCATAGGCATCTCATTTTTATTTCTTGCCTGCAAAGTTACAACAAATTATTGAAACCGCACACAATTTCACGACATCAATCAGTCGTAATATTCAATTTGTAGTTCCTGACTGACGTCGAACTCCCGCCCGTCGTCGTAGAAATACACCAGACGAAACCCTCTGTACACCGACGGAACCTTCAGAACTTCCAGCAAATGCCACTTGGGTTTGCCGAAGTCGTAGGACGAACGGTCGAGGACGATTCGGTTTGAGGTGTAGTCGAAATGGTAGTATCCGCCACCCAGACAAGAGTCTCCGGGTTGTAACAGATGCTCGTGCAGATCGACCATTCCCATGCGGAAGTAGCCGTCCATCGTGATGATGAATTTCGGAAGTTTCATCTGATGATCTTTGCCTTTTGCAAGTTTGTGAAATCGTTCCAGTAGTCCGTCTGCTCGGCATCGCTTACTCCGTGTTCAGACATCTCCCTGAGAATGGCATCCAAGAGTTCTTTCTCCGTCAGGTCCACGTCCGAATCGACGTCGATGCTACTGGCCATGATGTCGCCCAAAGAGCCCACATGCACGTTGTAGACGACCACCCGTCCGTCTCTTCGCCTCACTTCTATATGCTTGTTCGACCCGTATTCGGGTTTCGTAGAGCGCAATTGCTGAAAGAGTGGACAAGAAACATAGTCCCCGCCGTCGACCGATAATATCAGTTCTCTGAGTGTCATCTGCGTGTGTTTTTAGGTGCAAACGTCTTTTCTCCGCTGAAGTTCCTACCCGTCACCTTCAGCACGAAGGGCTGATTGTCGGGAAGTGAGATGCTGGTGTTGGTGCCCTGAAAACTCTTGGCCACCAGCAACTTGCCGTCGATGCTATAGGCATAGAGCTGGAAGCGGTCGGAGGCGGTGGCTCCTTCCACGCTCACCACCGAGAGACCGCAGAAAGCACGCACCACGCGGATGCATTTCTCCGTGCCATTTGTCGCCGTTTGACGAATGCCCGTTTCCTCGTTTCCGAAGGCCGACACCGTCTTGTCGGTCAGCCCAAATTCAAAGGCCCCGAGGTCGGGCGCCTCGCCCGCATATTCGATGGCCGGCACTCCGACGCCCGTCTGTGCGTAGCGCTGATTGGCCGGAACCAGAGTACCCTTGTCCACCAGGAGCGCGTCGCCCTCCACGGGATGCCCCCAGGTGGTTTGCATCCAAGGCAGAGTGCCGTCCTCCAGTCGTGGGGCAATCAGGTCGGCAAAGTTATCTTCGCTTTGCACGTGTGAAGGATCCACGCTCAGGTCGGTCGTCGTCAGCGTACCAACGGTCACCTCCACCCGACCGTATTTCTCACTCCGCTTACCGTGATCGTCTTCGCCGTCGGTGGCTTTGTCGGTCTTCAGATTGTCGTTGATGGCGATGCAATTGGTGAGTTCCACCACGCTACCCTCGGCCAGTTTCTCGAAGATGCGATAGCTATAGGGTTTCTCGCCGAACGACTTCAGCGCATAGCCCGTGCAATTGTTCATGATGATGTCGCCCGAGTTGTGGTTCTGGTCGAAGCCTTTCGCCCCGTTGTTCACCGCCAGACAACGATTCAACACCACATTCATGCGCCCCTGGTCGCTACCGCACTTGAATCCGTTCATGTTGCCTTGCGTGGCCACCCCGTTGATGAAGCCATTCTCGTAGGCCAAGCAGTTCTCGAAGACGATGGTCACATTGTCGTCGAACCCGCCGTCTTTCTTGAAGAACACGTCGTAACCGTCGTCGGAGTTGTTATAGGCTCGGCAACCGTAGAAATAGTTGCCGTCGCCGACGGATATCTTCGGAGCAAAGCCGTCGGCGTCGCCATCTTCTTCGTCCTTGTTCTCGTAGCTATCGCAATTCAGCACGTAGTTGAAGGCGCCGAGGTTCTTCATCTGGAGCCCGGTGTCGCCATTGCGGTAGAAGTTACAGAACTCGATGATGTTGTCGTGGGCATCTTGTGTGCGGGTCACGATGTCTGAGTTCGAGCCGTTCTCGGGTTTGTTGCGTTCAATCAGCATACCGTTGTCCGAAGCGTTGCAGATGTCGATTTTGTAGAAGTGCCAATAGCTGGACGTGAGCCTGACGCCCTGTTGCGGATTGTCGGAATGCTTGTGATAGGGCATCGTCGAGAAGTCGAGCACCGCACGGCCATCGGGACACATCACCGTGATATACTGGTCGTGGGTGCCGTTGCATTCGTCGATGTTGACGCGCTCACTATACTGATAGGTGCCGGCCTTCATGTAGATGACCGTTCCCGGTTGGGCCTTGTCGACGGCCACTTGCAGATGATAGTAGGGCGCCTGTTCGGTACCGTCGCCCGTGGCGTCGTTGCCATCGGGGGCGAGCCAGATGGCGGGCCCATTGCCAAGGGCCGCCGTTGCGATTGCCGTCGGTTGCATATAGTCAATCCCGCGCGTGTCGTCGGTCGGGTTGTCCTTGTGTTCCACCTTCCCCGCGAGGATGCCCTTGATGTAGAGCGCACCGCTGGCCGTGAAGCTAACGCTACCGTCGGCCGTCACACGACCGTTGGCGACGACTTCGGAAGACGACTTGACGAACTCCGACGACGTGACATTCGTCGGCACCAGCTGACGGGAATTGCCCGAGCTAGACGTCTGATAAACCACCTGAATGGTGTCGCCGGCCTCAAGGTTTTCGATGGTGAACACCGTCCCGTCGGCCACCCACATCGAGCTCTTATAGCCAAAGCGCACGTTGCCTTCGGAAGATGCGCCGAAGCTGAAGCGGATATCGTGGGATATCTGAAGCGGTTGTCCGTTGGCATACAGGTAGTTGTTGTCAACGGCCAACGTGTAGCCATAGCGCGTCTTGCTCGAATTATAGTACCAATGCTCGTCAGCGGCCATATTCGACTGGTCGTCCGAAGGTATCAAGGCAAAGCTCCACTTCATGGAAAAGCCGTTTGCGACCATACACAACACGGCCATCAGCGTAAATACTCTTTTCATTGTTTTAGTAGCTTCTACATTATTATATAGGGAGGGCCTTCGCGGTTCCTTCTCCCCAAGACTGAAATCGGACACGTTTCCGAAATCGGTGCAAATTTACATATTTTCCGTAAGAGCGGAAAATAATTGGCAAAAAAATCTATGAAATGTGGGGGCGTGGGCGGGGAAAGGTCCATCAGAAGGTTTCACGTTTCGGGTTTTCCGACGACGAAACTTCACCCAAAATGAAATTGTTTTCTCGACGATACGCTTCCACTAAAGCAATGGAAATCTCCCAGATTTACCGAAGGGCTCTTCAATTGCCGAAGCCTTTCCATAACATTTGTTTACACTTGATGTGGATAGTTTTTAACATTATAATTCGAAAATTCTGAACTTCAAAGTCCGAAGGGCCAAAATATGCGATTCTCAGCGATTAGAGATAACGTACTGATTGTCAATTTGTTACAAATTTATCGACAATTTCTCGAGCCAAAATTTCACGTTCGTTAACGAAAAAATCTAGATTTTTCTCATCAAAAGCGGCAGTTTCGATGAGCAAAAGCGACAGTTTAGGTCATCAAAAGCGCCAATTTCGATGATCAAAAGCGGCAGTTTTGCTCAAACGACTTTTCGATTGTAATCTCCGAGATAGCAAAAAGGGGATAGACATGTGGGTAGTTTTGCTCCGAAATTTTGGTCGGTTTTGAGGGCGTTTTTTAACATTCAGGGAAGGTCTATCGTTAAAAACCGTAAAAAGAAGCATTGGTTTTCGAGGAATACTCCGACGTTGGTGCCCAGTAACTCCTTCAAAAAATGATTGCAAGATTCCATCTAAGGAAAACAACTCATAAGGAAACTGGGGGCTCCATCGCACAATTTATGGCGCTTGTCTAACCCCACCCCTACCCCTCCCCTGCAAGCTGGGGCGGGGAGTATAGATAGTTTGTGTTCCCCAATTGGTAGGGCGGGCTAGAAAGAATCGTGCCTAATTATTCCTGATGCTGCCTGCCTCATTGGGTCGCGGAGCCTATAACTCTTCATTTGCTCCCCGCCCCATTCATAGGTGAGGGGCAGGGATGGGGTAATAACACGACCAAGAGGGGCGCCATAAAAACAATACCCCTCCCATTCTTTGGAAGGGAGGGGAAGTGATGGGGTTGAAGCGGCACGAAAGGACAACCGCCCACGATGCTCTTTCGGTCGTCGTCATCGTCTAGACGTTGCTCCTTGGCATTCCGTCGGGAGGGTTTGTGCGGACATATTCCTACACGAACTCGTCGCCATATTTGATCTGCGTCTCGCTGATGTACTTGCGGATGAGCGCCGACGAGTCCTCTTTCTTGCAAATGAGCAACACGTTGTCGCCTTCGGCCACGATGAAGCCTTCCAGACCGTTGATGATGCCGAGATGGTCCTTCGGCAATTTGATGATGTTGCCGCGACTATCCTCCGACATCACATTCGAACCTATCACCACATTGTCGTCCTCGCTCTTGCTCAGACTTTCGTAGATGCTATGCCACATGCCCAGATCCGACCAGCCGAAATCGCCCTTCAACATGCACACGTCGGCACCGTTCTCCAAGAGTCCGAAATCAATCGAGATATTCGGATAGGCGGGGAAATTTTCCTCGATATAGAGCAGTTCCTTGTCGAGCATCGACTCGCCCAACGTCACCGTGTCGACGCGGCGGAGCATCTCGGGGAAGATGCGGTGCAGACATTCCACCATGTGGCGCACGCTCGACACGTAGATACCGGTGTTCCAATAGAACTCGCCGCTCTCCATGAACATGCGCGCGAACTCGCGGTCGGGCTTCTCCGTGAACGACTTCACCTCAAACAGCTCCTCGTTCACCATATCGCCAATCTGGAGATAGCCATAGCCCGGCTCCGGACGCGTCGGCTTCACGCCTATCGTCAGCACGCGGTCGTTTTCGGCAACCCAGTTCAAGCTGCTCCGGATATTCTCGACGAACTTGTCGACATTGATAACGGCCTGATCCGACGGCACCACCACCATGCGCGCCGTTTCCGAACGACGCATGATGCGATATGTGGCCCAAGCCACACTCGGTGCGGTGTTGCGATGGATAGGTTCGCTGAGCACGTTCTCACGAGGTAGTTCGGGCAACTGCTCGAGCACGTAGTGAGCATACTCGTGGTTCGTACTCACATAGATGTTTTCAACAGGCATGAAACGGCACACACGGTCGAAAGTACCCTGAAGAAGGGTCCGGCCCGTGGAGAAGAAATCAATGAACTGCTTGGGATGCTTCATACGACTACAGGGCCAAAGCCTACGGCCCCTGCCCCCTGCCAGAATCACACAGAAGTTGTCTTTATTTGAGTTTGTCATGATATTAAGGTCTTTTCCACTCCGCTAAGATAGTGCATTTTTTCCATACCCACAAGAAATACCCCATCTTTTTCAGATATTTTATCAAATTCGCCATTATT
>JAILAI010000209.1 GCA_024681705.1 Prevotella sp.
CTCTTACACAGATTCCACATTGACATAGGATCCCAGTCAGCCTCCCATGCACCAGTAGCGATGTCGAGATATGAACTGTTCTTCACGTTGGTAACAGCATCATCCGTAGCGACGTCTGTTGTTGTGGTGCTATAATAAGGAAGACAGTCATAACCGTATATCAGCAGACCATGTGCATATTTAGACTCCTCATACATGGCTTCCTCCTGACGATTGTTTTCCTTCGCAGGCTCAAACATATCATCGCATGAGCAAAGAGCGAGGGCACCAATGAAATAAAATATAATATTTTTAATCTTCATAATTTTCAATTATCAATTGTCAATTAGAATTAGAGGGTTACCTTAACACCAAGATTATAGAAACGAGTCTGTGGTGCATAGCCAACGCTTGTCTCCATCATCTTGCGATGCTTGGAAATCGTGAGAAGATCGTTTCCGTTCAGATAGACCGAGAGAGCCTTCACCCACTTTCCTTCAAAGATGTCATTGGGGAAATCGTAGGTAAGCTGAATCTTGCGAAGATTGAAGCGGTCGGTGCTGTAGAGCCAGAAGGTAGAGCCAGCGGCATTGTTTGCCGAGCTCAGCGAAGTCAGACGAGGATGCGTTGCCACATCGGCTGTCTCCGGTGTCCAACGGCCACGAGCATTAACAGAGTACTTGGCTTCTCCACTCATATAGTAGTAACCGCCGTTCATCATTCCCTTACCACCGTACTGGCCATTGCCGAGCATGAAGAGCGTGAAGTTCTTATACTTCAGCGTGAGGTTCAGTCCGATGTGCCAAGGAGTGCCGATATTGCCAAAGCCTGTATTGTCGCCGAGGTTGTTTACCTGACCGGACCTGCCAAGGACAATCTGGTCTAAGTTAGTGATGACACCGTCACCATTTACGTCCTCGTACTTCAGGTCACCAGGCTGGATGGCACCGCCAAGCTGCGACCTAGGCATTCCCTCCTTCAGAGCATACACCGTCTTACCATCGGTTGTGGTCGAGATGTTGAAGTCGTCGGCTGTATAGAAGCCAAGGCAATTGTAGCCCCAAAGAGCGTCAAGCCACTGTCCCTCTGAGTATTTGTGAGGCGCATTCGGATCGCGGGTCTCGTCGATTTTCTTCCACTTGGTTGTGACATAGGTACCGACGACACCGAGCTGTGCGTGAACCTGACCGAACTGCTTCTGAGCCGTTACGCTGAAGTCAAAGCCTTTGCGGTTCTGGATATTGTTGTTGAGGGCGGGCTTGAATGAACTGCCCTGGAGACCACTCTGCAAGTGAGAGGGAAGGATTGACGGGTTCTGAGGAATGAATCCATCCATATCTGTATTAAAGAATGTAAGGTCGGTGGTGATGAGCTTGTTGAAGAACGAACCACGGAGACTTACAGAGAACTCCTTGCGATGTACGAAGTCAAGGGCAGGGTTGGAACCCGTCTTGGAGAAAGTATAGTCTGTGCTGACTCCTTCATTCCAGGAGAAGCTGCCGCCGATTTTATCCCACAGGGCATCATAGATATAGAAACTCTCGTCGCCCATATACACATCGGCGTCCTCGTTCAGGTCGCTATAGGATGCACTGAGCATCAGGTCATCGATGAAGCTTCCGCTCAGGAAGTTCTCCTTGGCAATGTTCCAACCAAGTGTGAACGACGGTGAAATGGCTTCGCGATTGCCTTTGGGAAGACGTGCGGAATGAACACCGGCGAACGAAGCGTCGGCAAAGTAGCGACCCATATAGTCATAACCAACCTGCAAACCTAAGTTGACGTTTGCATAACGATGGTATTCGCGGCTGGCTGTCGTGGTGTACATGTTGCCCAGGAACATTCCCGTTACGTGATGCTTGCCACCGAATGTGTGGTCGTAGTCGAAATGACCGTTCCAGCTGATTGTCTGACGGTACTTGGTATCCGACATAGACATGTGACCTGTCACAAGTTCGTCGTTCTGCTGAGTAATACCAACGATAATGTCCTGAGAGTTATAGTTACTCCAAGTCGGGATAAACACAGCATACTTGTTGTTGTACGACAGGCTGTAGTTGGCAGCATAGTCGATGGAGAACATCGTCTTGAACGACAGACCTCTCACGAACTTATCCAAATCGTAGATAATACCTGCGTCGAACTGGAACTGACGGCTCACAGCTCTGGTCTTTCCACCGAAATAGCAATCGGCGATGGCATTGGTCTGGGTATTCTTCGTACCACCGGGGAAATACTTTCCGTCGAGAAGGTTCAGAGACTTGCCAAGGATGGCGAGAGCCTTTGAAGCATTCGGGTCGACCATGTCAATAGAAATCAGCGGAGCTGCGTTTTCCGGGAAGTTCGGACGCATGGATGCTGCGTCGCTCCAGAAGTTGCCTTTGTTCTGGTTGGCATTGTAGAACGTGGCACTCACATTGGCAAAACCCTTGACGAGCTTGTTGACGACGAGGTCCACATTACCACGCACGCTGAAACGGTCAGTGTAGTTATCCTTTGCCGGACCGAAGTTGATCAGGTCTTCGAAGCGATAGTAATTGATGTTCGTGTAGAAGTGAGCACGTGTGCCACCACCCTGAATCTCCAATGTTGCTTCAGAACGGTTGTAAACCTTGCGGATATACTCATCTGAATAGTAGTTGACATTGGGATAACGATAGGGATTCACACCTGCGGCGTGGTTGTAGATGGCCTGCTGTGAATACTCGGGCTTAGGTCCAAGTCCATCGTTGATACGGGCTTCGTTGTAAAGTGTCATATACTCTGCGGAACCCAAATACTCAGGAAATTCCTTGGCCACATGGAACCCAGTATTGGCGTTTGCCGTAATCTGGAGTCCGTCCACCTTTCCGCGCTTGGTAGTAATCAGGATAGCGCCCTTGGCACCTTTAGGACCGTAGAGCACCACAGCCTGTGCACCCTTGAGGAAAGTGACCTGCTCGATTTCTGAAGGCAGCACGTTGTTTGACGGGCGCTTCACGCCGTCGATGATAACAATCGGAAGGTTGGCATTGTCGTTGTTGTCAAGCCGCTCATTGTCCATACCCCAAAGGTTGTTGCCGTTCCATCCGCCGACAAGTGCATACATGTCTTCAAGGCTACCCATGGTATAGTCCTTCTTCTGCAGCTCTTCCATGTCGACATAGGAAATGCCTCCGAGAAGATGGTCGGGATCCTTGTCGCGGAAAGCAACATGGACTTTCTTTTGTACCACGACAGAATCAGCCTCGTCCTCGACCTGTGCATTGACCGTCAGTGGCGACACCGCAAGCATGGCAAAGAGAATTATGTTTGTTTTTATCTTTTCCATAAAATTGTCCATTTTCAGATTTTCAATTTTCAATTCTTAATTGTCTTTACCATCCTGGATTTTGAGCGAATCCTTCGTAAAGATAGATATCCTTGTCAGGAAGCGGGAACCAGTAGTGCTTTGATTCCAGACGACGGGTAATCAGCTCCTGCTTGTGGAAGTTACCGATGCGTGCGTCTTTCGGATCGTGGTCCTTAAACCAAGCGGCTGTTTCCAAACGCTCGAACTCGTGAGAGTACTTCACCGTGTAGGGAGGTTCAGTCAGGAGAAGCCAGCGCTGCAGGTCGCACCAGCGGAAGCCTTCGAAGGAAAGCTCCACAGCGCGCTCACGGCGTACTTCATCGATGAAATGCTCTCTGGTGTCACGGAGATTAGCTGCAACGTGTTCCATAGGATAATCGGCAGAGTTGACGCGGTCGCGGAGCGCGTTGATGGCATCAACAGCCGACAGCTGCGGGCAATAGAGAGGCCTTTCGGTCAGCTGGCTGGCACCCGTTGCGATTGCGGCTCTTGCCTCGGCATACATCAGATAGATGTCAGCAAGGCGCATGTAGGGAAGATAGCTCTGGAAGCTGTAATCCCAATCGTACCATTTGTCGCCCTGGTTACACTGGTGAGGAATGAGCTTCTGAATGAAATAGCCCGTGCTGCTGCCATGGTCGATGTCGCGCATGGCGCCACCGGTGAAAAGGTCGCAGTACTCAAGCTTTTTCTGGTTATCATTCAAGGCATCTGTACTCAGTACGTAGTGGAATCCGTCGAACACGATATCATGATAGAATCGTGGGTCGCGGTCTTTGTAAGGATGCTCGGGGTCCCATCCAGAAGCAGGATTCAGCACATATTCACCGTTCTGCACCAGATAGATGGGCTGTCCGTTAGCCATTCCGTACTGGTCTATGAGGTTGGCTGTGGGATGGTGGATGATGTTGTCGTGGTCTACGAGACCTGCCACCTTCGGGCCAAAGATCTTAGCGCAGTTCCAGTTGGCAGAGTTTGCACCGGGATAGACACCGCGGAAGATAGCCTCTTTGGCTCCGGGCATATTCCAGCTTTTCTTCACAGTATAGAAGATGTCTGAGTAGAAGTTGTCGGGGTCGCTGTTATCATCCTGTGTGTGATTGTAAAGGTCGGCATACTTGAACTCTGCGAGCGTATAGGGCACCGTTCCTTTGACAACCATGTCGAGAGCCCTTCCGAGTGTCTCGGCTGCCTTCTGGCAGTAGGCCAGGTCGTAATCATAGGTCTTTCCGTTTGAGCTGGCGCCGAGCAGCTGCGGAGAGCCGCCGTTCTTGGCCTTTTCCATCTCTTTCATGAGCGGAGAGCCTGCCCAGAGGTAGCACTTGCCAAGATAGCAGAGCGCCATGAACTTGTTGACGCGCAGTTCGTTCTTTCCAGAGGTCTGCATACCAGCAAGTGTCTCGTCCCAGTCCAGGGGAAGAAGATTGTAGGCTCTTTCGAAGTCTTCAGCACAGCGGTCGGCGCACTCCTGGAAACTGAGTCGTGGGAGCTCAGGGATGCTTGTTGCCTCGAAAGTCTGGTCAATGTAAGGCAGACCACCGAAGTAGCACATCAACTCGAAATGCCACCATGCGCGGAAGAAATACATCTGTCCGAGCAACAGGTCGCGCTCCTCGTCACTTCCGACGAGCGACTTGATCTGCTCAATACCCATATTACACTTACGGATGCAGTACCAAGAGTTTCTCCAGAGTGAGCTTCTGTCACCATTGAGCCAGCACTGAGTGTTGTTGTACCAGTCACGATAGTTGCCGAGGTCGACCTGATGGTCCATGTGAGCATAGCCTTCAGGGTTGTGTACGGCATCGTCGCCAAAATTCCATGCAGTACAATAATTCACCTTCTGCTTGTCAGGAATCAGGCTATAGATTTCCTCTATATATCCCTGGAAGTTGCGGTAGTTCTTGAATGCCTCATCCTCAGCCACGATAGACTCTGGGTCCTTGTCGAGCCAATCGGTGCAAGAAGTGAAGGAAGCACCGCCAGCCAGGACAAGCAGCGAACCGCACAGAAGGGATTTGATATTATTATTATATTTCATAATAGGTATAGCGATTAAATGTAAAGCTTAAATCCGAAGTTATAACGTCTCACTGTGGGGTAAGCACCGCCACCGCCACTGAAGTTCATACCATTACCTGTCATATTACCCTCACGGTCGTCGGGCATCTTTGTAATCAGGAAGAGGTTATTACCGTTCACATATATCTTCAGGCTTGTGAAGCCAAGCTTCTTAATCCAGCCCTTTGTCCAGGTGTAAGCCACCTCCACATTCTTGAGTCGGAAGTAAGAACCGTCGAAGAGATACTGTGTACCGTCGTTGTAGGCAACCTGAGAGGTGAAGCGAGGAACGACGACCTCACCTGTTCCGTCCACAGGATTCCACCATGTACCATTGTCGTAAGCCGTAAGCAGCTTATTGTTGAACGAAGGCAGACCCACGTCACGGGTAACGCCTGTCACACCGTAGAGCTGTGCAAACATGCTAAAGCCTTTCCACTCCCAGCCGATAGTGGCATTGTAGGTGTGTTCTGGGTTTCCGGTGTAACCGTAAGGAGCCTGGTCGTTGGTCTGGTCGACAACGCCGTCACCGTTGAAGTCCACGATATAGTGGTCACCAATCAGCACTTGCTCGTCGCTGGTCTGACGTTCCGGTGAACTGTAAAGCTCATCGTATGTGGAGATGAAGCCGTTGTCGATAAACGAATGGAACTGTCCCTGTGAATAGCCCTGAGCCTTGCGGTATGACGGGAACAATGCCGGGTCATCCTTCAGCTTGATCACGTTGTGGGCGTATGTGTAGTTGGCGTTTGTCCAGAAACGCATGCCGTTCTTCAGAACCTTATTGAAGCGAACTTCAACCTCGAAACCAGAGTTCTTCATCTTACCCTTGTTGATGTCAGGCGTTCTTGCTGCACCGTAGTATGACGGAACGGAACGCTCACCACCAGAGATGAAGATGTCGTAGCGGTCGTCGCGGAACCAGTCGAAACTACCCGTGAACATGCCATGTAGGAAACCATAGTCGAAACCGATGTTCATCTTCTTCACCGTGGCCCAGCGCAGGTCGGGCATGGCAATCGTTGCCTCCTTGTATCCTACGAAGGGACTGGCAGAACCGTCGATGGACATACTGTAGCCATTTCCGTTGTTGGTGACCTCCCAACCAGTCATGTAGGCGAAACGTGCACCAGAACTGTCATCACCGATTTCACCGATAGATCCACGGATCTTCAGCATATCGATGATTCGCTTGTCCTTCAGCGGTTTCATGAACTTCTCTTCCGAGACCATCCATCCGGCAGCTCCTGAACAGAAGAATGCGAAACGATTGTCGGGAGAGAACCTCTGCGAACCGTTGTAGGCACCGTTGAACTCAGCGAAATAGCGGTTGTTATAGTCGTAAGTGGTACGGAACACCCAGTCCTCGCGACGATTCTCGAGTTCACTGTTATAGGCATCGATACGACGCTTCCAGTTACCCATCGCAGTTATATTGTGCTTGCCGAACTCGCGTCCCCAGAAGAGCTGGACCGACATTTCCGTTGCACGGAATGTCCTGTTGACATTACCATATTCATCTCTCCAGTCGCGGCTTTCGTAGAAGTCGAAACCTGTCTTGGCGTTAATCTCGTCAGCCCAAAGCATCTGTCCGTCTTCAGGAAGAATGTAGGCCTGTTTCTTGGTGTGAGTGTCGGAAATACCGCGGTCTGCCTCGTCGAACTGGTTGTCCCATGAGATGGTGCCTCGTGCGACAAGACCCTTTGTAACGAAGTCGAGCTTCTGCTCAACGGCAAAGTCGGTGAACACACGCGTAATGGTTTTCAGCTCATAACCCGATGTTGCCACGTTGGCAGGAGAGTTGGCGATGTTAGACACCAGCTTCGAGTAACCCCATGAACCGTCAGAGAACTGAACGGGGAAGAGGTTAGGAGCCATACCGTAGGCACCGGCCCAGTTCTGCTGCTGGAAGAACTCGCCACTATTACCATAATAATAACGCGGGGTCTTCTGCTGGGCGTTAGAACCTGCCAGATTCACCCTGAACTGAGTGGTCTTCGTAATCTGGAAGTCAAGGTTTGAACGCACATTCAGACGATTGTAAGTATAACCGCCCTCATAGCCCTGGTGGTTGTCCCAGATCTTGGTCATGTCACCTTCGTTCTGGAAGTCGAACGACACGAAATACTTCACGAGTTTCGTACCACCAGAAATATTAAGGTTTGTATTATACGACAATGCCGTGCTCTTGAACATCTCGTCCTGCCAGTCAATGTTCGGATAGCGCTCAGCCTGACTGTAGTCACCGAGGTAGATACCGTCGGCAGAATAGTTAGGCTTCACGGTGTAGTCCTGATTGCGGAAGTTGTCAATGAATGTCTGCGGACGGTAGTAAGCCCAGGATGCTGCGCCGCCCGTGGGCAGAGCAAGCTCGTGCTCAATGGCCTGGTTGCGCAGCATGTAGGCGTCGTACGAGTCATACTTGCGAGGAAGTTTCGACACCGCCTTCAAGGTTGCATTGAAACCAACGTCAATTCTCGCCTTACCCTCAACACCACGCTTTGTAGTAATAAGGATAACACCGTTAGCACCTTCCACACCATAGACGGCCGTGGCAGATGCATCCTTCAGCACTGAAATGGTTGCGATTGACGTGATGTCTACCGACTTGATTTCACGCTTCACGCCGTCTACGAGGATCAGCGGCTGGGCGTCTTGGTTCCAGGCAGCTGCACCACGGATGTAGATACGTGGGTCTTCATCACCAGGCTGTCCGGTAGAAGCGATGGTCGCAATACCAGGAAGGTTACCAGTGAGGGCGGCACCCACACTACCGATACCGGCTGCGCGTTCGAGCACTTCACCCGTCGTCTGTGTGATGGCTCCCACCACAGAGGCTTTCTTCTGCTGGCCATAGCCGACAACAACCACTTCTTCAAGCTGGGTGTTGTCATCTTCCAAAGTCACCCTGTTCACTCTATCAGATGTGACCCTTACTTCTTTCTCTTTCATGCCGACGTAAGTCACTATGACAGTACCCCTACCTCCAGGCAACTTTAACGAGAAGTTTCCGTCGATGTCGGTAATAGTCGCATTCGTACGGTTGTCCTTCTGAACAACAGTCGCACCGATTACCGCATCGCCGCTGCTGTCAATGACGACACCAGTGACTAGCCCTTGAGCAAACGATGGTATCGTTAAGACCATCATAAGCAAAGCTAGAACCGATGTCTTTGAAGATTTCTTGCACATAGCAAGATGAATCATCACTTTCAGTTTCTTTGTCATTTGGGTTTTGGTTAATATTTTATTGATTTTTTAATTTGTAACTGATTGTTGATTGCTTCAAACGGGTTTTCGGGTGCAAAATTAGACATTACTTTTATTAGTCTCATTGCGTATTGTAACAGCTACTTTTTTTGATGTTACACCTGTAACACTTTCTTTTTTTCATGTTACATAACCTCTTTTTTGAAAAAAACTTGTTCGTTTTGAAAAGTCGTTTCTGACGTGCTTTCCATACGGATTTCAAGGCTTTTGTGGTGTTTGTGTCGTTTGCTCGAAGAATGTCAATCGACAAAAATATTTCGGAATTTGTATTTGGTAATGAATTTTTTTGTATATTTGCATCGCAATTGTTTCATCTTAAAACTTAACAGTATGAAAAGACTATCATTGGCTTTTATCTTTGCCTGCTTCGCGATGGTGATGGCGGCTCAGGATGCAATCCGAGTGAACTATCGAGGCGCAAGTCCCACAATCAGCGATTTTGTGTGGGCCTACCTTTCTTCAATTGACAATGACGACGAAGATGCAGAAGTCGACGAGTCGTTCAATGCCGTGAAGAGTGCTTGGGTTAACCATCGCAAGGGTCTTCCTCAGAGTGAGGGTGGTAAGCTTACCGTAGACGAGAAGAACGGATACGTGCTCTACGAGTTCACTTATGATGAAAACACGTTGAAAGTAGAGATGTGCTACTGGAACGAGGCCGACAAGAAGCACAAGTTGTTTGCCTACAATGTGAAAAGTTTCAATAATGGCAAATACAATCCCGGCCAGTATGATGGCCTCCTCTTCTACCGCTACAATAACGCCACGAAGGAGATGACCCCATGCGACGACACGGGCTTCGAAACGCAATTCTCGACGGATGATGGTGCATATGTCTCATACACTCTTCCGAGAGTCGGCAAGGACATCATCGTTACCTCGTGGTACGACAACGGCAAGAAAAAGCAGAAGACGCTGAAGTGGAAGGGCCGCCGGTTCAGCTACTAGGCATCTCTTGCATAAAGAATCGGCCCACCTTCGGGTGGGCTTTTTGCATTCTACTATCTTATGAGCTACTATGATAGAATACAAAGACATTCATGAGTTCAACAAAGAGGACCTGGAGGAGTTGTTCCTTTCGGTAGAGTGGTCTTCGGGGCATTTTCCCGACAAGCTGGTTGTGGCGATGCGGAATTTCGAAACCGTCTACACGGCGTGGGACGGAAGCAAACTCGTCGGGCTGATTAGTGCGATGGACGACGGCATCATGACCGCTTACGTACATTATTTATTAGTGAGACCAGACTACCATCAGCAGGGCATAGGGCGCAAACTCGTCGAGATGATGAAGGAGCATTATGCGAACTACCTGAGAATAGCGCTGATCGCCTACGACGATGAACTCGCGTTTTATCAGTCGTGTGGCTTCAAGAAAGCCGATGGCGCAAGTCCCATGTTCATCACTTCTCTTTGGACATAGCATTTATTTTTCGAACAACAATGGAATACATTAAAGTGACAAAAGACAATCTGGACGCTGAGCACATCTGTTGTGCCATTTCCAACAACAAGGATGTTCAGGTTGCATCGAAGAAGGCTTGGCTGGCCGAAAGATTTAAAGAAGGCCTGGTGTTCTTGAAAAGCGTCGAGCGTGGGAAGTGCTTCATCGAGTATATTCCAGCCGAAAACGCGTGGAACCCGATTGTGGCCGACAACTACATGTATGTGGATTGCCTCTGGGTGTCGGGTAGTTTCAAGGGACACGGCTACTCAAACGACCTGCTCGGCGAGTGCATTCGCGATAGCAAGGAGAAGAAGAAGTCGGGCCTGTGCATCCTTTCTTCGGCAAAGAAGAAACCGTTTCTGGCCGATCCGAAATTCCTGAAGCACAAGGGCTTCAAGGTATGCGACGAAGCCGACAACGGAATCCAGTTGTGGTATCTGCCTTTCTCGGTAGACGCTGAGGCGCCTCGCTTCAAGGAGTGTGCCAAGCATCCGCATATCGAGGAGAGCGGCTATGTGCTTTACTATACCAGTCAGTGTCCTTTCAACGGGAAGTACGTGCCGATTCTGGAATCGGTGGCCAAGGAAAAGGGCGTGCCGTTCAAGACGATTCACCTACAAAGCAAGGAGGATGCACAAAACGCACCGACGCCCATCACGACCTACGCCTTCTTCCACGATGGCGAATACATTACCAACGAGCAGATGAACGATAAGCGGTTCCTGAAAGCGATTGGATTGGTGTAGCTTGTGTAAATAGAGTCCGTCAGGCCTATGCTGAGATTCCCCCGAGGGTAGAATACTCGTTGACCGACCGCATCGATTTAGTCAGAACAAGTAAAACATATCAGTATGAAGAAATCATTTTTCGTAGTGCCATTATTGGCATTGTTCGTTTTGGTCTCCTGTGGTGACGACACCCAGAAGCAAGTGAAGGCTTTTGCTCAGGACTTTGCCCAGAAAGTAAGCAAAACCAAGTCGATTCCCTGAAACAGGTTTACGAAGGTGTGGAACTCTTCGACTCCCTCGCCCTGAACTTCAACGCCGATAGCATCAGCGTGAACCAAACGGAGAAGGAGAACGAGTTCACCGTTGGTTTTGGAAATGGTGCCGACATCACGGTGGTCAGAGACGGTGAAGGAAACATGAAAGTCACCTCCTCGCATGGCCTGCTGGCTTTCGACGAGCAAACGGTAGGCTTTGCCAAAAAGACGGGACAATGGAAAGACGGATTGACCGATGTAGAACTCGCCAAGCGGATGAGCGACAAAGACTTCGAGACAACGCTTGTCGCAAATGTCGAGAAAGAGTTCGCCAAGAACCTGACGGTCGTTCATGAAATTCCAAGTAGTGACTATTTCGCAAGTAAGCGTGAGTCGATTTACACCGTGAAGAACAAATCTTCGAAACAAATTGATGGGGACGACTATCAGCTAATCATTCCGTTTTTCAGGGAACACTCCATGGGCGACATGAATGTGGACCGCTGGAATGAGACGAGAAAGGGAAAGACCATTTCGCCGAATGGCTCCGTCACTTACGTGGAATATATCGTAACCGAGGAGGGAGAATACGAACGCACGGGACCAGTGTACGATGGTCATCGCATTGAACTGACGTTGAAAGGCAAGGCGCTCTTCAATAAGTATTATGAAGCCAAAGGTGACGAATACGAGAAATACCTGAAGGAAAAGGAAAGCCCCGCCAAATAAGGAGCTTTTGTGTGGCAAGTGCGTCCGGCGACCGCTAGCGTCTTTGT
>JAILAI010000231.1 GCA_024681705.1 Prevotella sp.
AGAGCGGTGCTGAAACCGAACTCCTCCTCGTTCACCCAGTCGGGCACACCATTGATGATGGCGTTCTTCTTGCCGTCCTTGGTCACCTGACTCTCGGCATTATCGTAGAGCAACTTGACCAAATGGATGTTATTGTCGCGCACGAAGGCAACGAGCAGACCGTCCTGACTCCACACCGGCGACTGCTGAGGACCGTAGTCAGAGAGCTTTGCCATGTGCTTGGTCGCCACATTATATATATAATAGACGGCGGTGGCCGAACGACGATAGATGCGTTGCGTCTGCGTCTGGATGAGCATCTTCTTTCCGTCGGGACTCATGATGTAGTCGTCGAAGTCGCTGATATGCTCGCCCTTGGTGTCGTTGACGTCGAAGAGCACGGCCGTCTGCTTGCCTGTCTTGAAGGAATAGCTTTCCACACGGTTGCCGTCGGCACTTATCTGTGCGTAGCTTTCGCCGTCGGGCAAGGGCGTTACGGTGCGCAGGTATTCAGGACGCCACTCGCCCCTTGTGATGTCGGTTAACTCCAGCTGTGCCGAGACATCTTGTTGCCATCCAGACAACAGCACAGCCAAGATGATGAACAGTTTCTTCATTTTCCTTGCTTTAATGTTACTTTTATCTGAGTGCAAAATTACGAAAAATAATCAGCAATGCATCATTCTTTGCCTATAATTCAGTTTTATTCAGTATTTTTGGAAAGATATGCTTCCATACATGCGACATTCTTTTGAAACATCGACGCTTGTTTACGCGTTTGTCAGCGAAAACTCCTTTAACAATATTTCCGGTGGTTTTTCGTTAATCTTCCCAAATCGTTTCTTCGTCTCAGCATTATTTCGTATTTTTGCAGCTATGAAACGCAAAGAAAGATACGAGGCCGTTCTCGACTATTATCGCGAACGCATGCCGCATGTGAGCACAGAACTGGAGTTCGGTTCAGTGTTTCAGCTTTTGGTGGCCACCATGCTGAGCGCACAATGCACCGACAAGCGCATCAACCAAGTGACGCCCGCACTGTTCAATCGCTTCCCCGACGCGAAGTCAATGGCGCAAGCTGAGATGGAGGAGGTGCTGGAATACGTGAAGAGCGTGAGTTATCCCAACTCCAAATCGCAACATCTGGTGGATATGTCGCGCATGCTTGTGGAGCAGTTCGGGGGCGAGGTGCCTCAAGAAATGAGCGATCTGGTGAAGCTTCCTGGTGTGGGACGAAAGACGGCCAACGTCATTCAGGCGGTGGGTTTCGGGCGTAGCGCCATAGCTGTTGACACGCACGTCTATCGTGTGAGCCACCGACTGGGGCTTGTTCCGCCCAAGGCCAACACACCTGCCAAAGTGGAAGAGGAACTGAAAAAGAACATCGCCGAGGAAGATCGCGCCGATGCCCACCACTGGTTGTTGCTACACGGTCGATACATCTGCCAAAGCAGACAACCCCAGTGTGACAAATGTCCGTTCGATGCGTTCTGCCCCAAGCAACTCAAGGGGTCGAAGGTGAACAAGGAATAAATGCAAAAGGCAATTGCCCGAAAACAAATCAATAGAAAATGCAAGCAAAACGAATCATAACATTCCTGAAGGATGTGGCGGCCAACAACAACCGCCCTTGGTTTCAGGAGCATAAGGGCGAATACGACGCCGTGAGAAAAGACTTTGAGGAAGGAGTGCAATTGGCCATCGGGCGCATCGCCGAGTTCGACTCGAGCATCGCCCATCTGGCGGTGAAAGACTGTACCTACCGATTCTATCGCGACACGAGGTTCTCGCCCGACAAATCACCCTACAAGCACCACTTGGGTGCCTACATATCGGCTCGCGGCAAGAAGTCGCTACATGGTGGCTACTATATCCATTTGGAACCCGGTCATTGTCTGCTAGCCATCGGCAGTTACTGGTTGCCAACGAACATACTCACCTCGTGCCGCAACGAAATCATGGGAAACATCGACGACTGGCGTGCCATCGTAGAGAGCAGAAAGTTCGTCAACTTCTTCGGGAAACCAGGCGTTGGCAGCTGGGACGACGAAAAAGGTTTCGGATTGGAAAGTCTGAAATCGGCGCCAAGCGGTTTCCCACGCGACTACGAATTCGTGGAATATCTGCGAATGAAAGACTATTGCTGTTGGAAAAGCGTGCCCGACACATTCTTCGAGGGCGACCGTTGGTTCGACGAAATGGTCAAAGTCTTCAAAGTGGGAAAACCGATGATGGACTTCGTGAACAACGTCATCGACGACTACGAATAAACAGACAGGAGGCAACAGACATAAATCCTAACAACCTATTTGGATTAAAAAAATCCCGAACATCTTTCGATGTCCAGGATTTCTATTGAATGCTGCTTTACAGTGCAAAAATGTCGCTGTTTGGCGGTGTCTTCGTAAAGACACCTTTACGCATTAAAAACGATTCTTACTCAGCTGCGGGAGCCTCTTCCTCTTCGAAGTCAGGAGCCTCAACGGGAGCTTCCTCAACAACGGCGGGAGCCTCTTCAACCTCAGCAACAACCTCGGGTTGGTTCTCAGCAACTACCTTTACAGGCACCTTCACCTCAACTTCCTTGTGGAAGTGTACGGTAGCCTCGTAGTCGCCCACCTTCTTGGCGTCGGTCATCGTCACAATCTTGCGATCGATCTCGATGCCCTTCTCCTTCAGAGCTGCAACAACCTGAGCAGCACCTACGCTACCATAGGTAACACCCGTTGCAGACACCTTGGCGGCAATCTCCAGAGCAATACCCTCGAGAGCCTTGGCGCGATCCTCAGCAGCAGCCTTGATGGCAGCCAGCTTATGAGCCTGCTGACGCAGATTCTCGGCGAGCACCTTCTTTGCGCTTTCGCTTGCGATGACACCTTTTCCCTGGGGGATCAGATAGTTACGGCCATAGCCGTTCTTAACGTTCACGATATCGTTCTTGTAACCCAAGCCGATAATATCTTCCTTCAGAATAATTTCCATAATGCAATTCCTCCTTTTAATTATTTCATCATGTCAGTAACATAAGGAAGCAGTGCAATCTGGCGGGCACGCTTCACGGCCTGAGCCACGCGGCGCTGATACTTCAGAGATGTTCCGGTGATGCGGCGGGGAAGAATCTTACCCTGCTCGTTGAGGAACTTCTTCAGGAATTCGGGATCCTTGTAGTCGATGTACTTGATGCCACTCTTCTTGAAACGGCAATACTTCTTCTTCTTCGTGTCGATAGAAGGAGCGGTGAGATAACGGATTTCAGACTGTTCTGCCATAATTATGCCTCCTCTTCTGCTTTTTTGCCAAGCTTTGCACGGCGCTTTTCAGCGTACTGCGATGCGTACTTGTCGAGTTTAACGGTCATGAAGCGGATCACCTTCTCGTCGCGACGGTATCCAGTCTCCAATGTCTTAATAACTTCGGGCTCAGCCTTGAATTCCATCAGGAAATAGAAACCTGTGGATTTCTTCTCAATAGCATAAGCCATCTTCTTGAGTCCCCAGGCCTCTTCGTTCACAATGTCAGCACCATTATCGGTGAGAATTTTCTTGAACTTAGCGACCGTTTCCTTTGCCTGTTCATCAGACAAAACGGGAGTCAGAATGAAAACGGTTTCGTAATGATTCATTTGTTGTTTGAAAAATTAAAATTAATACTTGCTTCGAAAAGCGGGTGCAAAGGTACTAAAAATATTGTAAAACAAGAAATTACGTGAATGTTTTTTGCTCTTTTGCACCGTTTTTTGTCATTTATTCACAGATAAAGCTACTAAACATTCTAGATTTTCCTGAACTTCCAGAGAAGTGGGAGGCTCCGTTTTTGCGTCTCAACAACTCCAACGGACCACTTTCTATGATGACGAAGACGATGCGAGCGCTACTACTTTATCTTCGCGTTGGTGCAATGCTTACAAAGGAAATTGAACACAAAGTCGTAATCCTCATCGCAAACAAACACGCGGTTTTTGTTCAGAAGCTGGTTTACCTTGATGAGATTCATACGACGACACGGAATGACTTTTTTCACGTTGGCCAAAACTGAGGTTGACGATGTGCGCGACTGAGCAAGAAAACCAGCACCTGCCACCCCAGGACGCCCTGACAAAGCTCCAGCCAGAATCACCAAATCATTTAACACCTGAGACTTCTTCACCTGGCGAGGCATCTGCTGATGCACCACTTCCTTCTCGTCGAGAATGAAAAGCACCACATATTTCCAGCCGTAAGACCAGGCTAGAATGAAATAGGCCACATAGCCGAGCACAAAAAAGAAAAGAATCAGGAGTAGAAAACCTGACGTGAAACTTCCAAACGTTTTCAAATCCAAATCACCATCGCAACCAATCAGCGTGATAACAAAGAGCCACACAATGCCGAAACTGATGCCCAACACCTTGTACACATCAATCAGAATAGAAGGATTGCGCAACATTGGCACCTCATACACCCACCGATATTTGCCGTCGGGATAGAGTCTCACGCGGTCGTCAGGTTGTGTTTTCGTTTCCTTTTGTTGTAGTTTCTTGCTCATAGTGCCGACAAAGATAAGAAATAAAGTCGATTCAGGAAAGCATTTCCGGAATTTTAAGCAATTCTTAACGAGAGAAAGCGGAATAAGATAAACAGACGCCCTACCCCATGAGTCCTTCGTCAGTGGAGGTGCATCAATTTCTTTTCAACCAAAAAGATGCGGTATTCTTAGGCAGGAAACGATATTTTTTGTATTTTTGCCGCCAGAAAAAAGAAAAGGAAAATGAAGAAAAGACTGATGGAGAACCTCGGATGGTTACTCATAATAGCAGGTATATTGCTCTTTGTCATTAGTTTCTTGGCAGGGTGGACAGAAGTGAACTGGGTTCAGTTCATTGCCTTTGCATTGGTTCTTGCTGGGGCTTGGTGGCGCGTTTACTCGGTGAAGAAACGGGGTAAATATTAAGGGTAGGTGTTCGATCCTTGAATCATCAGAATAAGAAGAAAGAAGGCTGCGCCTCCAAATGGGAAGTGCAGCCTTCATTATGTGTGCATAGACGCTTCACGTCTTAGTCAACATCGGGAGTGATGAGCTTGTAGCCCTTACCGTGAATGTTGATGATTTCAATCTGGTCGTCATCCTTCAGGTGCTTGCGAAGCTTGGTGATGTAGACGTCCATTGAACGTGCGTTGAAGTAGTTGTCGTCGATCCAGATGGTCTTCAGGGCGAAGTCACGCTGAAGAATCTCATTGGCGTGCGAGCAGAGCAGGGCCAGAAGTTCGTTCTCCTTCGTGGTGAGCTTTGTCTGCTTCTCACCGATGGTGAGCAGCTGCTTCTGAGTGTCGAAAGTGAAGCGACCGATGTGGTAAAGTGTGCTCTCCTTGTTCTTCTTTCCACGTACGCGGCGCAGGATGGCCTCAATACGGAACACGAGCTCTTCCATAGAGAAAGGCTTGGTGATGTAGTCGTCGGCACCAATCTTGAAGCCTTCGAGAATGTCTTCCTTCAAGGTCTTAGCAGTGAGGAAGATGATGGGGATTTCAGCATTGGCCTGACGGATTTCCTGTGCCAGTGTGAAGCCGTCCTTCTTAGGCATCATCACGTCGAGCACGCAGATATCGAACTTCGTCTTGAGGAAGGCCTTATAACCAGCCTCACCGTCTACACAGAGCTCAGCATTGTAGCCCTTGGCCTGAAGATACTCGCGAAGCAGCATTCCGAGATTTTCGTCGTCTTCGCACAACAAGATTTTCAATGGCTCTTCCATAATTCTTTCTACCTCCCGCTACCTCGTTGTCGAGGCAGTGCCTGCCGGTTTGTGGGAGTTTGGTGGCAAGCGGATTGTTATTACTATTTATTTCGTATTCAAGAATAATTCTTTGAGGGTTCTCTTCGAGTTGGACCGTTGTCTCTTCTCAGGGTCTTTCTCCCCTACTCCTGCCTAAGTACAGGAAGTTTGATGGTGAACTTCGTGCCGTCAATCTTTCCACCGCTCTCTACGTGAATCTCGCCTTTGTGCAATTCCACGATTTTCTTCACGTAAGCCAGACCGAGGCCAAAGCCCTTCACGTCGTGCACGTTGCCGGTATGAACGCGGTAGAACTTGTCGAACACCTTCTTCAGGTTCTCCTTCTTGATGCCTACACCGCTATCGCGTACCGAGAGATAGAGGTGATCTTTATCGTTCCACGTCTTCAACCAGATATTCAGCGGCTGGTCGGGTTTGCGATATTTCACGGCATTGTCGAGCAAGTTGTTGAGGACATTCTGGAAATGCACCTCATCGACATAAATGGCCGAATCGATAGCACCAATGTCTGTATATATCTTTCCTCCAGTGTGTTCCACACGCAAGGCAAAGGAGTTGGCCACGCTCTCTACCATTTCGTTCAAATCGAGTTCCTTTTGCTTGAAGACAGCCTTCTTACGGTCGAACATCGACATCTGGAGCACTTTCTCCACGAGGAAACGAAGTCGCTTTGACTCGTCGTTGATGACGCCTCCCAGATGTTGCATCATAGTTGGACTCTTTGTCACACTATCGTCGTTGAGCATCTGTGCCGCCAGAGAGATACTGGCAATTGGCGTTTTCAGCTCGTGGGTCATATTATTGATAAAGTCGTTCTTGATTTCCGATAGACGCTTCTGACGGAACACCAATACCAATGTGATGATAAAGGTGACGAGCAGAACTACCGTGAACACGACCGAAGGAATGACGAACCGCACCGAAGAGAAGATATAGGTGTCCATCTGCGGGAAGTGAAGCTTTACGACGCCTGCATTCTGTTGTGGATCGTTGCGGAAGAGCGTCTGACTATAGCTGTATTCCTCACCTTCCTCGGAGTATTCGGGGCAACGATACACTTCGCGACCGTCGAGCGTAGACACCGTAAAATGATAGGGAATGTTCACACCGTTGTTCATCAGCTCGGCTTTGATATCCTGGTCGAGCATGCGGAAGTTGATGCGCTCCTTCAGCGGTTTGTCCGATGCCGTGTAGAGAATGCTATAGACGACCTTGTCGAGCAATGCCTTCTGGTAGACGTAACGGTTGCGGAGAATCTCCTTCATCGACTTTCTAGCCTCCGAGATCGTGTTCTTGTCGTTGCGTAGAATCATCGCCTTCGGCATCGAAGAGGGCTTCGTAGCAATGGTCTTCAGCTCGAAAGAAGAGTAGACGGTACCATCCTTGCCCATCACCGAGAACTGATGGCTCTCCTGCTCCGAACCGTCGGGACCACCCGTACGCGTACCTATAGAATCTTTTTGGTAGGACCTGCGCTCAGTTTCGTTCACGTCCTTCTCCAAATAACGCAGCGTCTCGTTCAGTTCAAGGTTTCGCGAGGCTTGATAGAGAGCTTTGTTCACCGACTCGTCAAACTGCGCTTTCTTCATCTGTACCATCTCATCGATGTACTTCAGCTGGAGGAAGAGCAGGGCCAGAAAACTGAACCCCATCACGATAGCTATGATCCAAATCGTTCTTACTTTCATTGCTTCTTGTCAAACGTATGATTACGAATGACGATGCAAAGATAATAACTTATGACATTCTTAGCTACAAATTTGTTAATTATTTTCGTTAATTTTAATTCAGTTAACTAATAAATATATTTATAATTGATATTTATCATTTAAAACATGAGAAAAACAGAGCAAAACGAGTACATTCTCACATTCCCAAAACATGATATAGTCGGGGTTTAGCTATGGTAGGTCTATGGTAGGTGTTGTCGAAACACCTACCATAGACCTACCCCTTTATATATAGGCGTTTGCGAGTGGTCATGGTAGGTCGGTAGGTGTTAAACGCAATTCTAATGAAAAAAAGTAGTTTTTATCTCCAATCCGGATAAAAAAGGTTCGTTCATAACTCTAAAACACCCCATTCCACGTTCTAAAGCATCGCCTTCGGTGGCAGAACATTGTTGTAGTTATAATTGTTGTTCATGTGTTTTCTTTTAGTGTTGACCGGTAAACATATGGAATTATTACTGTCCGCTAAACATATTTTTAGCTCCATATTTTCGACTTTTGCCACTTGACAAGCCCCCTCTGACCTTGAAATGGTGTAGCATTCGTATTGTGTCGCACCTTCGGCGCTACTGTTTCTGTGTTGTCGCTATCAGGGGTTCCGCTTCGCTCCACCCCTGCCTGTGGTCTTGTCAC
>JAILAI010000289.1 GCA_024681705.1 Prevotella sp.
ACGAGGCACAGACCGCCGAAGTTGCGGAATGCATCGTAGTAGCGGCTAGCCATAATCGTATAGGCCTCACCACGCAGACAGCTCTTTTCCGTCTCGGTCATGTCGGGCACTCGATCGATATTCTCGATGATCTGCCAGCACTTACGAACGGTTTCATAGATAGACACACGGTCGGAGCCTTTCGTCGAATAAGAGAATTTTCCCTGATAGTTACCATTGTCGGTATCCTGAGCATCCTCAGTCAGACTTCCGGTATAGTAGCTCTGCTTAGGTCCGCCCCATCCTACATAGCAATGATATGAGTCGGAAAGCACGTCGATGGGCGCACCATTCATCATGTTTCCGCGAGTGTAGGTGCAATAAATCTGTCCGTAAGCAGTCCACAGGAAATTGCGGGTATATTCGGCCTTGGAAAACACCGTGTCGATATTCACGTCGACACCAGGAGCCTTCTCAAGGAAAGCATCACCCACATTAAAATCGTCGACACAAGCCGTGAAGATGCTGGTCGTCATCCCCAGGGCCAATATGTAAATAAATATCTTTTTCATAATCTTCAATATTTCAATTCTTTAGAAGTTCACTTGTACGCCAAAATTATACACTCGTGTCATAGGATAGCGTACACCGTAGCCTTCAAGTCCTGAGCCTGGAGCCTCGGGGTCGTTACCCTTGAAGTCGGCGAAGGTCAGCAGGTTCTGTCCTGAGACATAGAGTCTCACATAGTTGAGCAATGGCAACCACTTGGGTTTGTTGAACGAATAGCCAAGCTCCAAGTTCTTCAGACGCACGTATTTTGCATCGATGATCCACGCTTGCGAAGTACGCATGTTGTGAACGCGGTTAGCGAACGAGATACGTGGTAAGATGGCACCAGGATTGTCCTCCGTCCAAGAGTTGTCGGCTACCCACTGTGCCAATGCCGATGTATCGGTTGAACCGAACGTCTGGAAGTAGCCTCCCAACTGGCGGCTGGTGTTGTCGGCACCTACCCAAAGCATCGAGAAGTCGAATCCCTTCCAGTTCAGGTTAGCATTGACAGACCAGGTGATTTCGGGGTTATCGGTATAACCGAGCGGCTTCTGGTCGTTCTGGTCTACGATACCGTCGCCATTCAAGTCGACATAGACAGCATCACCATATTTCAATTCGGTCACCTGATCGGGCATGTCTACACCATATTGTTCTTTATAGCGCTGCTCGGTGCCCTCCTGATAGAACTCGAAGAGGTCGTAGCCGAAGCGCTGGCCTACGGGCAGACCGGTGCGGCTCAGATAGTCGTACATGGGCGGCACCTCGAGCATCTCAATCACCTTGTTTCTGGCAAAGGCTATGCTGGGGCTGATAGAATATCTCAGATCTCCAATCTTGTCGGCCCACTTCAAGGTCAGCTCGTAACCGTGATTCTTCACGCGACCCTCGTTGACGTAGCTCGACGGAAGACTGGTTACTGCCGGAAGCAACGAAGCGTTCGACACCAGAATATCCTTACGGTCTTCCCAGAAGAGGTCGAGGTTGGCGGTCAGGCGGTCTCTCAAGAAGGCGGCATCCAAACCGACGTTGATTTTTGTAGCGGTTTCCCAAGTCACATTGGGGTTACCAGCGGTGAGCTCCTTCACGGCCTGCAACCAGTTGCCGCTCGTACCGAAGTTGGCTCCTCTGTCGTGTCCATTCTCCGTCATTGAACCCTGGAAGAACTGCCATGCACCGGGCAGATAGAGGAAGCGGGCACCGTTGGTGTTGTCGTTACCTACCTTACCCCACGATCCGCGAAGTTTCAGATAGCCGATGATGTTCTTCATGGGCTCCCAGAACTTCTCGCTCGAAGGAATCCAACCTACGGAGAACGATGGGAACGTACCGTAGCGCTTGCCCTCGGCAAAGTTCTCAGAACCGTTGTAACCGATGTTGAAGTCAATCATGTAGCGTGTGTCATAGTCGTAGGTCACGCGTCCCACGAGTCCTACGTAGCCTTTAGGAATCGATTGATAGAGGCTGCCGTCGGAATCCCAAGGATAATAGGTCTTGCTCTGGTTGTAAAGCAACAGCGCGCCAACGTTGTGCTTGCCGAACTTACGGGCATAGTTGAAACTTGCCTCAGCATACCAGTTGCGATTTCCCCACTTGGCTTCGCTATATGGAATCGGCCAGGTGACGCCTTCCTTGCGGAGCACTTCTTGTCCGTCGACGATGGTGGCCACGTATGTGACGCCAGTACCAAATCCGTTCTCGCGATTCTTACGTGCGGTATAGTCGGTGTTGTAAGAGCCCTTGACCTTGAAGTCCAAACCCGGAGTGAGGAAGCTCAAGTCGAGTTTGTACTGGAGGTCGAGGTTCAGCACGTTGGTGCTCTCGTTCACGAAACCCAGGTCATAGTAGTTCGACAGGGCATCGCGGTCGTAGGGACCCACGAGGTTTTCATCGGCAACGATGTGGCGGCCTTGGTCGTCGACACCGATACCAGCGTATGGAGTAGCTCCCTGCAGATAGCGGAAGAGGAATGCCTCACCACCACCCATCGTGGTACGATTCTGCACACGTCCACCCAGCGTCAGAGCGAGCTGGCTGTACTTAGAAACGTCGATGTCTAAGTTGGCACGATAGTTGAATCGATTGTATTTAAAGGTTTCATCCTTATTATCAGAGAAGGTCTTGAAGAGTGAATTCTGATTCAGGAAACCAGCAGAGACGAAGTATCTCATCTTCTCTGTACCTCCGTTCACATTCACGTTCACCTGCTCCTGCCATGCGGCATCGTTCATCATGTACTCAATCCAGTCGGTATTGGGGAATGTAACGGGCATGTCGCCTGTGCGGAAATGCTCCATCACCTCCTGACTGAAGCGGATGCCCGTGTCAGCGTAAGGCGTGTAGTCAGAGATATAGGAACTTCCGGGCCACTCGCTCATGGGCAGTGTGTCGGTGATGCGAGTGTAGTTCCACATTCTTCCATAGGTATAGGAGTCAGCGAAATCTACGAACTTCGAGATCTGCTGAACAGCTGTACTTGCCGAGACGGTCACCGAGGCCTTACCGGGCGTACCGCGCTTCGTGGTGACGAGAATAACGCCATTGGCGCCTCGCACACCGAACACGGCCGTTGCCGAAGCATCCTTCAGGATGGAGATGTCGGCGATTTCATTCGGGTCGAGCTGTCCGAACGGACGCTCCACACCGTCGACGAGAACCAGTGGTTCGGCACTGTTCAACGAGCCTACACCACGCACGCGGATGACGGGTTCGTCGGCACCAGGCATACCTGAAGGCTGCACCACCGACATACCGGGCAGCTTACCTTGCAAGGCGTTAGCCACACTGGCCACCGGCGCTTTCAGCAGTTCTTCACCACCCACGGCCGAGACGGCACCCGTAATGGTCACCTTCTTCTGTTGGCCATAGGCGATCACCACAACCTCGTCCAGATTCTTCTGGTCGGGCTTCAAGCTAACGTTGATGCGTTGACCTGTTACCTTGTGCGTCTGCGTCAGGTAACCCACATAAGAGAACTCAAGGGTCTGGCCGCGTTCCACCTGTTGAATGCGGAAGTGGCCGTCCATGTCAGTAATGGCACCTACTCCACGACCTTGTACAACCACGGAAACGCCAATCAACGGTTCTCCCGTCTCATCCGTTACCGTGCCTTCTGCTGTCAGACTCTGGGCAAATGCCACATCAGGCATCAGGCATAAGAACGCCAGGATGCCGAAGAGATAAAATTTTCTACATTTCTTCATCTGATCAATAATTATTAAATGCTAAGAGTAATCCATGTTAATGCACACTTGCAAGATGCACGAATGCACCATGCGATTTTCATTTGTTAATGCTTAAATACTATTGTTTTGATTCATATTTCTGATTTCACATAGAGTGCTGATCATGTCAGAGACAGGTCAATCTCCTCCAATCCTCGCACTTGATATCCCCGGTTCATTTAAAGAGCAATGATTTTGGTTAGGGTTTGGGTTATCTATGTTATTTCGGCGGTGTATATGTAGTGCTTTTTCGCATTTTGTATACCTTTCGGCTACAAATATACAATTTTTCTTAAATACGACAAGCGTTTAGGGGTGTTTTTTTTCACCATTTTTGTATTTTAGATACATTTCGGCTACAAATGAATACAACTTTGGCGTAAACGATTACGTTTGTACACCAAAATACACTTTTTCTAGACAAAAGTTACACAGACGGTCTAATTATATAAAATATATAAGGTGGAAGAATCAACAAATAATTCAACCGATGAAGAAAAATCACATCCATCACATGAGCGAAACCACCGACGACCTACATCAAAACACTTTTTCACAATCAACCAAGCCTTTCTTAACACGGAGATTTAAAAATTCTCAATCAAAAGTTCTGAAGCACCAAAATACGGCATTCTCAGCGATTAGGCTTAACTTGCTGATTGTCAAGTTATTACAAATTTGCCGACATTTTTTTGAGCCAAAAATTCCGCTTTCTTGACAAAAAAATCTAGATTTTTTGAATCAAAAGCGGCAGTTTCGATGACCAAAAGCGGCAGTTTCGGTCATCAAAAGCGCCAATTTCGATGATCAAAAGCGCCAGTTTTGCTCAACCGACTTTTCG